>NZ_JBFTZE010000002.1:0-496757 GCF_056406935.1 Pseudomonas sp. P1_A1 | reverse complement strand
GTGAAGATGGCTCCTGGTTCCCCTGACCTCGAACTTCATGCCGCTGCAACCTTGTAATGCGAAGTCCGACTTGTCGGCTTCTCGATACTCTTCGTGGTGGGCAATGAGGCGGGGGAGCCTCTCTACAGACAAGGTCAGGAGCAAGTCCTGCCTTCAGGAGCGGTCGGCCTCCCCCAGAAACACATCTTTGAGACAACACCGAGGAGCTTAGCTGCTCTCGCCGGGTGTTCGGCCAACATACAAGGAGCGAGGCTTGCCCGCGAAGAGGCCCTCAGCGTTTTAGAGCGTTTTAACCGAAGCCGGATTAATCATCCGCGCCAACCCTAGGTTCTTCAGCGCCAACTGCAGCGAGCTGTGGATAACTTGCGGGTTGTCGATGGTCATCAGCTCCGCGAGCAGTTCCTTGGCCTTGCTCAGGTTGATCTGACGCAGCATCCACTTCACTTTCGGCAAGTTGGTGGCGTTCATCGACAGGCTGTCGAAGCCCATTGCCATCAACAGCACCGCCGCCGCCGGGTCACCGGCCATTTCGCCGCAGATACTCACCGGTTTGCCTTCGGCATGGGCATCACGCACCACGCTCTGCAAGGCTTGCAGCACCGCCGGGTGCAGGTAGTCGTAGAGGTCGGCCACCCGTGGGTTGTTTCGGTCCACGGCCAGCAGGTACTGGGTCAGGTCGTTGGAGCCGACCGACAGGAAGTCCACCTGCCGCGCCAGTTCCTTGGTCTGATACACCGCCGCCGGAATCTCGATCATCACGCCAACCGGCGGCATCGGCACGTCGGTGCCTTCGTCGCGGACTTCGCCCCAGGCCCGGTGGATCAGGTGCAAGGCTTCTTCCAGTTCATGGGTGCCGGAAATCATCGGCAGCAGAATACGCAGGTTGTTCAAGCCTTCGCTGGCCTTGAGCATGGCGCGGGTCTGCACCAGGAAGATTTCCGGGTGGTCGAGGGTCACGCGAATGCCGCGCCAGCCGAGGAACGGGTTGTCTTCCTTGATCGGGAAGTACGACAGCGCCTTGTCACCGCCAATGTCCAGGCTACGCATGGTCACCGGTTGCGGATGGAACGCGGCGAGTTGCTCGCGATAGATCGCCAGTTGTTCCTTTTCGCTCGGGAAACGCTGGTTGATCATGAACGGCACTTCGGTGCGGTACAGACCCACACCCTCGGCACCGCGCTTCTGCGCCCGCGCCACGTCCGCCAGCAGGCCGGTGTTGACCCACAACGGCATGCGGTGACCATCGACCGTTACGCACGGCAGGTCGCGCAATGCATCCAGCCCGAGGGCCAGTTGTTTCTCTTCCTCGACCACGTCGGCGAACTGCTTGCGCAGCACGTCACTCGGGTTGGTGTAGACCTCGCCGTGGTAGCCGTCGACGATCATCTGGATGCCGTCGACCTTGGAGTACGGCAGGTCGACCAGGCCCATCACCGTCGGAATACCCATGGCGCGCGCCAGGATCGCCACGTGGGAGTTGCCGGAACCGAGTACCGACACCAGGCCGACCAGCTTGCCTTCCGGCACCTCGCCGAGCATCGCCGGCGTCAGTTCTTCGCTGACCAGAATGGTGTTGTCGGGGTAGACCAGCGTCTGCTGCCGCTCTTCCTGCAAGTAGGCGAGCAAACGGCGGCCGAGGTCCTTGACGTCCGAGGCCCGCTCGCGCAGGTAGGCGTCGTCCATCAGTTCGAAACGGTTGACGTGATCGGTAACCACCTGACGCAACGCGCCCTGGGCCCACTGACCGGTCTTGATCACGGTGGTGACTTCGCTGCCGAGCGAGGCATCGTCGAGCATCATCAGGTAGACGTCGAACAGCGCCCGCTCTTCAGGTCGCAGCTGGGTTGCCAACTTGGCGGACAAGGCACGCATGTCGGCACGCACGCCTTCGATGGCCGTCTTGAACAGCCCAAGTTCTGCATCGATGTCGGTGATGGTCTTGTCCGGCACCACGTCCAGATCGGCCGGCGGCAGCATGACGACCGCGGTGCCGACCGCCGCGCCCGGCGAACCCGGTACGCCGACGAACTTTGCTTCCTGAATACCTTTGCCCTGACGGCCCAGGCCACGGATCGAACCGGTGGCCTCGGCGTGGGCGATAACGCCGGCGAGCTGCGCGCTCATGGTCACGAGGAAGGCTTCTTCACCTTCATCGAACTGGCGGCGTTCCTTTTGTTGAATGACCAACACGCCGACGACGCGGCGGTGGTGAATGATCGGCGCCCCGAGGAACGACGCGTAGCGCTCTTCACCGGTCTCGGCGAAGTAACGGTAGCGCGGGTGATCCGCGGCGTTTTCAAGGTTCAGGGGTTCTTCACGCGTGCCGACCAGGCCGACCAGACCTTCGTTGGGTGCCATGCTGACTTTGCCGATCGAGCGCTTGTTCAAGCCCTCGGTGGCCATCAGCACGAAGCGGTTGGTCTCTGGATCAAGCAGGTAGACCGAGCAGACCTGGCTGCCCATGGCCTCTTTGACGCGCAACACAATAATCCCCAACGCCGCCTTGAGATCCTTGGCGGAGTTAACTTCCTGGACGATCTTGCGCAGCGTATTGAGCATGGCTCGGGGTCGAACTCCGTCGTCAGTCGCGCGCTAAAAGGCGCGGGGCAAGCTCTTTGAGAGCGCGTCGATACACCTCGCGCTTGAATGTCACCACCTGGCCCAACGGATACCAATAGCTGACCCAGCGCCAGCCATCGAATTCCGGTTTACCGGTCAAATCCATCCGCACCCTCTGCTCGTTGGAGATCAGGCGCAGGAGAAACCATTTCTGTTTCTGGCCGATGCACAGCGGTTGGCTGTGCGTTCTGACCAGACGTTGCGGCAAACGATAACGCAACCAGCCCCGGGTGCAGGCGAGAATTTCAACATCTTCGCGCTCCAGGCCCACTTCTTCGTTCAACTCGCGGTACAAGGCGTCTTCCGGCGTCTCCTGGGGGTTGATCCCGCCCTGTGGAAACTGCCAGGCATCTTGATTGATTCGGCGAGCCCATAGCACCTGGCCAGCATCATTCGTCAGAATGATCCCGACATTGGGGCGGAAACCATCGGGGTCGATCACGGCAACAACCTCGCAAACGCATGTCGCCGCATTGTTCCACAAAGGTTGTGAAAGCAGCAACGAGCCGACCTACCTTATGTGCACTCTTGTGAAAAGTCCGTATTCTGGAGACCTTTCTACAGACTTTTCAGCGAGTAACTGCAATGCGGCTGGCTTTATTCGACTTGGACAACACGCTTCTGGGCGGCGACAGTGACCACGCCTGGGGCGATTATCTGTGCGAACGCGGCTTCCTCGACGCCGTCGCCTACAAGGCGCGCAACGACGAGTTCTATCAGGATTACCTGGCCGGCAAGCTGGATAACGATGCGTACCTGAACTTCTGCCTGGAAGTCCTCGGTCGCACCGAAATGACGACACTGGATCAATGGCACCTGGATTACATGCGCGACTGCATCGAACCGCTCGTGCTGCCCAAGGGCCTCGAACTGTTGGCCCAACACCGTGAGGCCGGCGATAAGCTGGTGATCATCACCGCCACCAACCGATTTGTGACCGGGCCGATTGCCACGCGTTTAGGCGTTGAAACCCTGATCGCCACCGAATGCGAAATGATCGACGGCCGGTACAGCGGACGTAGCACCGACATCCCGTGCTTCCGTGAAGGCAAGGTGACCCGGTTGAATCGTTGGCTGGAAGAAACCGGCCACAGCCTGGAAGACAGTTATTTCTACAGCGACTCAATGAACGACTTGGCGTTGCTGGAGATAGTGACCAACCCGATTGCGGTCGATCCGGATCCGAACCTGCGGGCCGAAGCCGAGAAGCGGGGTTGGCCGGTGATTTCGTTACGCGATTGAACAGCAAAAGATCGCAGCCTTCGGCAGCTCCTACAGGTGTACGCAAAACGTTGTAGGAGCTGCCGATGGCTGCGATCTTTTCGGTTTAAACCGGCTTGGCCCCCATCAATCCCGCAATGGCGATCAAGCAGACAAAACTGAACAGCGCCAACGCAAACGTAAACTTCCCATTCCCCGCCGCCGGCGCCTTGCGCAGCCGATTGAGCCGCACCAGCAGCCAGAACCAACCCAACGCCGCCACGGTGTACAGCACACTGGACGCCAGCAACCAGGTCTGCCCCAACGGCCAGCCCACCAGATGCACCATCCACCAGCCGGTAATCGGCATGCTCAACAGCGCCAGGCCCATCAACAACCAGATGAACACCTGCGGTCGCTGCAAGGTACGCGCAGGCGCCGTCGTATCACCGTTACGACGAGCGCGCCAGACCCAGATTGCCAGCCCCAGTGCGCTGATCAACAGCAGCACCGTCGCCACGCCATGCGCGACTTTGAGGGCGGTTAACGTTTCCATTGTTCGATTTCCTTATAGGCTGCCCATCAGCGTAGTCGCTCAGCCGAGAAACAGCTGATAGGCCGGGTTGTCGCTTTCGTCCCAGTACGGGTAGCCGATTTCTTCCAGCGCCGCCGGTACCAGATGACGCTCATCGTGGGGCACTTGCAGGCCCGCGACCACACGGCCATCCGCCGCGCCGTGGTTGCGGTAATGGAACATCGAAATATTCCAGCGCCCACCAAGCTTGTTGAGGAAGTTGAACAACGCACCCGGACGCTCCGGGAACTCGAAGCGCAGCACCACCTCATCGACCACCTGGGCAGCACGCCCGCCGACCATGTGGCGGATGTGCAACTTGGCCAATTCGTTGTCGGTCAGGTCGAGTACCGGGAAACCCTGCTCGGTCAGGCTGGCGAGCAGCGCACTACGCGGGTCGTTTTCCGGATGGGTCTGCACGCCGACAAAGATGTGCGCTTCGCTGCCGGTGTTGTAGCGGTAGTTGAATTCGGTGATCTGGCGCTTGCCGATGGCTTCGCAGAACGCCTTGAAGCTGCCCGGTTTCTCGGGGATGGTCACGGCGATGATGGCTTCGCGGCCCTCGCCCAGCTCGGCGCGCTCGGCAACGTGACGCAGGCGGTCGAAGTTGACGTTGGCACCGGAATCGATGGCCACGAAGGTGTGCCCGGTGACGCCGCGTTGCTCGACGTATTTCTTGATCCCGGCCACGCCCAAGGCGCCGGCAGGTTCAGTGATCGAGCGGGTATCGTCGTAGATATCCTTGATCGCCGCACAGATTTCATCGGTGCTGACGGTGATCACTTCATCAACGTAGTCTTTGCAGATATCGAAGGTGTGCTGGCCGATCTGCGCCACTGCGACGCCATCGGCAAACAGGCCCACGGTCGGCAACACCACGCGCTCGCCGGCCGCCATGGCAGCTTGCAGGCAGTTGGAGTCATCCGGTTCGACGCCGATGATCTTGATGTCCGGACGCAGGTATTTCACGTACGCCGCAATCCCGGCGATCAATCCGCCGCCGCCCACCGGAACGAAGATCGCATCCAGACGCCCCGGGTGCTGGCGCAGAATCTCCATGGCCACCGTGCCCTGCCCGGCAATGGTGTGGGGATCGTCGTAGGGGTGAATGTAGACGTAGCCTTTTTCGTCGACCAGTTTCAGCGAGTAGGCCAGGGCTTCCGGGAACGAATCGCCATGCAGTACCACTTTGCCGCCGCGCGAACGCACGCCTTCGACCTTGATCTCAGGGGTGGTCTTGGGCATCACGATGGTCGCTTTCACGCCCAGCACTTTGGCTGCCAGGGCCAGGCCTTGCGCATGGTTGCCCGCCGAAGCGGTGACCACACCACGGGCGCGCTCTTCATCGCTCAGTTGCGTCAGCTTGTTGTAAGCGCCGCGAATCTTGAACGAGAACACCGGCTGCAAGTCTTCACGCTTGAGCCAAATCTCGTTGCCCAGCCGCTCGGAGAGCTGGCGAGCAGTCTGCAATGGGGTTTCTACGGCAACGTCATAAACGCGCGAGGTGAGGATCTTTTTGACGTACTGTTCGAGCATCGGAAGCATCACTGAACGGGTTGGGCAGGGCCAAGGAGTCTAACCCGGCTTTTGGGCGGGCGACCACACTAAACAGGTGGTTTTAGGGTCAGAGGAAAAGATCGCAGCCTTCGGCAGCTCCTACAGGTGCGATCTTTTGACCTGCCAATCGGGCAATGACCTTCCACATCGCGAGGCCTATAATGCCGGCCTTTCGTCCCCCTCTTCGGCACCTCGGAGCCCGCATGACCCAGGATCAACTCAAACAGGCAGTGGCTCAGGCCGCCGTCGACTTCATCCTCCCGAAACTCGATGACAAGAGCATCGTCGGGGTCGGCACCGGCTCTACTGCCAATTGCTTCATCGACGCCCTGGCCAAGCACAAAGGCGCGTTTGACGGCGCAGTGGCCAGTTCCGAAGCCACCGCCGCGCGTCTCAAGGGCCACGGAATTCCGGTGTATGAGCTCAATACCGTCAGCGATCTGGAGTTCTACGTCGACGGCGCCGATGAAAGCGACGAGCACCTGCACCTGATCAAAGGCGGCGGTGCAGCCCTGACCCGCGAGAAGATCGTGGCGGCCGTGGCCAAGACCTTCATCTGCATCGCCGACGCCAGCAAACTGGTGCCAGTGCTCGGTGCGTTCCCTTTACCGGTGGAAGTGATCCCGATGGCTCGCAGCCACGTGGCCCGCGAACTGGTGAAGCTAGGCGGCGACCCGGTTTACCGTGAAGGTGTGCTGACCGATAACGGCAACATCATCCTTGACGTGCACAACATGCAGATCACCAACCCGGTGGAGCTGGAAGCACAGATCAACGCCATCGTCGGCGTGGTCACCAACGGTTTGTTCGCGGCCCGCCCGGCGGACTTGCTGCTGTTGGGCACGAGCGAAGGTGTGAAAACCCTCAAGGCTTGATGCCTTAGCCATCTGTAGGAGCGACGCTTGCTCGCTCCTACACTTGGTTTTTGGGATGTTGGTCAGGGTTGCGGCGGTTTTTTGAAGACGTAGAACAGGTTCGGCTCGCTGACGAGGTACAGGGTGCCGTCGTCATCCATGGCAATGCCTTCTGCTTGCGGCACAGGCTTGTGCAATCCCTGACGGCCCTTGCCCAGTGACAGGGTGCTCAGCGGTCGCCCGTCCACATCCAGTTCAAGAATCAACCGCGACTCATCGGACAGTGCCAGCAAATGGCCGCTGCGCTCGTCATATTGCAGGCTCGACAGGTCTCGCACGAACATTCCGGCATCGCGCTTGGGATTGTTCACCACGTGCACCGCGTAGGACTTCTCCGGGTTGTAATGGGGAAAGCCCTGCACTTCGTAGATCAGCATCGGGTCGCGCTCCTTGGCGACGAACAAGCGCTTGCCCACCGAGTCATAGGCCAACCCCTCGAAACCCTTGTTGCCGCTCATGTGCACGCCCAGGGTCATCTGCTCGGCGTCCGCGGCATCGAGGAACGTCGTGCCCTTGCGCAGATGAATCTTGATCAACCGTTGCTCACGCTCATCGGTGATCACGTAAGTGTCAGCGCTAATGAACTCCACTGCTTCCAGGTCGCCGAACCCGACCAGCGCCACACGCCGCAGGATTTTGCCTTCCAGGGACAATTCGATCAGCTCGGCGTTTTTGTGGGTGACCGTGAACAGGCTTTTGCGCACGGGATCGAAGGTCAGCGCTGAAACATCGTCGTCCAGACCGTCAATGACTCGCGCCTCGATCACCACCTGATACTGGTCCAGGCCAATGGATTGGGCATTCATCGGCCGCCATAGCGCCTGCACATTGAACCCGCTGCGCTCGAACAGGCGCTGGTACTGGCCGACGGCAACCAACACGATCAGGGCAATGACCGACAGGATCAGCATCAGGGGTTTGGGGCGGACAAGTCGACGCATTCAGGCAAACTCGGAAACAGGACGGGCGGATGAAACACCACGGCTGCCTGAATTAAAACCCTAATGGCCCGCGACCTTCTACCGCAACTACCGAACCTGTTGCTTTTCGAAGCGGTAGAACAGGTTCGGCTCGCTCACCATGTACAGCGTGCCTGCTTCGTCCATGGTGACGCCTTCGGCACGGGGAATGGTTTTCTTCAGGCCATTGAACCCTCCGAGCAAGGTCATGAAACTGACCTGCTCGCCCTTCTCGTCCAGTTCCAGCAACAAGTGAGAGTCGGCGGACAGCACCAGGGTGTGGCCGGTGCGCGGATCGATGGCCAGGGCCGACAGGTTACGGACATCCAATGCGTCGCTGGAGAGTTTTTGCTTGTCACCCTTCAAGATCTGGCTGCCATCGCTTTTCCAGCTGAACAGCGCCGGTGGACGCTCTTCACCCAGCAGCAGTTGCTGATTGCGTGCATCCCAGACGACGGCTTCGAAGCCTTTATTCTGGTTTTTCGAGGGGCCAAGATCGTATTTCGGGAAATTGGCGATGTTCAGCTCGCGCGTATCGGCATCGACCTTGACGATCGAGAGCAGGTGTTCGCGCTCATCGGTAATCGCCAGCAAACCATTGCCCATTACCGTCACCCCTTCCGGGTTGCTCCACCCCACCAGCGGCATTTTGCGCAACACGTCGCCTTGCAACGTCAGCTCGACCAGGAACGGATTCTTGCCCATCACGGAGAACAGGGTTTTGGTCTGCGGGTCGTAAGACACGTCCGACGCTTCGTCCTTCTCCATGCCCGGCAGCAGTTTGGCGTCGATCACCGCCCGATAGTCCGGCAGCCAGACACTCTCTTTTCGTTCGGCGGGGCTTTCAAAGCGCTCCTTCACCCAGAGCACACCGCGATCATCCCAATGCATCGCAAACGCAAGGCCATAAGCAGCGACCGCCACCAGTAAAAGCCAGGAATACCAACGCATGACAAAACGCGAGCGGCGGGCAGTTTTCAGCTTGGGCAGCGATTCGATGGCCATTCAGGGATGCGTTCCAGAAATTCAGGCTATGGGTAATAGCACATTGGGACAGGCTCAGACGCCATAAGCCCCGGAATTATCCAGACAAAATGTGAAAAAAACGGGAAATGGCCGGATTGCCCTGTGTGGGCAGCCAAGATCAAAAGATCGCAGCCTGCGGCAGGCTGCGATCTTTTGCTTTTTAGAGAACGCTACTGGTAAAGCGGCTGACACCCGGCAATTCGAGCACCAGTTCATCACCGACATTCAGCGGGCCAACGCCCACCGGCGTGCCAGTGAGGATCACGTCCCCGGCCTGCAGCGAGAAGCAGCCGGCCATGTACTGGATCATCGGCACGATCGGATTGAGCATGTCCTTGCTGTTGCCATCCTGGCGGACTTCGCCATTGATGGTCAGGCGGATGCCGATGTCGGTCAGGTCGGCAAACGTGCTGCCGGCCACGAATGGCGCAATCACCGCCGCACCGTCGAAGGACTTGGCGATTTCCCACGGCAGGCCCTTGGCTTTCAGCTCGGCCTGCTTGTCGCGCAGGGTCAGGTCCAGGGCCGGGGCGAAGCCGGAGATAGCATCCAGCACTTCTTCGCGGCTCGGCTTGGTCGACAATGGCTTGCCGATCAGCACTGCGATTTCCGCTTCGTAATGCACCGAACCGCGCTCGGTCGGAATGCTGAAGCTGCCCTCCAGCGGCACCACGCAGCTGCCGGGCTTGATGAACAGCAGTGGTTCGGTGGGCACCGGGTTGTCCAGCTCCTTGGCGTGTTCGGCGTAGTTGCGGCCGATGCACACCACTTTCCCCAGCGGGAAATGAATACGCGTTCCATCGACATACTGGTGCTGATAGCTCATTGACCGACTCCTGCTTCGTGCTCTTAAAGTTCGAAGAATCAAACAGCGAAAATCTTGCCCGGGTTCATGATGCCGTTCGGGTCGAACACCGCTTTGACGGCTTTCATGTACTCGATCTCAACCGGTGAGCGGCTATAGGTCAAGTAATCACGTTTGGTCATGCCTACGCCATGTTCGGCGGAAATCGAACCGTTGTACTTCTCGACGGTTTCGAACACCCACTTGTTGACGGTGGCGCACTTGGCGAAGAACTCGTCCTTGCTCAGGTTATCCGGCTTGAGGATGTTCAAGTGCAGGTTGCCGTCGCCGATGTGGCCGAACCAGACGATTTCGAAGTCCGGGTAGTGTTCGCCGACGATCGCGTCGATTTCCTTCAGGAACCCCGGGACTTTCGACACAGTGACCGAAATGTCGTTTTTGTACGGCGTCCAGTGGGAAATGGTTTCGGAGATGTACTCGCGCAGCTTCCAGAGGTTCTGCAACTGGGTTTCGCTCTGGCTCATCACACCGTCCAGCACCCAGCCCTGCTCGACGCAGTGCTCGAAGGTTTCCAGGGCATGATTGGCCACATCGGTAGTGGTCGCTTCAAATTCCAGCAACGCATAGAACGGGCAGTCGGATTCGAACGGCGCCGGCACATCGCCGCGTGCCATGACCTTGGCCAGGGCTTTGTCGGAGAAGAATTCGAAGGCAGTCAGGTCAAGTTTGCTCTGGAACGCGTGCAATACCGGCATGATCGAATCGAAATCGGCGGTGCCGAGCACCATCGCGGTGAGGTTTTTCGGCGCCCGGTCCAGACGCATGGTGGCTTCGACGACAAAGCCCAGTGTGCCTTCGGCGCCGATAAACAGCTGACGCAGGTCGTAGCCGGTGGCGTTCTTGATCAGGTCTTTGTTCAGTTCCAGCAGATCGCCCTTGCCGGTGACGACTTTCATGCCAGCCACCCAGTTGCGGGTCATGCCGTAGCGAATAACCTTGATCCCGCCGGCATTGGTGCCGATATTGCCGCCAATCTGGCTGGAACCTGCCGAAGCGAAGTCCACCGGATAGGACAAACCGTGCTCTTCAGCCTTGTTCTGTAATTGTTCGGTAACCACGCCCGGCTGACAAACAACGGTGCGATCGGTGAGGTTCAGGTCGAGAATCTGGTTCATATAGTCGAAGGACACGACCACTTCGCCATTGGCCGCCACTGCTGCGGCAGAAAGCCCGGTACGACCGCCGGACGGCACCAGCGCAACCTTGTGTTCATTGGCCCAACGGACAATGGCCTGGACCTGCTCGATGGTCTTGGGGAACACGATGGCCGTCGGGGCCGGGGCGAAATGTTTGGTCCAATCCTTGCCGTAAGCATTCAGGGAGTCGGCGTCGGTCAGCACCTTGCCAGGCTCAACCAGGGTCTTCAGCTCATCAATCAGCGCAGGATTGGTCATCGACAGAACTCTCGAACAATTCATGGTCATCCTGAGTACGCTTCACGTCGCAGAATGAGTGTTAGCAGGTCGCATATGCTAGCATACCGACCCCGCAGGATAGTGCCCAAAGGCTGTTCTGCGGCGACGGCTTTCCTGCCGTCCGGGTCAGCTCTGGCTGCTCCCTTCCCTGCCATTTTTTCTCCGGGACACAGGTTTACGCAGATGAGCAAGACTTCTCTCGATAAGAGCAAGATCAAGTTCCTTCTTCTCGAAGGCGTCCACCAATCGGCTGTCGACGTCCTCAAGGCGGCGGGCTACACCAGCATCGAGTACCTCACAGGTTCTCTGCCGGACGCCCAGCTGAAGGAAAAGATCGCTGATGCTCACTTCATCGGCATTCGCTCCCGCACTCAACTGACCGAAGAGATCTTCGATCACGCGAAGAAACTGGTGGCTGTCGGCTGTTTCTGCATCGGCACCAACCAGGTCGACCTCAACGCGGCTCGCGAACGCGGTATCGCGGTATTCAACGCACCGTACTCCAACACTCGCTCCGTTGCCGAGCTGGTGCTGGCCGAGGCGATCCTGTTGCTGCGCGGCATCCCTGAGAAGAACGCTTCCTGCCACCGTGGCGGCTGGATCAAAAGCGCAGCCAACTCCTTCGAAATCCGTGGCAAAAAGCTGGGTATCGTCGGTTACGGCTCGATCGGTACTCAACTGTCGGTCCTGGCTGAAGGTCTGGGCATGCAGGTTTACTTCTACGACACCGTGACCAAGCTGCCACTGGGCAACGCCACCCAGGTCGGCAACCTGCACGAGCTGTTGGGTATGTCCGACATCGTCACGCTGCACGTTCCGGAAACCGCTGCCACCCAGTGGATGATCGGCGAGAAGGAAATCCGCGCCATCAAGAAGGGCGGCATCCTGATCAACGCCGCGCGCGGCACCGTGGTCGAACTGGACGCCCTGGCGGATGCAATCAAGGACAAGCACCTGATCGGCGCGGCCATCGACGTATTCCCGGTGGAGCCACGCTCCAACGAAGAAGAGTTCGAAAGCCCGCTGCGTGGCCTGGACAACGTGATCCTGACCCCGCACATCGGTGGTTCCACCGCTGAAGCGCAGGCCAACATCGGCCTGGAAGTGGCGGAAAAACTGGTCAAGTACAGCGACAACGGTACGTCGGTATCGTCCGTGAACTTCCCGGAAGTGGCCCTGCCGGCTCACCCTGGCAAGCACCGCCTGCTGCACATCCACGAGAACATTCCGGGTGTGATGAGCGAGATCAACAAGGTCTTCGCCGAAAACGGCATCAACATTTCCGGTCAGTTCCTGCAGACCAACGAGAAAGTCGGCTACGTCGTGATCGACGTCGATGCCGATTACTCGGAAATGGCGCAAGAGAAGCTGCAGCACATCAACGGCACCATTCGTTGCCGCGTGCTGTTCTGATCGCGACTTGAGCGACAAAAAAGGGAGACCCTCGGGTCTCCCTTTTTCATGCGCGCGAGAACGTCACTTGACGTTGACAGTGATTTTCTTCGAAACGATCGGCGGATCGAACGGCATGTGACCGCTGTCACCCAATTCAAGCTGCAACGTGTGCTTGCCCGGTGCCAGTTTGATTTCAGCGTGAGTCTGCGCTTTGCCGAAGTGCATATGATTGGCATCGTTTGGAATCGGAGCACCGGCGGCTGGTAGTTTGTCGACATCGATCAGCAAATGGTGATGGCCAGTATTTTTGGTGACATCGCCCGCTGGTGCCAGCGCGACTTCCTTGACGCCGAAACTCACGGTAAAGGTTTGCGCGACCGTGGCTCCGTCCGCAGGAGATACGATGAACACTTCTGCCCCCTTCGGAGCCGGGGTGGCGGCACCGGCCAGCACCGAAACACCCATCAGCACACCAGCCAATGCTGCTCGTGACATAAAGCTTTTCATTCTCTTCTCCAGTTTTTCCGTAAAATTCGCTCGACCGTGAACAACTTAACGGCCATTCGTTGTCGAAGGCACTCAATAACCATAGCAAAGCGAGCCTGAACAGCGCGTCGCGATAAATGAATTCAAAGGAGTGACCATGCGCTTTTTGCCTGGCCTGATCTGCCTGCTACCCCTTTTGAGCCCTTTGGCTCATGCCGAACTGATGGACGATGTAAACGACCGCGGCGAATTGCGCATTGCTCTTGAGGCTAATACACCGCCCTTCAATTTCAAGGATGACGGCAAACTGACCGGGTTCGAGGTCGAGCTGGGTCAACTGCTGGCCAATGAGCTGGATGTACGGGCCGACTTCGTCGTCACCGATTCCGACGATCTGATGACCGGCGTCGAAAGCGGCAAATACGACGTTGCCATCAATCACATAGCACTGACCCCGGATCTGAAGGATCGTTTCGACTTCAGCGAACCTTACATTCACACCAACGCGCAATTGATCGCGCAGAAAGAAGTGCAACCGCACTCCATCCTGTTGGTGCAGTCGCTGACGGAGGAAAAGCCGAAAGCCGCCCCGGCCGCAAGCCTGGCCATTCCGTTTCAGAAGGGTAACCCGGCGTTCCATGCCAGCCTGGAAAACGCCTTGCAGCGGATCAAGGCCGATGGCCGGCTGGAGGCCCTGGAGCAGAAGTGGTTTGGGGCAGATGCGGGTGCGGCGCCGAAACCTTGATTCGGGCGAATGATTAACCCTGTGGGCTGTTACTTCAGGGTTGCCAGGGCCTGAGCCGCTTGCGGCAACTCCCGTTCGCTGAAGACTTGCACACCATGGCGCTTGAGCAGCGCGGCGGTCACGCCCTCACCGCTGACCTTCACGCCACTGAACGTCCCGTCATAGGTCAGCAGATTGCCGCAAGACGGGCTGTTGGCCTTGAGCACCGCAATCCGGATGCCGTGCTGTTGCACCAGCTCCAGCGCCTGCCAAGCCCCCGACAGAAACTCGGCACTGACATCCTCGCCCTCTGTGGTGATGACCGATGCAAGGCCATCAAGCACTTCACCGCCCTGCCCGCCGGGAATTTCTGCCGCAGCCCTGGGTGTCGGCAACCCGCCGGCGACTTCCGGACACAACGGCACCACCCGGCCTTCGGCAATCCACTGCTCCAACAGATCGAACGGCCCGCTGGCCCCGCCGTCGTAACGGACGCGGTGACCGAGCAAACAGCGGCTTACCAGAATCTTTTGCATGATCAGAACGGCTCGTTGCCACGACGGCGGAACCAGCCCGTCAACGACAGGCGTTCTCGGGTCGCGGGCAGGACTTCGTGGGGCACGTCGCCCGACAGGAACACCACCAGGCATCCGCCGGTGGGCACCACATCGTGTTCGACGCCTTCGTCCAGGTACATGCGCAACTGACCGCCATGCTCGGGCAGCCAGGCGTCGTTGAGGTAGATCACCGCCGAGACCATGCGCCGGTCGTCGTCACGGAAACGGTCGACATGCTTGAGGTAGAAGGCGCCTGGCGGGTACAGGGCGAAATGGCTTTCGAAATCTTCCAGGCCCAGGAACAAACCACGATTCATCGCCTCACGCAGGCTGTCCATCAACCCCAGGTAGCTGTCGCAGGACTCGGCCTGGCCAGGTTCGAGCCACTGGATATGGTCGCCGCGAATGCCCTCGCGAATCTCCGAAAACGCCCCGCGCCCCACGGCGGCCGGGGCGAGTTCACCCTCGGCGGCACGTTTACGACACTCGGCCGCCAGCGCCCGGGTCAGGTCCAGGGGCAGGAAAATATTCTGCTGCGACCAGCCGTGTTCGGCCAGGTCGTCGACGATACGTAACAGCAGTGGATGATCAGAGGGTATGTGCATGGCGCGCATAGTATTCCTGTGCCCGCAATTCCGACAGAGCCACGCAGCGGAGGATTGGTCGGATAAGGCACTCAACCTGATACGAATTCTCGACAAGTACGAATGCCGCACGGAGAATAGTCGCCTGCTGACAGGAGCCCCTATGCGTCGCTTGCTTTTCTCACTGTTGATGTTCTGCGTTTTGCCCGCCTGGGCGGACGGCCACGACCAGTTGTACAAGGTCGCCGGTTGGCCAGAACAACGCGCGCATTTCAACGATGCTCTCTCGGCCGCTCAGCAGCGCTATCAGAACAGCTTGCCACCGGCAGTGTTCCAGGCCCTGGTCGACAACAGTAATCAGCGATTCGCCCCCAAGGCCATGGACCAGCGCGCCGAAGCGCAACTGCGCAAGAAGCTCGCCGACCCGAAACCTGCGCTGACCTTCTTTCAATCGCCCCTGGGCAAGAAAATCGTCGCCGCCGAACTGCTGGCGACCCGTCGCGATCAATTGGCGAAAAACGCCAAGGGCTTGCCGAAAATGCAGGCCAGCGATACCCGTCAACTGATCATCGGCCACCTGGCCCAGGCCCTGCCCGCCCGCGAGGCCGGCGCTGAAGTCAGCCTGGCGATCGCAGGCGTCGCGGCCGACAGCCTGAGTTCGATGATCCCCGGCCTGCTCGGCAACGGTCAGGCTCAGGGCATGTTGAACGGTCAGCGCCAGCGCCTGATGGAGCAGATCGGCGCCGACCTGAATAACACGCTGCTGTATGTCTATCGCGACCTGTCGGATGACGAACTGGAAGAGTTTTCGACCTTTGCCGAGTCCGCTGAAGGCAAGGCTTATTACCAAGCGGCATTGGCGGCGATTCGGGCGGGGTTGGCGGTGGGGCAAAGCACGTCCAGCCTGACCCAGTAATTTTTGGCGTCTGTGGAATGGCCCGCGATGACTGTCGAAATGTCACCGCCGATCCCGACTCATGCGCTTGGTCAAAAACCCGAAATACTCTTGCCGCAGCCCCGGCGACTCATTCGCCAGATGATGCCGCGCCTCAGGCAGCATCAACACCTGGGGTCGATCGAACTTGCCTCGTAACACTTCAAGGTTGTGCTCCCAATCCACGGTCATGTCCGCCTGCCCCTGCACGATCAGCGGCCGCCGCGGGCTGCTCGGTGCTGCTTCGATACGCTTGATCCACCGTCCCAGCGCACCGACCCAGGCCGTTGGCAGACGCAGCGGTTGCAGCGGATCGGCCTGCAGGAACGCGAGGAAGTCAGGGTCGTTGGAATTCTCGCTGAAGCGCCGGGCGATGCCTTTGACAAACGGCTTGAGCAGGTAATAACTGAGTCGCGACCAGCCCCAGGCTCGCGGCCGCACCAAGGGCGACAGCAGAATCACTTGCCCCTGGGCCGGGCTGCTCGCACCTTGATTGAGTACATGGTCGATCACAATCGCCCCGCCGGTGCTTTGCCCGCACAAGTGCCAGGGCTGCGGAAGGCCCAACGACTGCGCCTCGGCCAGCAGGCCTTGCAGGGCGCTCTGGTACTCGGCGAAGTCCTTGATACTCGCCCGTTCGCCACTGGACAAGCCATGCCCCGGCAGGTCACAGGCAATCACGGCAAAATCCTGGTCCAGCGCCCACTCGATCACATGCCGGTAGAGCCCGGTGTGATCGTAGAAGCCGTGAAATAGAAACAGCGTCGCCTTCGCCCGCTCGGGCCACCAGAGCTGGCTGACCACTTCATAGCCATCGATCTCGAAACGCCCCAAGCCACGGCGCAGGGTTCGCTGTGGAAAATCCAGCCCGTAAAAACGCTGATAGGCCATGGCCTCCGTCGACAGCGGCTGCCACTCGGCCAATGGCCGCAGGCCGGCACGCAAATGATCGGGGTCGAAAGTGGCAGACATGGGCTATTCCAGAGCGCGAAACAGACTTTATGGGCCTGCGATATTCATCTGTCGCGGCAAGCATGGCAAGCTAGCCGACCTTCGAGGATTGAAACCCATGCGCCCGGCCTATCGCACCACACTGCTTGCCAGCCTGCTCGCCCTTGTGTGTGCCAGTGTACTGTGGGCCGCTTACGACTGGTTTCAGGGACGCTACCTGCGAGCCTTCAGTTCGCACACCGCCGTGTTCTCCGGCGACCCGTTGCGCCTGCCCGACGAACTCGCCGGCCCCGGCGCCATTCGCCTGGTGCACTTCTGGGACCCGGCCTGCCCGTGCAATGTCGGCAACCAACAACACCTGACTGAACTGGTTGAGCAATATGTACCGCAGGGCGTCGAGTTCTATACGGTACAAAAGCCCGGCAGCCACGGCCAGTTGCCCGGCACCTTGAGCCGCCTGAAAACCCTCGCGGCCCTGCCTGGCTCCGAACAGATCCCTGCCAGTCCGGCAGTGGCGATCTGGGACCGCGACGGCAAGCTGGCATATTTCGGCCCGTACAGCGAAGGCCTGACCTGCAATTCGAGCAACAGCTTTATCGAGCCCATCCTGCAAGCGCTGAACGCAGGCCGGGCGGTGAACGCCACTCACACGCTGGCGGTGGGTTGCTACTGCCCGTGGCCTGCGAAGGCGAAGTAAGGCATTCCTGACTTTTCCAGGACCGCGATGCCCGGCACAGGAGGTCTGTGCTACACGTTTGCAGCCCACACGGGCGGCAATCCCGAAAGAACAAGGAGCCACCATGAAACGCGTCCTGACCGTACTTGCCTTGCTGATCGTCGCGCTCGTCGCCGGGGGCGGCTGGTACGTGTACAGCAAGCAACCGACGCGCCAGGGCCAGGTGGCGTTGCAGCATCTGCAAGGTTCAGTGACCGTGCGCTACGACGAGCGCGGCGTGCCGCATATCCGCGCCGAAAACGAAACCGACCTCTACCGCGCCCTCGGCTACGTGCAGGCCCAGGACCGACTATTCCAGATGGAAGCCGTGCGGCGTCTGGCCCGTGGTGAGCTGGCCGAAGTCCTCGGCCCGAAACTGCTCGACACCGACAAACTGTTTCGCAGCCTGCGTATCCGCGAACGTGCTGACAGTTACGTGGCCGCGCTGGATCGTCAGTCGCCGGCGTGGAAAGCCCTGCAAGCCTATCTGGACGGCATCAATCAATATCAGGACAGCCACGCCGCGCCAGTAGAGTTCGACGTGCTTGGAATCCCCAAGCGCCCTTTCACCGCCGAAGACAGCATCAGCATCGCCGGCTACATGGCCTACAGCTTTGCCGCGGCGTTTCGCACCGAGCCCTTGCTGACTTACGTGCGCGACCAACTGGGTGCCGAGTACCTGAACATCTTCGACCTCGACTGGCAACCCAACGGCGTACTGGCCAAAAGGCGCGCCAGCCCTGCGCCCGTCCTCGCCGCCAGTGACTGGAAAGACCTGAACGCCCTTGCCCGCCTGAGTGAGCAGGCTCTGGCCGACCACGGCCTGCCGCAATTCGAAGGCAGCAATGCCTGGGTGATTTCCGGCAACCGCAGTAAAAGCGGCAAGCCGTTGCTGGCCGGTGACCCGCACATACGCTTCTCGGTGCCGTCAGTGTGGTACGAGGCGCACCTGTCGGCGCCAGGCTTCGAGCTGTATGGCTACCATCAGGCGCTGGTGCCGTTTGCATTTCTCGGCCACAACCTGGACTTCGGCTGGAGCCTGACGATGTTTCAGAACGACGATCTGGACCTGATCGCCGAGAAGGTCAACCCGGACAACCCGAACCAGGTCTGGTATCGCGGCAAGTGGGTGGACATGGTCACCACCGAACAACAGATCGCCGTGAAAGGCCAGTCACCGGTCACATTGACGCTGCGCCAGTCGCCCCATGGCCCGATCGTCAACGATGCGCTTGGCACTGCCGCCGGCAAGACGCCGGTTGCCATGTGGTGGGCGTTCCTCGAAACCCCGAATCCGATCCTTGACGGCTTCTACCAGCTCAATCGCGCCGACACCCTGGCCAAGGCCCGCGCCGCGGCCGCCAAGGTTCAGGCTCCAGGGTTGAACATCGTCTACGCCAACGCCAAGGGCGACATCGGCTGGTGGGCCTCGGCGCTGCTGCCCAAGCGTCCGGCCGGGGTGAAGCCCGGTTTCATCCTCGACGGCAGCACCCCTCAAGCGGACAAGGAAGGTTTTTACCCGTTCGGTGCCAACCCGCAGGAAGAAAACCCGGCGCGGGGCTACATCGTCTCGGCCAACTTCCAACCGGTGTCGCCGACCGGCATGGAAATTCCTGGTTACTACAACCTCGCCGATCGCGGGCAGCAGCTCAATCGCCAGCTCAGCGACAAGAACGTGAAGTGGGACAACGCGGCCAACCAGAAGCTGCAACTGGGTACCACCACCGCCTACGGACCGCGCTTGCTGGCACCTTTGCTGCCGGTACTGCGTGAAGTGGTGAGCGACCCGACCGAACTCAAACTGGTGGAGCAACTGGCGCAGTGGAGCGGCGATTACCCGCTGGACTCCATCAGCGCCACCCTGTTCAACCAGTTCCTGTTCAACCTCGCCGACGCGGCGCTGCGCGATGAACTGGGCAATGACTTCTTCGAAACGCTGCTCCCGACCCGGGTGATCGATGCCGCGCTGCCGCGTCTGGCGGCCTCCGCCGATTCGCCGTGGTGGGACAACCGCAACACCCCTGGCAAGGAAACCCGCGCCGATACGGTCAAGGTGGCTTGGCAAGCGAGCATGGCTCATCTCAAAACCACCCTTGGCGCCGACTCCGCGCAATGGCAGTGGGGCAAGGCGCACACCCTGACCCACGGCCATCCACTGGGGATGCAAAAGCCCCTGGACCAGATTTTCAACGTTGGCCCATTCGCGGCACCCGGCACCCACGAAGTGCCGAACAACCTCTCGGCCAAGATCGGCCCGGCGCCGTGGCCCGTGACCTACGGCCCGTCGACCCGGCGGCTGATCGACTTCGCCGACCCGGCCCATAGCCTGACCATCAACCCGGTGGGCCAGAGCGGCGCGCCGTTCGACAGCCACTATGCCGATCAGGCCGAGGCGTATATCGAAGGGGTTTATTACCAGGCGAATTTCAATGAGGAAGAAGTGATGGCCAATACCCGCAGCACCTTGAAGCTGTTGCCGGCGCGGTAGATTTTTGCTGGCCGGGCTGACGCCTTCGCCGCAAAATTCTGGGCCATAAAGTCAAAAGATCGCAGCCTGCGGCAGCTCCTACGGGATTCACATTCCACTGTAAGAGCTGCCGCAGGTTGCGATCTTTTGATCTGCAGCAGTTTTAAGCCGCTTCCGGTGCCTGCGCCCGACGTACGTCCGGTTGCTTCCAGGAGTCGGCAGCCGCTTCCTCGATGGCTTGCTGGATCGCACGCTTGCGGCTTTCTTCGGCGCGACGGCTGAAGAACCAGACCAGGAAGGTCACCAGCGACACCGCCAGCAGAATCAGGCTGGCCACGGCGTTGATCTCAGGCTTCACGCCCAGGCGCACCGCCGAGAACACTTCCATCGGCAGGGTCGTGGAGCCTGGCCCCGACACAAAGCTCGCCAACACCAAATCATCCAGCGACAAGGCGAACGACATCATGCCGCCGGCCGCCAGTGACGGCGCGATCATCGGGATGGTGATCAGGAAGAACACTTTCCATGGCCGCGCACCGAGGTCCATGGCCGCTTCTTCGATCGACAGGTCCAGCTCACGCAAGCGCGCCGACACCACCACCGCCACATAGGCTGCACAGAATGTGGTGTGAGCGATCCAGATGGTGACGATGCCGCGCTCCTGCGGCCAGCCGATCATCTGCGCCATGGCCACGAACAGCAGCAACAGCGACAGACCGGTGATCACTTCCGGCATCACCAGCGGTGCGGTGACCAAACCGCCAAACAGTGTGCGGCCCTTGAAGCGGGTGATGCGGGTCAGCACGAACGCCGCCAAAGTGCCGAGTGCCACTGCGGCAATCGCCGTGTAGCAGGCGATTTCCAGCGAGCGCACCACCGAGCCCATCAGTTGCGTGTTGTCGAGCAGGCCGACGTACCACTTCACCGACCAGCCGCCCCACACCGTCACCAGTTTCGAGGCGTTGAACGAGTAGATCACCAGAATCAGCATTGGCGCGTAGATGAACAGCAGACCCAGCACCAGCATCAGGTTCGAGAAACGGAAGCGCTTCATTCTTTACCCTCCATTTCCTTGGCCTGACTACGGTTGAACAGGATGATCGGCACAATCAGGATTGCCAGCATCACCACCGCCAGGGCAGACGCCACCGGCCAGTCGCGGTTGTTGAAGAACTCTTGCCAGAGCACCTTGCCGATCATCAGGGTTTCCGGACCGCCGAGCAGTTCCGGGATCACGAACTCCCCCACCACCGGGATGAACACCAGCATGCAGCCTGCGATAATTCCGTTTTTCGACAGCGGCACGGTGATCTTCCAGAAGCTGTTGAAGTTGCTCGAACCCAGGTCCGATGCGGCTTCCAGCAGGCTGTGATCGTGTTTCACCAGGTTGGCGTAGAGCGGCAGGATCATGAACGGCAGATAGGAGTAAACCACCCCGATATAGACTGCCAGGTTGGTATTGAGGATCTGCAGCGGCTCGTCGATCCAGCCCATGCTCATCAGGAAACCGTTGAGCAGACCGTTGTTGCTGAGGATGCCCATCCACGCGTACACGCGGATCAGGATCGCGGTCCAGGTCGGCATCATGATCAGCAGCACCAGCACCGTTTGCAGCTCTTTGCGGGCGGTGGCAATGCCATAGGCCATCGGGTAGCCGATCAGCAGGCAGAGGATGGTGCTGAACAGCGCCATCTTCAGCGAGCCGAGGTAAGCGGCGATGTACAACTCGTCATCGCCCAGCATCGCGTAGTTGGCCAGGTTGAGCAGCACCTGCAGTTTCTGGTCAACGAAGGTGTAGATCTCGGTGTACGGCGGAATGGCCACGTCGGCTTCAGCGAAGCTGATCTTCAGGACGATGAAGAACGGCAGCATGAAGAACATGAACAGCCAGATGAACGGAACCCCGATGACCAGCTGACGGCCACCGGGAATTATTCGATTGAGCCGGCGTTTGAGTTTGCGCATGTTCATGAGCGAAGTACCACGCCGCTGTCGTCTTCCCACCACACGTAAACCTGGTCACCCCAGGTCGGGCGCTGGCCACGGCGCTCGGCGTTGGCGACGAAGGACTGCACCAGCTTGCCGCTCGGCAGTTCGACGTAGAACACCGAATGGCCGCCGAGGTAGGCGATGTCGTGCACCTTGCCGCTGGACCAGTTGTGTTCGCAGGTCGGCATGTCGGCCGTCACCAGCAGTTTTTCCGGACGGATCGCATAGGTAACGGACTTGTCCTGCACCGAGGTGCTGATGCCGTGACCCACGTAAATGTTGCGGTCCAGATCCTTGCAGGTGATCAGTGCATGGCCCTCGGCGTCATCCACCACTTCGCCTTCGAAGATGTTGACGTTGCCGATGAATTCGCAGACCAGCCGGCTGGTCGGGGTTTCGTAGATATCGATCGGGCTGCCGATCTGGGCGATCCAGCCCAGGTGCATGATCGCGATGCGCTCGGCCATGGTCATGGCCTCTTCCTGGTCGTGGGTCACCATGACGCAGGTTACGCCGACCCGCTCGATGATCTCGACCAGTTCCAGCTGCATCTGCGAGCGCAGCTTCTTGTCCAGCGCGCCCATCGGCTCGTCGAGCAACAACAGCTTCGGCCGCTTGGCCAACGAACGCGCCAGGGCCACGCGCTGACGCTGACCACCGGACAACTGATGCGGTTTGCGCTTGGCGTACTCGCTCATCTGCACCAGCTTGAGCATTTCGGCCACGCGGGCATCGACCTCGGCCGTCGGGATCTTGTCCTGCTTGAGGCCGAAGGCGATGTTCTGCGCCACGGTCATGTGCGGGAACAAGGCGTAGGACTGGAACATCATGTTGATCGGCCGCTCGTACGGCGGCATGTCAGTGATGTCTACGCCATCGAGGAAAATGCGCCCCTCCGTGGGCCGTTCGAAACCTGCCAGCATCCGCAGCAAGGTGGATTTGCCCGAACCCGAGCCGCCGAGCAAGGCGAAGATTTCGCCTTTCTTGATTTCCAGGGACACGTCGTCCACGGCAATCGTCTCGTCGAACTTTTTGGTGACCCGGTCGATTTTGACCAACACCTGTTTAGGTGATTGGTCGCCCTCGAGGGCTTTCTTATAGGCGCCGGAGGCAACTGCCATTTACGAAACTCCCAACAGAATTTGCAGTTCGCTCAATGTGGCGAACCTGGATAGTTTGACGCTATTTGCCCGACTTGACCTTGGTCCAGCTGCGCGTCATCAAACGTTGAATGTTCGGCGGTAACTCGATGGACACGTACATCTTGTCGAGGACCGCTTGCGGCGGATAAACCGACGCGTCAGTGCGTATGGATTGTTCCATCAGTTTGTCCGACCCAGGGTTTGGGTTGGCGTAGCCCACGGCATCGCTGACCTTGGCGATCACCTCAGGCTTGAGCAAATAGTTGATGAAGGCGTGGGCTTCCTTGACGTTGGCCGCATCCTTGGGGATCGCCAGCATGTCGAACCAGAGCGCGCCGCCCTCTTTTGGAATCGAGTAGGCGATGTTCATGCCTTTACCGGCTTCAGCCGCGCGTGCCTTGGCCTGGAAAATGTCGCCGGAAAAACCGATCGCAACGCAGATATCGCCGTTGGCCAGGTCCGCGATGTATTTGGATGAGTGGAAGTACGTCACATAAGGTCGCACCGCCAGCAATTTAGCCTCGGCCTTTTTGTAGTCTTCGGGGTTGGTGCTATTGGCGTTCAGGCCCATGTAGTTAAGGACCGTGGGCATCATTTCATCGGCGGAGTCGAGGAACGCGACGCCGCAGCTGTGCAGTTTCTTGATGTTTTGCGGCTCGAACACCACATCCCAGGAATCGATCTTGTCGAGGCCCAGCACAGCCTTGATCTTGTCGACGTTGTAACCGATGCCATTGGTGCCCCACAGATACGGCACGGCATATTGGTTACCCGGATCGTTCTGCTCCAGGCGCTTGAGCAACACCGGGTCGAGGTTGGAATAGTTGCCTAGCTTAGACTTGTCGAGCTTCTGGAAAGCACCGGCCTTGATCTGCTTGCCAAGGAAATGGTTGGACGGCACGACCACGTCGTAACCGGTACGCCCGGCCAGCAATTTGCCTTCCAGGGTTTCGTTGGAATCGAATACGTCGTAAATCGGCTTGATACCGGCGTCTTTCTGGAAGTCGGCCAGAGTGGTCTCACCGATGTAGTCCGACCAGTTATAAATATGCACCGTGCCGGTGGCCTGGGCACTGACGGCAAGCGTCAGTCCGGCGCCGACCAGCAGGACATTGCGCAACAAAGAAAAAACAGGCAAGTGGAGGTCCTCTAAAATTAGTTGGGCCCAAGTTGCCCCGCGCTACATGACAGCCATGGCTGCCTGACAACAAAACCGGCGCGCAACTTACCCTCGAAAAACCGTTCCAGCAAACTTTATGAAGATCCTGTAGCAGCTGCCGCAGGCTGCGTTCAACTGCGAAGCCGTTGTGCTGTCGAAAAGCGGAGGTCCTTCGGACCTCAACGCAGCCTTCGGCAGCTGCTACAAGGTTTATTACTTATTTACCGGACTTGATCTTGGTCCAGCTGCGGGTCAGCTCACGCTGGGTGGCGGCTGGCAAATCAGCGATCGCATACAGCTTGGCCTGTACTTCAGGAGTCGGATAGATGCCCGGATCCGATGTGATGTCCTTGCTCACATACTGGGTGGCTTCAGCATTACCGTTAGGGAAACGCACGGCGTTGGTAATGTCAGCCATTACTTTCGGTTGCAGCAGGTAGTTCATGAACTTGTAGGCGCCCTCGACGTTTTCCGCATCCTTGGGGATTGCGACCATGTCGTAGAAGCTGCCCGCGCCTTCTTTTGGAATGGCGTAGCTGACTTTCACCTTGTCACCGGCTTCGGCAGCGCGGGACTTGGCTTGCTGGACGTCACCCGAATAGCCGACGGCTACGCAGATGTTGCCGTTGGCCAGGTCCGAGATGTACTTCGATGAGTGGAAGTAGGTGATCGAAGGACGAATCTTGAGGAACAGATCCTCGGCTTTCTTGATGTCTTCTTTCTTCTGGCTGTCGGTTGGCAGACCCAGGTAATGCAGGGCGACCGGCAGCATTTCGGTAGGCGAATCCAGGAAGCTCACACCGCAGCTCTTGAGCTTGGCGATGTTCTCCGGCTTGAGCAGGGTGTCCCAGGAATCGATCGTGTCGACGCCCAGTGCTGCCTTGACCTTCTCGGGGTTGTAACCGATCCCGATCGAGCCCCACATGTAAGGGAAGGCGTGTTTGTTGTCCGGGTCGCTGACGGAAACCGCTTTAAGCAGTGATTTGTTCAGGTTGCCGTAGTTGGACAACTTGGACTTGTCCAGCTCCCGGTAAACACCGGCCTTGATTTGCTTGGCGAGGAAGTTGTTCGACGGTACGACAACGTCGTAACCGGACTTGCCTGCCAGCAACTTGGCTTCCAGGGTTTCGTTGCTGTCGAATACGTCGTACACCACCTTGATCCCGGACTCTTTCTCGAAGTTCGCGATGGTGTCCGGTGCGATGTAATCGGACCAGTTGTACACGTGCAGCACTTTATCGTCGGCCTGAACGGCGCCCGCCATCACGCCCATCAGGGACATGGCGAGGAGGGTCTTGCCAGTTATCTTCATACCTAATGCCTTCATGGGTAATGCTCCAGTTTTTCTTTTTAACCACGTGCTCAGCAGCCTGTTACAGGGCATCCGAACAACCGTTAGTCTGGCAAGATCCAAGGCAGGCTTTCAAGGAAAGCCCCATCCTTTGTTTGCACTGAGCGAAGTGCAGACATTGCACCTCGCTCAGAGCCTAGCACTTAGCCCTGCAACGCACTCAGGGTCAGGTCCAGGCACTTGCGCGCCTTGGTCACCAACTCGTCGATTTCAGCCGGTGTGATCACCAGTGGCGGAGCAATGATCATGGTGTCGCCAACGGCGCGCATGATCAGGCCGTTGTCAAAGCAGAACTGCCGACAGATCATGCCGACGCCCTTGCCTTCGTATCGTTTGCGAGTGGCCTTGTCCTGAACCAGCTCGATAGCCCCCAACAGACCGACCCCGCGCACTTCCCCCACCAACGGATGATCGTTCAGTTCCCGTAGACGCTTCTGCAAATAAGGTGCCGTTTCTGTCCGCACGTGCTCGACAATTTTTTCATCGCGCAGGATGCGGATGTTTTCCAGCGCCACCGCAGCGGCCACCGGGTGCCCGGAATAGGTGAAACCGTGGTTGAAATCACCACCTTCGTTGAGCACCTCGACCACATCGTCGTGCACGATCAGGCCACCCATCGGGATGTAGCCGGACGTCAGACCTTTGGCGATGGTCATCATGTGAGGCTTGAGGTCGTAGAAATCGGTACCGAACCACTCACCGGTACGACCGAAACCGCAGATCACCTCGTCGGCCACGAACAGGATGTCGTACTTGGCGAGGATTTCCTTGATGCGCGGCCAGTAGCTGTCTGGCGGAATGATCACGCCGCCGGCGCCCTGGATCGGCTCGGCAATGAAGGCACCGACGTTGTCGACGCCGATTTCCAGAATCTTCTCTTCCAGCTGATTGGCCGCCCAGATACCGAACTCTTGCGGCGTCATGTCACCGCCTTCGCCGAACCAGTACGGCTGGGCGATGTGGACAATGCCCGGGATCGGCAAGTCGCCCTGCTCGTGCATATAGGTCATGCCACCCAGGCTCGCGCCGGCCACGGTGGAGCCGTGATAGCCGTTCTTGCGACTGATGATGACTTTCTTCTTCGGCTGGCCCTTGATCGCCCAGTAGTGGCGAACCATCCGCAGCATGGTGTCGTTGCCTTCGGAACCGGAACCGGTGAAGAACACATGATTCATGCCTTCAGGCGCGATGTCGGCGATGACCTTGGCCAGCTCCAGCACCGGCGGGTGAGCGGTCTGGAAGAACAGGTTGTAATAAGGCAGTTCGCGCATTTGCTTGGCGGCGGCATCGGCCAGCTCATCGCGACCATAGCCGATCGCGACGCACCACAGACCAGCCATGCCGTCGAGGATCTTGTTGCCTTCGCTGTCCCACAGATAAACACCCTTGGCATTGGTGATGATCCGCGGGCCTTTCTCTTTCAGCTGCTTGAAGTCGCTGAACGGGGCCAGGTGGTGATCGTTGCTCAGGGTTTGCCATGCACGGGTTTGCGGGTTGTTGCTGGTCATGCGAATTCTCCTTGGATTGCAGTGACGGCGCGACGTCAGAGGGCAATCACGCCCCCTTGTCGCGCCCGGCGCATCAGACGGCGAAGAGCAGGAACTCCCGCTCCCACGAACTGATCACGCGCTTGAAGTTTTCATGCTCGGCCCGCTTGACCGCGACGTAGCCTGTGATGAATTTCTTGCCCAGATACTTTTCGATGGTCTTGCTGTTTTCCATGCGATCGAGCGCGTCTTCGATGGTTAACGGCAGGCGCAGATTGCGCCGCTCGTAACCACGTCCCACCACCGGGGCACTCGGGTTATGCCCTTCGAGCATGCCGATCAGGCCGCACAACAGGCTGGCGGCGATGGCCAGGTAAGGGTTGGCGTCGGCACCCGGCAGACGGTTTTCCACCCGACGGTTCTGCGGCCCGGCATCCGGAACCCGCAGGCCTACGGTGCGGTTCTCTTCGCCCCACTCCACGTTCACCGGTGCCGAGGTATCCGGCAGGAAGCGGCGGAACGAATTGACGTTGGGCGCGAACAGCGGCAGCAACTCAGGGATGAATTTCTGCAAACCGCCGATGTGATGGAGGAACAGCTGGCTCATGGTCCCGTCTTCATTGGAGAAGACGTTTTTGCCGGTTTCGATGTCGATGATGCTCTGGTGCAAATGCATGGCACTGCCCGGCTCGCCGGTCATGGGTTTGGCCATGAAAGTCGCGGCCACATTGTGCTTGAGCGCGGCTTCACGCATGGTGCGCTTGAACACCAGAATCTGGTCGGCCAGGGACAGGGCATCGCCATGACGGAAGTTGATTTCCATCTGCGCGGTGCCGTCCTCGTGGATCAGCGTGTCGAGGTCCAGCTCCTGCAGTTCGCACCAGTCGTAGACGTCTTCGAACAACGGGTCGAATTCGTTCGCCGCTTCAATGGAGAACGACTGGCGACCGGTTTCCGGACGACCGGAACGGCCAATCGGCGGTTGCAACGGGTAGTCCGGGTCATCACTGCGCTTGGTGAGGTAGAACTCCATTTCCGGCGCCACGATCGGCTGCCAGCCGTGGTCGGCATAGAGTTTCAGCACCTTCTTGAGCACGTTGCGCGGCGACAGCTCGATCGGATTGCCCTGCTTGTCGTAGGTGTCGTGGATCACGATGGCGGTGGGCTCGATGGCCCAGGGCACCAGGAACACGGCGTTCTGGTCGGGGCGGCAGATCATGTCGATGTCGGCCGGGTCGAGCAGTTCGTAATAGATGTCGTCTTCGACATAGTCGCCGGTCACGGTCTGCAACAGAACGCTTTCGGGCAGGCGCATGCCTTTTTCGGCGATGAACTTGTTGGTCGGCGAGATCTTGCCCCGGGTGATGCCGGTCAGGTCGCCAATCATGCATTCGACTTCTGTGATCTTGTGGTCTTTCAACCAATCGGTGAGCTGGTCGAGGTTGTTACCCATAAATGCCTCTTAGGCTTGAGTTTCCTGACTTTTATAAGTCAGGCGTCGTTTGACGCATCGGCGTCGCGTTGTAATGCGTGCTTGCGGCAGGCATCGCCAAATGCCTGGAAAATCGCAAGGTAGTCAGGATTCAAGCTTACCTGCCATTCGGGATGCCATTGCACGCCCAAAGCAAAAGCCTTGCCTCCGATCACAGAGACCGCTTCGATCAGCCCATCGGGCGCCACAGCTTCCACACGAAGGCCCGGCGCCAGCCGCTCGACGCCCTGACCATGAATCGAGTTGACTTGAATGTCGCTCGCCAGGCCCAGCCCCGCAAGTACACCACCCGGCTGGACGTGCACCGGGTGACTGGGGGCGTACTGCCCTTCGAGCGGCAGGCTGTCATCTTCACGGTGGTCCATGAAGGGACCGGCCTCGTGGACCTTCTGATGCAGGCTGCCACCGAACGCCACATTCATTTCCTGGAAGCCGCGGCAGATACCGAGCACGGGAACGCCGGCCTCGACAGCGGCGCGGATCAGCGGGAGAGTGGTGGCATCGCGTGCAGAATCATGGGCAGTACCTGGCGCGCTGGCCGGGCCGCTATAGTGAAACGGTTCTATATTAGAAGGAGAGCCTGTAAAGAGAATGCCGTCCAGGGCGTCCAGAATATCGGACGGCGCCAGTCGATCCGCCAGGGATGGAAGAATCAACGGCAGGCCTTTGGCAGCTGAAGCCACGGCGCGTACGTATTTGTCGCCACTGATGTGATAAGCATGCAGACCGATCTGCTTTGAGCAGGCGGTGACGCCGATTAACGGCAGGCGAGACATGAAACACCCCGGTATTATTGCTGTTATGGGTTTGAATCGAGCTTAGCCTTGTTCATTTTTTTACACAACACCCCCGTAAAAAATACAACACGGCCCGCTCAAGCCCGCGGGCGCCAAGACGTCATAAGACAGAAATACGCCCCAAAGTGCCTCAAAAAAGCCTTGCGAGCGCTTTTTTAGGGCAAAAAAGGCCTCGCTTGACTTCGGCATGCCGTTCGGGTTGACTGGAATCTGAAAAGATCAATGATTGATATTTTTAACAACAAAGGTGTTGCATCATGTCGGTACCCCCGCGTGCCGTTCAGCTTAACGAAGCGAACGCGTTCCTTAAGGAACATCCTGAGGTTCTGTACGTTGACCTTCTGATTGCGGATATGAATGGTGTGGTGCGCGGCAAGCGCATCGAACGCACCAGCCTCCACAAGGTTTACGAGAAAGGCATCAACCTGCCGGCCTCTCTATTTGCTCTGGATATCAATGGCTCGACGGTGGAAAGCACCGGCCTGGGCCTGGACATCGGCGATGCTGACCGAATCTGCTATCCAATCCCCGACACCCTGTGCAATGAGCCCTGGCAGAAGCGCCCGACCGCGCAACTGCTGATGACCATGCACGAACTCGAAGGTGACCCATTTTTCGCCGATCCACGCGAAGTCCTGCGTCAGGTCGTTTCCAAGTTTGACGAGATGGGGCTGACCATCTGCGCCGCGTTCGAACTGGAGTTCTACCTGATCGACCAGGAAAACGTGAACGGTCGCCCGCAACCGCCACGCTCGCCGATCTCCGGCAAACGCCCGCATTCGACCCAGGTCTACCTGATCGACGACCTCGACGAATACGTCGACTGCCTCCAGGACATTCTGGAAGGTGCGAAAGAGCAAGGCATTCCTGCCGACGCGATCGTCAAGGAAAGTGCCCCGGCGCAGTTCGAAGTGAACCTGCACCACGTGGCCGACCCGATCAAGGCCTGCGACTATGCGGTCCTGCTCAAGCGCCTGATCAAAAACATCGCCTACGACCATGAGATGGACACCACCTTCATGGCCAAGCCTTATCCAGGCCAGGCGGGTAATGGTCTGCACGTCCACATCTCGATTCTTGATAAAGATGGCAAAAACATTTTTGCCAGCGAGGATCCCGAGCAGAACGCCGCACTGCGTCACGCGATCGGCGGTGTGCTCGAGACCCTGCCGGCGCAGATGGCTTTCCTCTGCCCGAACGTCAACTCCTACCGTCGTTTCGGCGCACAGTTCTACGTGCCGAACTCGCCGTGCTGGGGTCTGGACAACCGCACCGTGGCGATCCGCGTACCGACCGGTTCCTCCGATGCCGTGCGCATTGAACACCGTGTGGCGGGTGCCGATGCCAACCCGTACCTGCTGATGGCCTCGGTCCTGGCCGGCGTGCACCACGGTCTGGTCAACAAGATCGAGCCGGGCGCGCCCGTGGAAGGCAACAGCTACGAGCAGAACGAGCAAAGCCTGCCGAACAACCTGCGCGATGCACTGCGCGAGCTGGACGACAGCGAAGTCATGGCCAAGTACATCGATCCGAAATACATCGATATCTTCGTCGCCTGTAAAGAGAGCGAGCTGGAGGAGTTCGAACACTCCATCTCCGACCTCGAATACAACTGGTACCTGCATACCGTGTAAGCGGTTGCCGTAAAAACAACGCCGCCGGCTTTAACGTCTGCGGCGTTTTTTTATGGTCGACATCAAACCTGTGGCGAGGGAGCTTGCTCCCGCTGGACCGGGCTGGCGCTCCAGGCCGAAGGACTCCCTTTAACCGGCGACACGGTCCTGCCAGGCACACCGCATTGACCGGTTTGGGGGCCGCTTCGCGACCCAACGGGAGCAAGCTCCCTCGCCACAGAAGATATGGAACATCTGCTCGCTCTGCGTACAATGCCTGCTGCCCTGCAGGAGACTTCAATGACCCGACTCGCCACCCCACGCAAACCCCGCGCACGCAGCCAGGCCCGGATCGATTCGATACTCGATGCCGCCCGCACGCTGCTGGCCGCCGAGGGCGTGGCCAGTCTGTCGATCTACAGCGTCGCTGAACGCGCAGAGATCCCGCCCTCCTCCGTCTACCACTTTTTCGCCAGCGTCCCAGCCCTGCTCGAAGCCCTGACCGCCGACGTCCACGCCGCGTTCCGTGCTTGCCTGCAAGCGCCCATCGACCACCACGCCCTTAACGGCTGGCGCGATTTGTCGCGACTGGTGGAACAACGCATGCTCGACATCTACGACGAAGACGCCGCTGCCCGCCAGTTGATCCTCGCCCAGCACGGCCTGACCGAAGTCACCCAGGCTGACCGCCAGCACGACATCGAACTCGGCGACCTGATGCACAAACTGTTCGACCACCACTTCGAACTGCCAAGGCTGCCGACAGACGTCGATGTGTTTGCCCTGGCCATGGAGCTGGGGGATCGAGTGTATGCGCGCTCGGTGCAGCAGCACGGGCAAATCACACCGCGCATGGCTGAGGAAGGGATGCGGGTGTTTGATGCCTACCTTGGGCTGTATTTACCGCCGTACCTGCCCAAGCGCGTAGCGCTTTAAAAGATCGCGGCCTTCGAATACACCACCACCACAACTGCACGCATAAAAAACCCCGAAGGGCTCACACCCTCCGGGGTTGTTGTTGGCGCACGCACTTACAACTTGGCGATCGACACCTCGGTGGATTTCACAAACGCGATCACTTCGCTGCCGACCACCAGTTCCAGCTCTTTCACCGAGCGCGTGGTAATCACCGAAGTGACGATGCCGGAGGCAGTCTGCACGTCGATTTCCGAGAGGACGTCGCCGAGCACGATTTCCTTGATCGAGCCTTTGAACTGGTTACGAACGTTGATGGCTTTGATAGTCATGATGTTGATTCCTGTCGTTGGATGAATCTTTAAGTTATTGAGCCCAGCGCAATTGCGTGGGCAATGGTGAAACAGGTTCCGGTTCCGGCGGTTGGCCGGGTACCGACAGCACGCGGTTGAGCACTTCGGTTTCCAGCGCCGCCAGCCGATGGGAGCCGCGAACCCGAGGGCGCGGCAATTCCACTGCCAGGTCGAGGCCGACTTCGCCCTCTTCAATCAGAATCACCCGATCGGCAATCGCCACCGCCTCACTGACGTCGTGGGTCACCAGCAACACGGTGAAACCGTGCTTCTGCCAGAGCCGTTCAATCAGTTGCTGCATTTCAATACGGGTCAGGGCATCCAGTGCCCCCAGCGGTTCGTCGAGTAACAGCAGGCGCGGTTGATGGATCAGCGCGCGGGCCAGGGCCACTCGTTGCTTCTGGCCACCGGACAGCGCCGCCGGCCATTCGTTGGCGCGGTCCGCCAGGCCGACCGACTCCAACGCTTCCAGTGCTTGCGGCCGCCAGTTGCCCTTGAGCCCGAGGCCGACGTTGTCGATGACCTTCTTCCACGGCAGCAACCGCGCTTCCTGGAACATCAGCCGGGTGTCTTCCCGGGCATCACTCAGCGGTGCGGAACCGGCGAACAACTCGCCAGCCGTGGGCTTGTCGAGACCGGCGAGCAAGCGCAGCAAGGTGCTTTTGCCGCAACCGCTGCGCCCGACCACCGCCACAAACTGCCCGGCAGGAATGTGCAGGTCGATTTCACGCAGCACTTGCCGCGAACCGAAGGTCTTTTGCAGCTTGCGCACTGCCAGCGGAATTCCGCGCAGCAGGCGTGGAGGCTGTTGAGCCGTCATGCGGCACCTCCCTTGGCAACCTGATAGGCCGGATGCCAGCGCAGCCACACGCGTTCAAGTCCACGGGCTGCGAGATCAGCGAGTTTGCCGAGCACGGCATACAAAAGAATCGCCAGCACTACCACGTCGGTCTGCAAGAACTCCCGGGCATTCATCGCCAGGTAGCCGATGCCGGCGCTGGCGGAGATGGTTTCGGCGACGATCAGGGTCAGCCACATGAAGCCCAGGGCAAAACGCACGCCGACCAGAATCGAAGGCAGCGCACCCGGCAGGATCACCTGACGGAACAGGCTGAAACCGGACAGGCCGTAACTGCGGGACATTTCCACCAGCGCCGGATCGACGTTGCGGATGCCGTGGTAAGTGTTGAGGTAGATCGGGAACAACGTGCCCAACGCCACCAGGAAAATCTTCGCCGACTCATCGATGCCGAACCACAGGATCACCAGCGGAATCAGCGCCAGGTGCGGTACGTTGCGGATCATCTGCACCGAACTGTCGAGCAGGCGCTCGCCCCACTTCGACAGGCCGGTGATAAAGCCCAGCGCCAGGCCAATGCCGCCACCGATGGCGAACCCGAGTGCCGCGCGCCAGCCGCTGATAGCCAGGTGAGTCCAGATTTCACCGCTGCGGAACAGGCTCACACCGGCTTCGATCACCGCGATGGGCGCTGGCAGAATCCGCGTCGACAACCAGCCCGCCGACACCGACAACTGCCATACCGCCAGCAACAGAATCGGCAACACCCAGGGTGCGAGGCTGTGGATAGTTTTCTTCATGGCCACGCCTCAGCTCTGGGACGCAGCTTTGGGAAGAATGTCGTTGGCCACCATCTCGCCGAACGGGCTGACGTAACCGGCGCTTTTCGGCAGTTCCGGGCGCTCGATGTCCAGGTGCGGGAACAGCAACTCGGCCACCCGGTAGGATTCTTCCAGATGTGGATAACCGGAGAAGATGAACGTATCGATGCCCAGATCGGCGTATTCCTTGACCCTGGCGGCCACGGTCGGACCATCGCCGACCAGCGCCGTACCGGCCCCGCCGCGCACCAGACCGACACCGGCCCAGAGGTTGGGACTGACTTCCAGGTTGTCGCGACTACCGCCATGCAAAGCGGCCATGCGTTGCTGGCCGACCGAATCGAAACGCGCCAGAGAAGCCTGGGCGCGGGCAATGGTGTCATCGTCCAGATGAGAGATCAGTCGATCCGCCGCTTGCCACGCCTCGGCGTTGGTTTCGCGAACGATCACATGCAGGCGAATACCGAAGCGCACGGTGCGACCGAGCTTCGCGGCTTTGGCGCGAACCTGTTCGATTTTCTCGGCAACGGCGGCCGGTGGCTCACCCCAGGTCAGGACCATCTCGACCTGCTCCGCCGCCAGATCCTGCGCCGCTTCCGACGAGCCGCCGAAATACAGCGGCGGACGCGGTTGCTGGATCGGCGGATAGAGCAACTTGGCGCCCTTCACGCTGATGTGCTGGCCGTCGTAATCGACGGTTTCGCCTTCCAGTACCCGACGCCAGATGCGAGTGAATTCCACCGAAGCCTGATAGCGTTCTTCGTGACTGAGGAACAAACCGTCGCCGGCCAGTTCTTCCGGATCGCCACCGGTGACCAGGTTGAACAGCGCACGACCGCCGGACAGACGATCCAGGGTCGCGGCCTGACGCGCCGCCACCGTCGGGGAAATGATCCCGGGGCGCAGGGCGACGAGGAATTTCAAACGCTGGGTCACCGGGATCAGCGAGGCGGCCACCAGCCACGAATCTTCGCAGGAGCGACCGGTGGGAATCAGCACCCCGCCAAAACCCAGACGATCCGCCGCTTGCGCGACTTGTTGCAAGTAACCGTGGTCGACGGCGCGAGCGCCCTCGGCGGTGCCAAGGTAATGGCCGTCGCCGTGGGTAGGCAGGAACCAGAAGATATTGAGGCTCATGGAGTGGTCTCCTTGGGGAATCGAATTACTGCGCTTTGGCCACGGCCGCCGGTGGCGTCCAGATCACGTCTTTGATGCTCAAGGGCTTGGGAATCAGCTTGAGCTGGTAGAAGCTGTCGGCGATTTTCTGTTGGGCAGAGACCACCTCAGGGGTCAGGAACAGCGCGCCGTAGCCCTGGCGCTTCACCGAAGTCAGGGTGATGTCCGCCGGCAGGCCGAGCAGTGGCGAAACCTGTCGGGTTACGTCCTCGGGATTGGCCTTGGACCATTCACCGACCGCGCGCACTTCTTCCACCAGGGTTTTGATCACTTCAGGATTTTTCTGCGCGTAAGGCTTGGTCGCCAGATAGAACTGATGGTTGTCGACGAGGCCTTTGCCGTCGCGCAAAGGGCGCGCTTGCAGTTGCTGTTCGGCGGCGGCCTGGTACGGATCCCAGATCACCCAGGCATCGACACTGCCGCGCTCGAATGCGGCGCGGGCATCGGCGGGCGGCAGGAACACGGTCTGGATGTCGGTGTATTTGAGGTCGGCGTCTTCCAGCGCACGCACCAGCAGGTAGTGCACGTTGGAGCCTTTGTTGAGCACGACTTTCTTGCCCTTGAGTTCCTGCACCGATTGGATCGGCGAGCCCTTCGGCACCAGGATCGCTTCGCTGTGGGGCGCTGGCGGTTCATAAGCGACGTAGAGCAGATCGGCGCCCGCGGCCTGAGCGAAAACCGGAGGCGTTTCGCCGGTGACGCCGAAGTCGATGGAGCCGACGTTCAAGCCTTCAAGCAGTTGCGGGCCGCCGGGGAATTCCGTCCATTGCACGTCCACGCCTTGGGCGGCGAGGCGTTTTTCCAGGGTGCCTTTGGCTTTGAGCAGCACCAGGGTGCCGTACTTCTGATAGCCGATTCGCAAAGTCTCGGCTTGGGCTTGAGTAATAACGCCGAAGGACACAGCCGCAGCAAACAGAGCGACCAGACCACGACGCAAAATGACAGGGCGCATGGCGCTCTCCTTTTTGCAGTTGGGTTTTGGCTGCACCTGCTTGCCCGTTAGCGGGCCAGTAAGGCGAGTACTTCAAATTCAGATGTTGCTTGAGGGCTGGCTTAAATGCTCCAGCGAGCACTCAACAAACGTTCGTTCAACAGGTTCGGATCGAGCGGCTTGGGCCGGCGAGCCATGGCGCTGTAGAACAGCTCCAGCGATTCATTCAGTCGTTGTGCAAGCTCGGGAGCCAACTGCGCCTGGGCGCTGCCTTCGCCGTAAGCGATCTGACTGTCTACGGCGAAAATCCCGTGGAGCATTTCCTGGGCCTTCAACGCCGCCAGCACTGGCTTGAGCGCGTAATCCACCGCCAGCATGTGGGCGATGCTGCCGCCGGTCGCCATTGGCAGAACCACTTTGTGGGCCAGGGCGCGTTCGGGCAGCAAATCCAGTACGGTTTTCAACGCGCCGGAGAACGAGGCTTTGTAAACCGGTGTGGCGATGAGCAGACCGTCGGCGTTATCAATCTGTTGCAACAGATCGATCACCTTCGGGCTGTCGAAACGGGCATGCAGCAAATCTTCAGCCGGGAAGTCCCGTACCTGGTAACTCACCACTTCCACACCTTGCTCTTGCAACCAGCGTTTGGAGCGCTCCAGCAACACTCCGGAACGGGAGCGTGGGCTGGGGCTGCCACCGAGTGAGACGACCAGCATTCAGACAATTCCTTGAGCGGTGTTGGCGATTCGCAGCTTGCGATCTCGCATCGATGGAATGACCTTAACAGGTGATTTATATATCTATAAATCATATTTATTCATTTGGTTATATCTTAAGTGAATATGCTGTTTGTCTTTTTCCGGACAAAAAAACAGGCCGTCGAAACGGCCTGAAAATCCCCTGCTTTGGTAGAGATGATCGCTCCCACGCTTTGCGTGGGAACGATCTTTTGACGTTAACGATTCGGCTGGGGCGTCAGGCGCAGGTACGGTTTCACCGCGCGATAACCCTTGGGAAAACGTCGCTGGATTTCGTCTTCATCCTTGAGCGATGGCACGATCACCACCTCATCACCGTCCTGCCAGTTGGCCGGGGTGGCCACCTTATAGTTGTCGGTGAGCTGCAGCGAATCGATCACCCGCAGAATCTCATTGAAGTTACGCCCGGTACTCGCCGGGTAAGTGATGGTCAGCCGGATCTTCTTGTTCGGATCGATCACGAACAACGAGCGCACAGTCAGGGTGTCGTTTGCATTCGGATGGATCAGGTCGTAAAGGTCGGACACTTTACGGTCCGCATCGGCGAGGATCGGGAAGTTGACGATGGCGTTCTGGGTTTCGTTGATGTCCTCGATCCACTTGTGATGCGAATCCACCGGGTCCACGGACAGGGCAATGGCTTTGACGCCACGCTGGGCGAATTCATCCTTGAGCCTGGCGGTGAAGCCCAGCTCGGTGGTGCACACCGGCGTGAAGTCCGCCGGGTGGGAAAACAGCACGCCCCAGCTATCGCCCAGCCATTCATGGAAACGGACGGTGCCGGCGCTGGAATCCTGTTCGAAATCGGGGGCGATATCGCCAAGTCTGAGGCTCATGGTGCTGCTCCTGGTGAGTGCTTGTTGAGCTCAACTGTGCCTGTGTTCTTATTGAATTAAAAAGAATAAATATTGATTTATTTAGACCATAAACGAATATTAAAGATCTGTTCACTGGACCTGCCCCGCCATCGGGACGAACATCAATCCCAAGGTTCGAGAAGGCCTTGAGTTGTTGCAAAAAGGGAACTTCAAGGAGGGTTTACGGGGGTGAGCCCGCCTTGAAAACGCAAAAGCCCCGCCCGGCGTGATGCCGGGCGGGGCTTTTTTTCGTCGGTTACGCGAGCGCTATTACAACAGCGGGATCGAGTAGCTGACGATCAGACGGTTTTCGTCCTGGTCGCGCTGACCCGGAACGTCGTTGCGCCACATGGCGTTTTTCCAGGTGAGGCCCAGGTTTTTCAACGGACCTTCTTGTACTACGTACGCCAGGGTCAGGTCGCGTTCCCACTCGGAACGGCCACTACCGGATACCGGGTGAGCAGCGGTGTTGGCGATAGTGTCGATGTTGTCACCACGCAGGTAAACGATGCCGGCAGTAGCGCCTGGCAGGCCAACCTTGGCGAAGTCATACGAGTAGCGAGCTTGCCAGGTACGTTCGCCGGCACGGGCGAACTTGGCGATCTGGCTGTCGGTAATTATGTAGGCCGACGAGCCGTCACCCTGGTTCAACCAAGGGAAGTCGCTGCTGCCATTGCTGACCTGATAACCCCCGCCGAAGGTGTGACCGGCAACGGAGTACAGGAACAGGCCGCTATACAGGTTGTTGTCGACTTTACCGCGACCGGCACGGAAGCCCTGATAGTTGCCGGAGCTGAAATAAGCCGAGTCGTGACCGTTGGCACCGTCATCGGAGCTGTTGAAGTAACGCAAGTCAGACTTCAACACACCAGGACCGATCGACCAGTTGTGAACCAGGCCCAGGAAGTGTTGCTTGTAGAAGTCTTCCAGGTTGCCGTAGTAGTACTGGGCAGTCAGGTCTTTGGTGATTTTATAGTCACCGCCACCGTAGATGAACTTGTTGCTGTCACGGAAACCAGCACCGCGCGTGTTCRCACCAGCGATCGACAACTCTTCGTTGTTGCTGGAGTTACGACCCTTGGCATGCTCGATCTGACCGCCGACCAGCGTCAGGTCTTTGATTTCGTTCGAGGTGATCTGACCGCCCTGGAAGGTTTGCGGCAGCAGACGACCGTCGTTGGTCACGATCACCGGCAGTTTTGGCTGCAGGGTACCCAACTTCAATTCGGTCTGGGAAATCTTGGCTTTGGCAGTCAGGCCCAGGCTGGAGAAGTTATCAACCGCTTTACCGTTGGACTCACTTGGGAAAACAGTGCCGCCGTAAGAGGTAGGAGTTGCGCCGTTGGTGCCGCCACCCGAATCCAGACGGACGCCCAACAGGCCGATGGCATCAATACCAAAGCCAACGGTGCCTTGGGTGTAGCCCGAGGTGAAACGCAGATCGAAGCCTTGGCCCCACTCTTCGTTTTTGCTCTGAACATTGGAAGCAGTTCTAGCTGCCGAATCACGGTTATCAGTGTTGATATAGAAGTTGCGCAGCCCCAATGTGGCCTTGCTGTCTTCGATGAAACCGGCGGCGCCTGCCTGCTGCGCCAAAACCCCTACGGCCACAGCCAGGGCCAAGGTGGACTTGTTCATTGTTTCGCTCCTCTCATTTCTAATTCTGGGTTCCTGGTCCTGGGTCGAGTGCCCGGATCCAAAGATGCGCAATGAGCGCCGGGTGGTCAGGCCGCCTTGATTTTGGCCGGCATGCCAAACCAAAAAGATCTATATCTGCAATTTTAATGCGATTTAGATATATACATGCCGGAACACAAGGTATCGGCTCATGAACCAATTCCTTGACCTTCAAAATCGGGGGGCGCTGAATCTGATACTCGTGTTGCTGCCAATGAGTACCTGATGGATTCATTTTATAGACTTGGGTAAAAAACAAAAAAGAATAAATAATCAACTGAAGCTATTTTTTTTGAATATCAAAAAAAACGCAAAAAAAGCCTCGCCAACAGGCGAGGCTCTTTTCTAATGGTTATTACAGGAAGCTGTAGGTGTAGTTGAAGATCAGACGGGTCTGGTCTTGGTCAGCGGTGCTGGTATTACCGCTGTAAGTACCGTGACGCAGAGTCGTACCAAACCCTTTGAGTGGACCCGTTTGAATCACGTAGTCGATACGCGCGTCGGTCTCGTGCTCATTCAGGTCTTTACCCACGCCGTTGGTTGCCTTGATGTCTCGGCCATCCAGGTAAGCAATCGAAGCTTTCAAACCTGGCACGCCCAGTGAGGCGAAGTCATAGGAGTACTGACCGTACGTGGTGTTTTCACCGGCACGGATAAAGCTGCCCACGGTGGCGTCGGTGAACGAGTAGAAGCTGGCGCCACCAGCACCTTCTGGACGACCTTTGCTATCGATCAGGCTGCCCTGGTTCAAGAAGACAAAGCCGCCGTCATCGCTGACACGCTGATGACCAAGCAGGAACGCGCTGCCACCCAGGGTGTAGGTGAACGTCGCGCTCCAGGTCTTGTTATCGACCTCGCCTGGATTCTTGGCGTAGCCATTGTTGTTGTTGAAGCGGTAGCCGACGTCGCCGTTCTTGCCATCGGAGCTGCTGTCGAAATAACGAATATCAGTCTTGAACGACTGGTTCGGGGCGATCGGGTAGACGTGCACCAGGCCGAGGAAGTTCTGCTTGTAGTAGTCTTCCAGGTTCGCATAGTAGTACTGCAGCGTGAGGTCTTTGGTGACTTTCCAGTCAGCACCGGCGTAACGGAACTGGTTGCTGTCCTGAGTACCACCAGCCACTGCCAGGCCAGTTCTGTTGGAGGAGGCGCGACCCGACGCGTGCTCCAGTTGACCCAAGTTGAAGGTCACATTGTCAATTTCCTTCGAGGTGATGGTGCCACCGTCAAAGGTCTGCGGCAGCACACGGCTGTCGTTCGCGATCAGGATCGGCAAGTTAGGTGCCAAAGCGCCACCCAAATGTGCCTCGGTCTTAGAGAAGCGCGCCTTGACGTTGCCATCCAGACGACTCCACTCGTCGGCGGACCTGTCGCCGTCGCTCGGGAAGAAGGAGTTGCTGTTACCGAGCGGGTGATGACCCCTGCCGCCATCCAGATGGATGCCGACCAGTGCCTGGGCGTCGATACCGAAACCAACGGTACCCTGGGTGAACCCGGACAGGTAATCGAACTTGAGACCCTCAGCGGTTTCTCGCTGACGGTTTGCAGCTCTATTGTCGCCTTCACGGACATCGGCGTCGTAATACATGGTCCGGGAACTGACGGAAGCCTTGCTGTCTTCCAGGAAACCCGCGGCGCCTGCCTGCTGCGCCAAAACCCCCACGGCCACAGCCAGGGCTAAGGTGGACTTATTCATGTTTCGCTCCTCTCGTTTTCTAATTTTTGTGTTCTTTGGTCTTGGGTCGAGAGCCCTGGATCCACAGATGCGCGATTAGCGCCAGACCGTGACTACCAAGTCAATCGTAACCATGTATGTCTACGACCAAGGTCTAACGTCGAATATTGAGTCCCTGCCGGCGGCTCATCGAACCGGACATACCGGCATTGGCCCAACAGCTAATTCCTAAAGGGTATTTACCAGCCTTTTTTTATTCCCATTGGCTTTGGCACATCCCTTACGCGTCAATCCCTATCGAAAAGGCGACGCCATCATGGCTAAACGCGCACTATCTAGTCAATTTGTTACAGTTTGTGTATCGCTAATATTTTCTCTTTCCACTCAGGCGACGACGCGCACGTTCGGCTATCAAACCGGCGTCACACCCCCACCGAAGGCCCTCGAGCCGACGGCGATTCGAGAAACCATAGGCTATAAAGTCGATTGGCGTCGTTTCGATCGCGGTTCGTAAGTGGTCAGCGCCGCGCAGCAGACCGCGGTGCGTTGGCGGCACGACGAAGACGATTGGAGAGATGGCGAAGTTCTTGCGGGAGCAAGGGAAGGTAGAAACGGTGCTGCCGGATTATTCGCCGTATGTCAGCGCCAAATACGTCACTGAGTGATGATCGTTCCCACGCTCTGCGTGGGAATGCCTCTTTGGACGCTCTGCGTTCGGCTCTCGATGGAACGCGGAGCGTCCCGGGTTGCATTCCCACGCGGAGCGTGGGAACGATCACAGCCACTTAGTCAGAGGGCTTTTTCGAAGATCTTCGAATTACGCTGATAGTTGTAAAGCGACGCCCGCGCCGACGGCAGGCGATCGACGCTGCTCGGTACAAAACCCCGTTCACGGAACCAGTGGGCGGTCCGGGTGGTGAGCACGAACAGGGTTTTCAGGCCCTGAGCCCGGGCGCGGGTTTCGATGCGCTCCAGCAATTCATCACCGCGACCGCCATGGCGGTACTCCGGGTTCACCGCCAGGCACGCCAGCTCCCCCGCATCCGAATCGGCAATCTGATACAGCGCCGCGCAGGCGATAATCATTCCTTCACGCTCGACCACACTGAACTGCTCGATCTCGCGCTCCAGCACCTCGCGGGAACGGCGCACCAGAATCCCCTGCTCTTCCAGCGGGCTGATCAAGTCCAGCAAACCGCCGACGTCCTCGATGGCCGCCTCGCGTACCACCTCGAATTGCTCCTGGGCCACCAGCGTACCGCCACCGTCACGGGTGAACAGTTCGGTCAGCAGTGCGCCGTCTTCGGCGTAGCTGACGATATGACTGCGCGCCACGCCGCCCCGGCATGCCTCAGCGGCCGCATCCAGCAACTCGGCCTGATAGTTGCTGCCCAGGCGCTGCAGGTGCGCCGGCACTTGTTGCGGACGCAACTCGCGAACCAGACGACCATGTTCATCCAGCAGACCGAGTTCGGCACCGAACAGCAGCAGTTTGTCTGCACCCAGATCGATGGCCGCACGGGTCGCGACATCTTCGCAGGCGAGGTTGAAGATCTCGCCGGTCGGCGAGTAACCCAATGGCGACAACAGCACGATGGAGCGTTCGTCCAACAGACGATTGATGCCCTTGCGGTCGACCCGACGCACCTCACCGGTATGGTGATAGTCGACACCTTCGAGCACGCCGATCGGCCGCGCAGTGACCAGATTGCCGCTGGCCACCCGCAGGCGCGAGCCCTGCATCGGCGACGAGGCCATGTCCATGGACAACCGTGCTTCGATGGCGATGCGCAGTTGGCCAACCGCATCGATCACGCACTCCAGCGTCGCCGCATCGGTGATGCGCATGCCGTGGTGGTAGTGCGGGGTCAGGCCGCGAGCAGCGAGGCGGGTTTCAATCTGCGGACGTGAACCGTGAACCAGCACCAGCCGCACGCCCAGGCTGTGCAGCAGCACCAGGTCGTGGACGATATTGCCGAAGTTCGGGTGCTCCACACCGTCGCCGGGCAGCATGACGACGAAGGTGCAATCGCGGTGGGCGTTGATGTAAGGCGAAGCGTGACGAAGCCAATTGACGTATTCGGGCATGAACCTGGGCCTGTAATAAATAGCAGCCGAAAAAAAGAGTAACGCAGTAAACGCACAGCGGGCTGATGGTTATCGTCGGAACAGGCTTGGCGACACGCGCGCTCTCCTCATAAGTACGGGTAGTGACACGGGCAATTTATACGAGCGACGCCGGCGTCAGGCAGTAATGTTCGATCAGTTGACGTAATAGATGCACGGTAGGCTGCAAACGTGACATTTCGAGGTATTCCCCCGGTTGGTGGGCGCAGGCGATATCGCCGGGGCCCAAGATCAGTGTTTCACAGCCAAGGCGCTGAAGATAAGGCGCTTCTGTGCCGAACGCCACTGCTTCGGCGCGATGGCCGGTGAGCTTTTCGGCGATCCTCACCAATTCCGAGTCCTCGGCCTGCTCGAACGGCGGCACTTCGGGGAACAGCGGCGCGTAATCGATCTTCACCTGGTGCCGCTCGGCAATGGGGTTGAGCTTCTGCAAGATCGCCGCGCGCAGGGCGCTGGGATCCATGCCCGGCAGCGGACGCAGGTCAAACTCCAGGGAGCACTGGCCGCAGATGCGGTTGGGGTTATCGCCACCGTGAATGCAGCCGAAATTCATCGTCGGCTGCGGCACACTGAACTGCGGATTACGAAATTCCCGCTGCCACGCCAGACGCAAGCCGCGCAGTTCGCCGATGGCATCGTGCATGGCTTCGAGGGCGCTATGGCCCAGACTCGGGTCCGAGGAGTGACCACTCTGACCGAGGATGTCGATGCGCTCCATCATCACGCCTTTGTGCAAGCGGATTGGCTTTAGCCCTGTCGGCTCGCCAATCACCGCAGCGCGACCTAGTGGCCGCCCGGCTTCGGCCAAGGCACGCGCACCCGACATCGAGCTTTCTTCATCGCAGGTCGCAAGAATCAGCAAGGGTTGCTTGAATGGTTGGTCGAGCAAGGGTTTGACGGCTTCGATGGCCAGGGCAAAAAAGCCCTTCATGTCGCAACTGCCCAGGCCCACCCAACGGCCGTCCACTTCCGTCAGTTTCAGCGGGTCGGTCTGCCACAGCGCCGCGTCGTACGGCACCGTATCGCTGTGACCGGCCAGCACCAGGCCGCCGGGGCCTGTGCCGAAACTGGCCAGCAGGTTGAATTTGCCGGGGCTGACTTGCTGGATGTCGCAGGCAAAACCCAGCTCCCCGAGCCATGTCGCCAACAAGTCGATGACCGGCCGATTGGTTTGATCCAGGCTGGGTTGGGTACAGCTGACAGACGGCGCGGCGATCAGCGCAGCGAACTGATCTTTCATGGACGGCAAAGGCATCGCTGACTCCCAACTCCCGAATTGAAGTCCATCATAGAGCCATCCGGCGACAGGAATAAACCGTCGCGGCCGTCACCAAGCGTCAACAGACCCTACAACCCTTGAGTCCTGTACACTGCACGACCTTGGCAGCCACACATTTCCCCGGCTGCGCTCCCGATCCTGGATTTTCCGGCCATGCAGAAAGAAACCGAAATCAAACTCCGCGTCAGCCGCGAAACCCTCGCCGCCCTGCGCGAGCACCCGTTACTGAAGAAACGCAACAAAAGTGGCTGGGAACGCCGTGAGTTGATGAACCAGTACTTCGACACGCCCGAGCGCGACCTGGCCCACGCCAAGGTGGCCCTGCGCCTGCGCCGCGATGGCGAAGAAGTGATTCAGACCCTCAAGACCCGTGGCCAGAGCGTCGCCGGTCTGTCCGAGCGTCACGAGTACGACTGGCCCCTGTCCAAAGCCAAACTCGACGTAAAAAAACTCGACGGCGAATGCTGGCCCGAAGAGTTGGCCGAGCTGGACAAGAAAACCCTGAAAGCCATCTTCACCACCGATTTCGTGCGTGAACGCGCGGAAATCGCCTGGGGCCGTGGCAAGACCAAAGTGGTCATCGAAGCCGCGCTGGACCTGGGCCACGTGGTGGTCGGCAAGCAGAAAGAAGAAATCTGCGAGCTGGAACTGGAACTGCGCGAAGGCGAGCCGGCCGCGCTGCTGGAACTGGCCGCCGAACTGGCCGCGACCCTGCCACTGATGCCATGCGACATCAGCAAGGCCGAACGCGGTTATCGCCTGTTCGACGCCAACAGCTACTCGCTGAGCTTGCCGGCGCCGCAGATCACTGCCGAAATGCCACTGGACGATGCGTTCGCCGCCCTGTGCTGGCATTTGCTGGGCAGCAGCCAACGTCTGGCCGAGCAGTATCGCTTCAATGGCCACTGGCGCCTGTTGCAGGACTGGGTCGAAAACCTCGCTGAAATGCGCGCGCTGATCAGCAGCCTCGGTCAAGCCGCGCCGCGTCAGTCGACTCACGATCTGCGAGTCGCGCTGGATGCCCTGCTGGAAGACTGGCGCCCACTGGTACAAGCCGGCCTGGACGACGAAGACGTGCGCAAAGCCGCGCCGGAGCAATTCCTCGAAGAGCTGGAAGATCCGCGTTGGGGCCTGTTCTCGCTGAACACCTCGCGCTGGCTGCTGGCCCGTGCCTGGGCTGCCGATCGCAACGTCCGCGGCAATCGTCAGGGCGCCGCGCAACTGGGCAGCTGGTTGCCACGCCTGCTGGGCGAAGAAGCCAACTCGCTGCAATTACAGCGTTACCAGCAACAGCCGGAAGACCTGGCCGAGCAACTGCCGCGCATCGAGCGCATCCAGGCCTGGCTGCACCACGCCCGTAGCGTGCTGGACATCCCGGAAATGGATCGCCTGTACGGTGAGCTGAAACAGCTTGCCCTGCTAGCTAACGAGCCGATCACCGATGAGTCGCTGGATGCGCGTAAGCAGCAGGCGATTGCGGTGTATCAGAATCGTGCCTGGAAGACCTTGTTGCGTCTGTAACACCGCTAAAAGATCGCAGGCTTCGCCAGCTCCTACAGATGTACGCGTCCCTGTAGGAGCTGCCGAAGGCTGCGATCTTTTGCTTTATCGCAACACCGGCAAACTCGTCGTGGATTTGATTTCCGACAAAGCCACAATCGAGTTGACCTCCTGAATCCCCGGCACCATCGACAGTTTCTCGAAGAAGAAACGCTCATAAGCCTCGATGTCTGCCGTGACGATCCGCAACAAGAAATCCACCGATCCCATCAGCACATAACATTCCAGCACTTCGGGAAAACCGCGAATCGCTTCGGTGAACTCAGTGAAGTTCGAGCGCCCGTGGGCGTTGAGTTTGATCTCGGCGAAGATTTGCGTGTTGAGGCCGATTTTCTTGCGGTCAAGCAACGTCACCTGACCGCGAATGATCCCTTCCTCTTTCATCCGCTGAATCCGCCGCCAGCAGGGCGACTGCGAGAGTCCCACCTGTTCGGCGATCTGCGCGCTGGAGAGCGAAGCGTCCTCTTGCAGCAACGCGAGAATCTTGCGGTCGTAGCCATCCAGCTCGCTATGCATAGAAAAACCTGAAATTAATATGATCTTGAATTGATCGATTCGATAAATCGCCAACAAACCCAATCATAGATAAGAAATACCCCACACCGAATGTAAAAATTCCTCCAATGATTTTTGGAGCCTGACCATGCCGCCCCTCGAAGCCGTGAACACCGCGCCCGCCCGCGCCGATGTCTGGAACGTCAGCAACACCCACTGCCGCGTTCAATACCAACTGCTGGCCGAGGCCGAGCCGGATCTGCTGTGCCGCGCGCTCAATCTGTTCGCCTTGCAGTTTCTGACGCCGCAGCAGGTCAACGTGCAGCGCCTGGACGATCTGCTATCGATCGACATCGTCATGGACGGCCTGAGCTGGCACCGAGCCCAGGTGATCGCGGAAAAACTGCGTAACCTGATCAGCGTCTGCTCGGTGAATCTGCAAGCGGCTGATTCGACGTGGCAGGAGCCGGTTCAGGCAGCTGGCTGAAAAAACCCGACACGTGTTGGTCGGGTAGTGGCCCAACGGTCTGCGGGTGCGCAGCTATCCTTTGCGAACGGTTGTTCATAAGGAGCCCGCATGTCCGTTCAACTTGCCACTCAGGACCGCTGGCTGGACCTTAACGATTTGCTGCGTGAACTGGTCGCCCAGGGCTTTGTCAGCCAGGACTCGGCCGAACACGCACTCAACGCCCGCCGCCGTCACGCCACCAATAGTCAGCAACATCCGCTGGAGTTCATCGCCAGCCAACACCTGGACGACCTCAGCCGTCCCGGCAAACACCTCGATCTGGAAAGCCTGACGCTGTGGCTGTCCCAGCAGGCCGGCCAGCCTTACTTGCGCATCGACCCACTGAAAATCAACGTCGCCGCCATTACGCCGCTGATGTCCTATGCCTTCGCCCAGCGCCACAAGATTCTGGCGGTGGCCATCGACCGCGATGCCGTCACCGTGGCCAGCGCCCAGCCCTTCGTCAGCGGCTGGGAAGCCGATCTGACCCACGTGCTGAAGTTGCCGATCAAGCGCGTGGTGGCCAATCCGGTGGATATCCAGCGCTTCAGCGTGGAGTTTTTCCGCCTGGCCAAATCGGTCAGCGGCGCCACCAACGCCGATCAGCACACAAGCACCTTGGGCAACTTCGAACAGTTGCTCAACCTCGGCGCCAGCGACCAGGAGCCGGACGCCAACGATGCGCACATCGTCAACATCGTCGATTGGCTGTTCCAGTACGCGTTCCAGCAACGGGCCAGCGATATCCACATCGAGCCCCGGCGCGAGCAAGGCACGGTACGTTTTCGCATCGACGGCGTGCTGCACAACGTCTATCAATTCCCGCCGCAAGTGACCATGGCCATCGTCAGCCGCCTGAAAAGCCTGGGGCGGATGAACGTCGCGGAAAAGCGCAAACCCCAGGACGGTCGGGTCAAGACCAAGACCCCGGACGGTGGCGAAGTCGAGTTGCGGTTGTCGACATTACCGACAGCGTTCGGCGAGAAGATGGTCATGCGGATCTTCGACCCGGAAGTGTTGCTCAAGGATTTCGACCAACTGGGCTTCTCCGCCGAGGACCTGCGCCGCTGGCAAGACATGATCCGCCAGCCCAACGGCATCATTCTGGTGACCGGGCCAACCGGTTCGGGCAAGACCACCACGCTGTACACCACCCTCAAGAAACTGGCGACGCCGGAGGTCAACCTCTGCACCATCGAAGACCCGATCGAAATGGTCGAGCCGGCGTTCAATCAGATGCAGGTCCAGCACAACATCGACCTGACCTTTGCCGCCGGCGTACGCGCGCTGATGCGACAAGACCCGGACATCATCATGATTGGCGAGATCCGCGACCTCGAAACCGCCGAGATGGCGATTCAGGCGGCACTCACCGGTCACTTGGTGCTATCGACATTGCACACCAACGATGCCCCCAGCGCCATCAGCCGCCTGCTGGAACTCGGCGTGCCGCATTACCTGATCAAGGCCACGGTGCTCGGGGTCATGGCCCAGCGTCTGGTGCGTACGTTATGCCCCCACTGCAAGGCCCCCTTAACGTTGGGCGAGGACGACTGGCAAACCCTGACCCGGCCCTGGCAAGCGCCACTGCCGACCAACGCCCAGCGCGCCATCGGTTGCCTGGAATGCCGCGAAACCGGCTATCGCGGTCGCGCCGGGGTTTACGAAATCATGCAGCTGACAGATGGCATCAAAGCGCTGATCAACCCCGACACCGATTTGCTGGCGGTCCGCCGTCAGGCGTTCAAGGAAGGCATGCGCAGTTTACGCTTGTCGGGGGCGCAAAAAGTGGCGGCGGGTTTGACCACGATCGAAGAGGTGTTGCGGGTGACGCCGCAGAGTGAACAGAGATAGACAGCCCCTAATGCCTACGCAAAAAGCGCCGGACGCAAAACCTGTGGCGAGGGGGCTTGCCCCCTCGCCACACTGACGGGTATCAGCCATAGTCCCTGCCCCCCTCCAAGTCGCATAGCAAGGCTTTTGCCCTACACTCTGGTCATCGCAACTCAACCAGACTGGACAGGGACCGTTATGAGCATTGCACTGATTCTCTTCGTCGCGCTGGTCGTGGCCATTCTTTTCATGGGCTTCAAAGTGGTGCCCCAAGGGTTTGAATGGACGGTCGAACGCTTCGGCCGTTACACCAACACCCTCAAGCCAGGCCTGAGCATCATCATTCCGGTGATGGACCGCATCGGCCGCAAGATCAACGTGATGGAAAGCGTGCTGGACATTCCGCCCCAGGAAGTCATCACCGCCGACAACGCCACCGTGCAGATCGACGCGGTGTGCTTCTTCCAGGTGGTCAATACTGCCCAGGCCGCCTACGAGGTGAACAACCTCGAACATGCCGTGCGCAATCTGCTGCAAACCAATATCCGCACCGTACTCGGGTCCATGGAGCTGGACGCGATGCTCAGCCAGCGCGACAACATCAACGAAAAACTGCTGCGCACCGTCGACGAGGCCACGGCGCCGTGGGGCATCAAGATCACCCGGATCGAGATCAAGGACATCAGCCCTCCCGCCGACCTGATGGCCGCCATGTCCGGCCAGATGAAAGCCGAGCGGATCAAGCGCGCCCAGATTCTGGAAGCCGAAGGTTTGCGCGCCTCGGCGATCCTCACCGCCGAAGGCAAGAAGCAGGCACAGATTCTCGAAGCCGAGGGCAGTCGTCAGGCGGCGTTCCTCGAAGCCGAGGCCCGGGAACGTCAGGCCCAGGCCGAAGCCCAGGCCACCAAAGTGGTGTCCGAAGCCATCGCCGGCGGTAACGTGCAGGCGGTCAACTATTTCGTCGCACAGAAGTACATCGATGCCTTGGGCAAACTGGCCTCGGCCAACAACAGCAAAGTGATCCTGATGCCGCTCGAAGCCGGTTCGATGATTGGTGCAGTCGGCGGAATCGGCGAAATCGTCAAGGCCACCTTCGACGGCAAGAAAGGCTGAGGTCGCCGCCCATGGAACTGTTCTCGTTCTGGAGCTGGCTGGCCCTGGGTGCGCTGTTGCTGATCCTCGAGGTGTTCGGTGCCGGCGGTTATCTGCTGTGGATCGGCATGGCAGCTGCCGCCGTCGGCGTGCTGACGTTCCTGATAACGGGTTTGCCCTGGGAATGGCAGGTGCTGTTGTTTGCCGTTTTTTCGATCCTCACCGCCCTGTACTGGTGGAGACGTCAGCGCAGTGTGGTGCGGGCCAGCGATCAGCCGAACCTGAACCTGCGGGGGCAAGAGCTGATCGGCAAGGTGTTTGTGGTCACTGAAGCGATTGTCAACGGCCGCGGCAAGATCAAGGTCGCCGACGGCGTGTGGATGGCCCGAGGACCTGATGCCGCGCCTGGCAGCCGTGTTCGGGTGATCGGGCAACAAGGGGCGATTTTACTGGTGGAGCGGGCCGACTAACGTCACGGAACTCGATTGGGTTATTGGCAATCAAAGCCCGCAGTTAAAACCCAGTGGAGTCACCTTTTATGCGTCTCAAACTTGCTGTCGCTACCTTTGCCGTGTTGTCCCTTCAAGTCGGTTCGGCGATGGCTGATGACAGCTTTTTGCGTAACGTCCTTACTTCCGGTGCCACCACCGGTACGTCCTACCTGACCTCCAGGGATCACAAGCTGATCGTCGCCGCCCAGGACGACGCCGGCAGCTTTGTCGCCAGTGACGGCGCCATTCGCGGCCCCTATCTGGAAGCCGCCATGCAGAAAGTCCGCGCAGAAAACCCTGACCTGCAAGCCACGGACATGGAACTGGCGAACGCCATCCTGGCGAAGAATGCCATCGCCTCGAAATAAGGTTCGTTGCTGAACAAAAAATGCCGCTCTAAATGAGCGGCATTTTTTTGCCCCTGATTTGTAGGAGCGAGTGATTTCAGCGGTATTCATCCACCGGCACACACGCGCAAAACAGGTTGCGATCGCCGTAGACATTGTCCACACGGTTCACCACCGGCCAGTATTTATGGGCCTTGGTGTGAACATCCGGCGTCACCGCCTGCTCGATGCTGTACGGCCGCTCCCAGACACCGGTGATGTCGGCCAGGGTATGCGGCGAACGCTTCAGCGGATTGTCCTCGGCCGGCCAGTTGCCGTTCTGCACCTCGTTGATTTCTGCGCGAATGCTCAGCATCGCATCGATAAAACGGTCCAGTTCCGCCTTCGATTCACTCTCGGTCGGTTCAACCATCAACGTCCCCGGCACCGGGAATGACATGGTCGGCGCATGGAAGCCGTAGTCCATCAGCCGTTTGGCAACGTCTTCTTCGCTGATCCCGGTCAGCGCCTTGAGCGGACGCAAGTCGAGGATGCATTCGTGGGCCACTCGCTCGTTGCGCCCGGTGTAGAGCACCGGGAACGCCCCGGACAAATGCTGCGCCAGGTAATTCGCGGCGAGGATCGCCACCTCACTCGCATCCGCCAGTTGCGGCCCCATCATCGCGATGTACATCCAGCTGATCGGCAGAATGCTTGCACTGCCCCAAGGGGCTGCGCTTACCGCACCATTCCCCGGCAGCGGGCCATCGATCGGCACCACCGGGTGATTGGCGACAAACGGCGCCAGGTGCGCCCGGACACCAATCGGGCCCATCCCCGGTCCGCCACCGCCGTGGGGAATACAGAAAGTTTTGTGCAGGTTCATGTGCGACACATCGGCACCGATATCTGCCGGCCGCGCCAACCCGACTTGCGCGTTGAGGTTGGCGCCATCCATGTACACCTGACCGCCATGGCGGTGGATCACTTCACAGATCTCGCTGATGCCTTCCTCGTAGACCCCATGGGTCGAAGGATAAGTCGCCATCAGGCAGGCGAGTTTTTCCCCCGCCTCGATGGCCTTTTCTTTCAAGTCCTCCAGATCGACATTACCCGCCTCGTCGCACTCGACGATCACTACCCGCATCCCGGCCATTTGTGCCGAGGCCGGGTTGGTGCCGTGGGCCGAAGACGGGATCAGGCAGATATCCCGCGCACCCTGATGACGGCTCTCGTGATATTTGCGGATGGCCAGTAGCCCGGCGTACTCGCCCTGGGCGCCCGAGTTGGGTTGCATGCAGATCGCATCGAAACCGGTGATTGCGCAGAGCCAGCGCTCCAGTTCCTCGATCATCAGGGAATACCCCATCACCTGCCCTTTCGGCACGAACGGGTGCAGGTTGGCGAACTGCGGCCAGGTGATCGGGATCATCTCGCTGGTGGCATTGAGCTTCATGGTGCAGGAGCCCAGCGGGATCATCGATTGATTGAGCGCCAGGTCTTTGTTTTCCAGCTGCTTCAAGTAACGCAGCATTTCGGTTTCGCTGTGATGGGCGTTGAACACCGGATGACGCAAATAAGGCGTACTGCGCTGCAATCCTGCAGGAATGCCGGATACCAGGACCTCAGCATCCAGTTCGTCGACGTTGAGCCCATGATCGGCACCTAGAAACACATCGAACAGCTTCGCCACGGTGGTTTCGTCACTGGTTTCGTCAAGACTCAGGCCCAACCGCCCGCGACCGAGAATGCGCAAATTGATCTGCGCCGCCTGGGCACTGTCGATGATCGCGGTCTGAGTGCCACCGACCTCCAGGGTCAGGGTGTCGAAGAAGTGTTGGTTCACACGTGTAACGCCATGGCGTTCCAGGCCGGCGGCGAGGATGCAGGTCAGCCGATGGACGCGCTGGGCAATATTTTTGAGCCCTTCCGGGCCATGGTAGACCGCATAGAAACTGGCGATATTGGCCAGCAGCACCTGGGCGGTGCAGATGTTCGAGTTGGCCTTCTCCCGGCGAATGTGTTGCTCGCGGGTTTGCAGGGCCATGCGCAGGGCGACATTGCCGCGCGCATCTTTCGACACGCCGATGATCCGCCCGGGAATCGCCCGTTTGTATTCGTCGCGGCTGGCAAAAAACGCCGCGTGCGGGCCGCCGTAGCCCATGGGCACGCCGAAACGCTGGGACGAACCGAATACCACGTCGGCGCCCAACTCTCCCGGCGGAGTCAGCAACAACAGGCTGAGCAGGTCGGTGGCGACGCAGGCCAAGGCTTGCTGGGCATGCAGATGATCGATCAGCGGGCGAAGATCGCGCACGTCGCCATGGGTGTCGGGATATTGCAGCAGTGCGCCGAACACCTGGTGCTGCTTCAAGTTATCCACAGCGTCGATGATCAGGTCGAAACCGAACCCTTCGGCCCGGGTCTGCACCACGGAAATCGTCTGCGGGTGGCAGTTTTCGTCGACGAAGAACAGATTGCTTCTGGACTTGGCGACACGCTTGGCCAGCGCCATGGCCTCGGCCGCCGCCGTGGCTTCATCCAGCAGCGAGGCGTTGGCCAGTTCCAGGCCGGTCAGGTCGATGGTCAGCTGTTGGAAATTCAGCAGCGCTTCGAGTCGGCCTTGGGCAATCTCCGGTTGGTAAGGCGTGTAAGCGGTGTACCAACCGGGATTTTCCAGCACGTTGCGCAGGATGACGGCCGGCGTGAGGGTGCCGTGATACCCCATGCCGATCAGGCTGGTCCAGACCTGGTTCTGTTCGGCGTAGCCGCGCAGTTTGGCTAGTGCGGCTACCTCATCGAGGGCGGGCGGCAGGTCCAGCGGTCGATTGAGGCGGATTCCCGGCGGCACCGTCTGCTCGATCAACTCGACGCGGCTGCCAAGACCGAGGCTGTCGAGCATCGCCTGCTGCTCGGCGGCATCGGGCCCGAGGTGGCGGCGCAGGAAGGTATTGGGGTCGCGTAACTGGCTCAAGGACGGCAACTGGGACATGACGGGCTCTCTCATGACTGGCGCTCAGCGTCGATGCAACTCGGTCAAACCAGCATAGCAGTCGATACCGGCACGGATGGCGTGGCGCTGTCGGTCATTCCGGATCATTATGCTCGGCGCCTACAAACGTTCGCTGATCGGGTATCCACATTTATGAGCCAACTGTCTTTCCTGCCCTTCTCCAAACCCACCATCGATGAAGCCACGATTGCCGCTGTCGGCGATGTGCTGCGCTCGGGCTGGATTACCAGCGGCCCCAAGGTGCAGGCTTTTGAAGCGCAACTCTCGGAATATTTCGGCGGGCGCCCGGTGCGTACGTTCAATTCCGGCACCTGCACCATGGAGATCGCATTGCGAATTGCCGGCGTCGGACCGGGTGATGAAGTGATCACCACGCCGATTTCCTGGGTGGCCACCGCGAACGTGATTCTGGAAGTTGGCGCTACGCCAGTGTTTGCCGACATCGACCCCGTCACCCGCAATATCGACCTGACGCAGCTTGAAGCGGCGATTACCCCGCGCACCAAAGCCATCATCCCGGTGTTTCTCGCAGGACTGCCCGTGGACATGACGCGCCTTTACGCGATTGCAAAAAAGCATGGTTTGCGAGTGGTGGAAGATGCGGCCCAGGCATTGGGTTCGAGCTGGAACGGCCAGCGAATCGGTGCGACTGGCGATTTCGTGTCCTTCAGTTTCCAGGCGAACAAGAACGTCACCTGTTCAGAGGGCGGTTGCCTGGTACTGAACAATGCCGAGGAAGCGCGGCTGGCGGAAAAGTACCGCTTGCAGGGCGTCACCCGCAGCGGTTTCGATGGGCTGGACGTTGATGTGCTGGGCGGCAAGTTCAACATGACTGACGTCGCGGCAGCCATTGGCCTGGGGCAATTTGCCCACATCGAAGCGATCACCGCTCATCGTCGTGAGCTGGCCAAACATTACTTCGCCTGCTTTGGCGAGGACTTCGAAGCGCAATACGGGGCTCAACTGCCGCCGGCGGATTTCGAGAACAGCAATTGGCATTTGTTCCAACTGGTGCTCCCGGAACGCCAGGATGGCAAACCGGCACGGGCTACTTTCATGGAGCAGATGCAGGCACTGGGAGTGGGTATCGGCTATCACTACCCGCCGATTCACCTGCTGAGTCTTTACCGCGAACGCGGGTTCAAGGAAGGCATGTTCCCGGTCGCCGAGCGGGTCGGACGACTGATCGTCTCGCTGCCGATGTTTACGGCCATGGATAAAGCGGATGTCGAGCGTTCGGTGGCCGCTGTGAAAGCCGTTTTGCAGCCTTGATTCGACCTTGATACGGCCTTTGTAGGAGCTGCCGAAGGCTGCGATCTTTTGATTTTAAAAACAAGATCAAAGGATCGCAGCCTGCGGCAGCTCCTACGGGGCGAGCATTACTCGCCGATGGCGGCCTTGTAGGCCATCGGGTCGAGCAGCTTGTCCAGCTCAGAGGTATCGCTTGGCTCGAGTTTGAAGAACCAGCTGTCATAAGGCGCGCTGTTGACCAGTTCCGGGCTGTTGGCCAACTCTTCGTTGATGGCAATGACGGTACCGGAGACTGGCGAGTAGATATCCGACGCGGCCTTGACCGACTCGACGACACCCGCTGCCTCTCCGGCAGCGAACACTTTGCCGATTTCCGGCAGCTCGACGAACACTACATCACCCAAGGCTTCCTGAGCATGGTCTGAAATACCCACTTTCACGCCGCCATCATGGTCTAGACGGGCCCATTCGTGACTTTCGGCAAAACGCAGGTCGACAGGGATTTCGCTCATGTTCTGTGTCCTCAAGAAAAATGTCAGCGGTCATTGCCCGCCAGAAAAAGTTAGATCAAGGTTTTGCCGTGACGCACGAAGGTCGGTTTGACCACTCGAACCGGGTACCACTTGCCACGGATTTCCACTTCAGCGCGGTCGGCGGTGGCCACCGGCACCCGCGCCAGTGCAATCGACTTGCTAAGCGTAGGAGAGAAACTACCACTGGTGATCTCCCCTTCGCCAACATCGGCGATGCGAACCACCTGATGCGCTCGCAAAACGCCACGCTCTTCAAGGACCAGACCGACCAGTTTGTGTTGTACGCCATTGGCCTGTTCGGCTTCCAGGGCCGTGCGACCGATGAACTGGCGCGAGGCCGGTTCCCAGGCAATGCTCCAGGCCATGTTGGAGGCCAACGGTGAAACATCTTGATGGATGTCCTGACCGTACAGGTTCATCCCGGCTTCGACCCGCAAGGTATCGCGCGCGCCAAGGCCGATCGGGGAAATGCCCGCGCCCACCAGATCGTTGAAGAAGCCCGGCGCCTGATCGGCCGGCAGCACGATTTCCAGACCGTCCTCACCGGTGTAACCGGTGCGCGCGATGAACCAGTCACCGTCGGCCTGACCTTCGAAAGGTTTGAGTTGCTGGATCAGCGTGCCGCGGGACTGAGTCACCAGTTCGGCAATCTTGTGCCGGGCGTGAGGCCCTTGAATGGCCAGCATTGCCAGCTCGGAACGCTCGTTGAGCTGCACATCGAAGTCGCCGAGATGGGCCTGCATCCAGGCCAGGTCCTGGTTACGGGTGGAAGCGTTGACCACCAGCCGATAGCCGTCATCGAGGCGATAGACGATCATGTCATCGACGATACCACCGTGCTCGTTGAGCATGGCGCTGTACAAGGCACGGCCGGGGCTGTGCAGACGTTCGACGTCATTGGCCAGCAAATATTGCAGCCAGGTCTTGGCCTGGGGGCCGTCGACATCGATCACGGTCATGTGGGATACATCGAAAACCCCGCAATCGCGGCGCACCTGATGGTGTTCCTCGACCTGCGAGCCGTAATGCAGAGGCATATCCCAACCGCCAAAATCGACCATCTTCGCGCCGAGGGCGAGATGAAGGTCATACAGAGGCGTGCGCTGTCCCATGGGTTTCTCCTTCCGGGCGTGGCGAAGGTGCGGACAGCCGCTGTATGGGGTGAAATGCCTTGAAATAAGGGCTTTCAGCCGATTTCAGCAACCCGGTCTGAAAGACGGACCGCACCGAATGCCGCGCATTGTAGCCGCATGGTGTAGGACTGACACCTAGGTGTTTCGATGCGCCGATCTTCTGATTAATCCGATGACCGGCAACAGCCCGACCAGAACCAGGGTCAGTGCCGGCAACGAGGCCCTGGCCCACTCGCCCTCGCTGGTCATTTCAAAGATCCGTACTGCCAGAGTGTCCCAGCCGAACGGGCGCATCAGCAGGGTCGCGGGCATTTCCTTGAGTACGTCGACAAACACCAGCAACGCAGCGCTCAACGTGCCCGGAAGCAGCAGCGGCAGATACACTTTGAAAAACAGTCGTGGCCCACTGACGCCAAGGCTACGTGCTGCTTCGGGCAAAGAGGGCCGTATTCGCGCCAGGCTGCTTTCCAGCGGCCCGTAAGCCACGGCGATGAATCGCACCAGATAGGCCAGCAACAACGCCGACAGGCTGCCCAGCAGTAGCGGTTTGCCCGCGCCGCCAAGCCAGCCCGACAGCGGAATTACCAGTTCGCGATCCAGATAACTGAACGCCAGCATGATCGACACCGCCAATACCGAGCCCGGCAGTGCATAGCCGAGGTTGGCCAGACTGATGCCGGAACGGATCACCCGGGTCGGTGCCAATCGACGGGCAAACGCCAGCAGCAGCGCGACGCTGACAGTAATCAACGCCGCCATGCCGCCCAGGTACAGGGTGTGCACGATCAACCCGGCATAACGTTCGTCCAGATCGAAGCGCCCGCGTTGCCAGAACCACACCAGCAGTTGCAGCACGGGAATGACGAAGGCGCAGGCGAACACCAGACCACACCAGCTCATTGCTGCCAGCGCCTTGACCCCATGCAGGTGATACAGCGCCTTGACCCGCGGCCGTTCGTTGCCCGCCCGGTTGGCTCCCCGAGCCCGGCGCTCGCCATATAACACCACCATCACCACTAACAGCAGCAGGCTGGCCAGTTGCGCGGCGGTGGGGAGACTGAAAAAGCCGTACCAGGTCTTGTAGATAGCGGTAGTAAACGTATCGAAGTTGAACACCGACACCGCACCGAAATCCGCCAGGGTTTCCATCAGCGCCAACGCCACCCCCGCGCCGATCGCCGGACGTGCCATGGGCAACGCCACTCGCCAGAACGCCTGCCACGGGGATTGCCCAAGGACTCGCGCCGCTTCCATCAGGCCTTTGCCCTGAGCCAGAAATGCAGTGCGCGCCAACAGGTAAACGTAGGGATAGAAAACCAGCACCAGCACCAGAATCACGCCGCCGGTGGAACGCACTCGCGGCAGCCTCAGGCCACTGCCGAACCATTCGCGCAACAGGGTTTGCACCGGGCCGGCAAAATCCAGCAGGCCGACGAAGACGAAGGCCAGCACGTAGGCAGGAATCGCGAACGGCAGCATCAACGCCCAGTCCAGCCACCGCCGCCCCGGGAACTCACAGAGGCTGGTGAGCCAAGCCAGGCTGACGCCCAACAGCGTTACGCCGATGCCAACGCCAACGACCAGCGTGAGGGTATTGCCCAGCAGCCGCGGCATTTGCGTGTCCCACAGGTGGGACCAGATCTGCTGATCGATGGTTTGCCAGGAAAGAAGCAGGACGCTCAGGGGCAGCAGGACCAACGCAGCGATGGCGAAGACCAGGGGATACCAGCGGCGTTGGGCGGGGTGGGCCAAGGACAGTTCTCGTTTAAATGATTGTGCCCACGCTCTGCGTGGGCACACATCTTGTGACGCTCTGCGTCACGCCTCGACGCAGAGCGTCGGTGGATGCATTCCCACGCAGAGCGTTGGAACGATCAGGCCGGCAGGGACGCCGCCACTTCATTCGGTGGCGCAGTATATCGACAGACTCAGTTCCAGCCGACCCGATCCATCATCCGAATCGCTTCAGCCTGACGCTTGCCGGCGATTTCCACTGGCAAGGTATCGGCCACGAACTTGCCCCAGCTCGCGACTTCAGCCGAAGGCTGAACGGCAGGGTTGGCCGGGAACTCCTGGTTCACGTCAGCGAAAATCTTCTGCGCTTCAGGCGTGGTCATCCACTCCACCAGCGCCTTGGCGGCTTCCGGGTGCGGTGCATGTTTGGTCAGGCCGATACCCGACAGGTTGACGTGCACGCCACGGTCGCCCTGATTCGGCCAGAACAGTTTCACCGGCAGGTCCGGCTTCTGCTTGTGCAGACGGCCATAGTAGTAAGTGTTGACGATGCCGACGTCGCACTGACCGGCATTGATCGCTTCCAGCACGGCGATGTCGTCGGAGAACACGTCGGTGGACAGGTTATTGACCCAGCCTTTGAGGATCTTCTCGGTTTTCTCGGCGCCATGGACTTCGATCATGGTGGCGGTGAGGGACTGGTTGTAGACCTTCTTCGCCGTGCGCAGGCACAGGCGGCCTTCCCACTGTTTGTCGGCCAGCGCCTCGTAGGTGCTCAGCTCACCGGGTTTCACCCGGTCGGTGGAGTAGGCGATGGTCCGCGCCCGCAGGCTCAGGCCGGTCCAGGCATGGGAGGATGCGCGGTATTGCAGCGGGATGTTGGCGTCGATCACCTTGGAGGTGAACGGCTGGAGGATGCCCATCTGCTCGGCCTGCCAAAGGTTGCCGGCATCGACGGTCAGCAGCAGGTCGGCAGTGGCGTTTTCGCCCTCGGCCTTGATCCGCTGCATCAACGGCGCTTCCTTGTCGGTGATGAACTTCACCTGTACGCCGGTTTTCCGGGTGTAGGCATCGAAGACCGGTTTGATCAGCTCATCGATACGCGAGGAGTAAACCACCACCTCGTCGGCAGCCTGGGCGGCGGTGCTGCCCATCAGGGTCAGGGCCAGTGCGGTCAGTAGACGCTTGGGTGCCAACATGGAAACGATCTCTCGAGTGGGGAACGTGAGGCCAAATGATAAGGACTCACATTTCGCTTCTCAATCGAACAGTGGGCGGAGGAGTTACCAGATGTTGCACAATCAAATGAATGACAATGTGGTGAGGGGGCCGTGCCCCCTTCAGGCCTTGGCCAACGCCGGCAGATCCCCGATCAACCCAAGCGCTTCGCGCACGAACAACGCCTTGGCCTCGGGCATCTGGTCGACCATCTTCAATCCGGTATTGCGCAACCAGCGCACCGGCAACGGATCGGCCTGGAACAGCCGTTCGAACCCTTCCATCGCCGCCATCAACGCCAGGTTGTGGGGCATGCGCCGACGCTCGTAGCGACTGAGCACTTTCACATCCGCCAACCGCTCACCGCGCGCGGCCGCTTGCAGCAGCACTTCGGCCAATACCGCGGCATCGAGGAAACCGAGGTTCACGCCCTGCCCGGCCAGCGGATGGATGGTGTGGGCCGCGTCGCCGATCAGCGCCAGACCTTCTGCCACGTAACGCTTGGCATGACGCTGACGCAGCGGCACGCAAAGACGCGGGTCGGCGCTGAGCACCGTGCCGAGGCAGCCTTCAAAGGCCCGCTCCAGCTCCTTGCAGAAGCCTTCGTCGTCCAGCGCCATCAGGCGTTCGGCTTCGCTCGGCGTGGTCGACCAGACGATCGAGCACCAATCCTGCTGGCCGTCCCGCTCCAGCGGCAGAAACGCCAGCGGGCCGTTGTCGGTGAAACGCTGCCACGCGGTCATTTGATGCGGTTTGGAACAGCGCACACTGGTGACGATCGCGTGGTGCATGTAATCCCATTCGCGGGTCGCAACGCCGGTCAGGCGCCGCACCGCCGAGTTGGCGCCATCCGCCGCGATCACCAACGGTGCCCGCAAGGTGCGGCCATCGGCCAGGGTCAGCAGCCAGTCGTCACCGGAACGGCGCATCTGCTCCAGGCGCGCATTGGCCAGCATCCCGAGGTCGCAGTCGTGCAGCCGGTCAAGCAAGGCGTCCTGAACCACACGGTTCTCGACGATATGCCCAAGCACGTCGGCATGTACGCTGGTCGCCGAGAAATGGATTTTCCCAGTGCCGCTGCCGTCCCAGACGTGCATGTCGGTGTAGGGGCTGCTGCGCCGGTTGGCGATGCCGTCCCACACACCCAGGCGTTCGAGTATTCGCTGGCTGGCCGCCGACAGGGCACTCACCCGCGGCTCGAACGGCGCCTGGCCATCGAAGGGTTTGACGCTCAAAGGGCTGCCGTCCAGCAGCAGGACTTCAAGCCCGCTGTTTTGTAACGCCAGCGCCAGGGCACTGCCGACCATTCCGGCCCCGACAATCAGCAGATCTGCGCGCATTTCCATGCTTTAGGCCTGTCTCGCTTGCGGCTTGAGCCGCAGGTAAAGGGTTCTCTCGACGCGCGTCACCGAAGTGCTCGCGTCGTCATGAATATTGATGTGCAGGTGCGCCCGCTTAAACATCGGGACGCGTACCCAGGCCCATGGCCTGCCGGGCGAACCAGCGCTTGGCCGGCGGCAGCAGATCGAGACCGAGCAGGCCGATGTTGCGCCCCAGGGAAACCAGCGGCTGGGTGCTGCCGAACAACCGGGTGACCTGATCGGAGAAGCCCACGGTCAGGTTCTGGTCCAGACGCTGGCGCTCGCGATAAGCCTGCAAGGTCGCGAAGTCGCCGAGCGCGGTCTCGCTGCTCAATACGGTGTCGGCCAAAGCCTGGGCATCGCGCAGGGACAGGTTGAAGCCTTGTCCGGCAATCGGGTGCAGGCTGTGCGCGGCGTTGCCGAGGATCGCCAGATGCGGGCGGACTTGCTCCTCGGCTTCGATCAGCGACAGCGGATACAAATTGCGGGCGCCAACCTGTTTCAGCGTGCCGAGGCGATAGCCGAACACGCCCTGCAACTCGTTGAGAAAGCTGCGGTCATCAAGGGCCGCCAACCGTTGCGCGTCCATGCCCAGACGGGTCCAGACCAGGGCGCAGCGGTTTTCCGGCAGCGGCAACAAAGCCATTGGGCCATCGTCGGTAAAGCGCTCGAAGGCCATGCCATTGTGCGCTTCGCTCGGGGTGATGTTGGCGATCAGCGCGCTCTGGTTGTACGGGCGCTTCTTGATGCCGATCCCCAGCTGTTCACGCAGGCCCGAACGGCCGCCATCGGCCAACACCGCGAGGTCGCATTCCACCAGGGTTTCATCGTTGAGCGTCAAGCGATAGCCGTCGGTCAGCGGCTCCATGGCGGTGACTTCCGCCGGGCAACGCCAACTGATCACGTCCTTGTCCAGACTGTGCCAGAGGCATTGGCCGAGCCAGGCGTTTTCCACCACATAACCCAGTGCCGGAACCCCCTCTTCCATCGCCGACAACCGCGCCGTGGAAAAACGCCCACGGTCGGAGACATGAATCTGCTTGATCGGCTCAGCGCGGCGGGAGATTTCCTGCCACACGCCCAGCCGTTGATAAATCTGCCGGGCGCCGAACGACAACGCCGAAGAGCGAGCGTCATAGCTCGGTTGGTACGTATCGCCGGGGGCAAAGGGTTCGATCAGCACGATCTTCCAGCCACGGGCCTTGGCCCCGGCCTGCAACGCCAACGCAAGGCTGGCGCCAACCAGGCCACCGCCGATGATTGCCAGATTGACTCGACTCATGCCGCTTGTGTCCGTGCGGCGGCCATCAAGGCCTCGATCTCGGCGACCGTTTTCGGCACGCCGCTCGTCAGGATTTCACAACCGGTTTTGGTGACCACCACGTCGTCCTCGATGCGCACGCCAATGCCGCGCCATTTCTTCGCTACGTTCTGGTTGTCCGGGGCAATGTAGATGCCCGGCTCGACCGTCAGCGCCATGCCGACTTCCAGCACGCGCCATTCGCCGCCGACCTTGTATTCGCCGACATCATGCACATCCATGCCCAGCCAGTGGCCGGCGCGGTGCATATAAAACGCCTTGTAGGCTTCGCTGGCGATCAGTTCATCGACCTCGCCCTGCAACAGGCCCAACTTCACAAGGCCCGTGGTAATGACGCGAACCGTGGCTTCGTGCGCCTGATTCCAGTGTTTGTTCGGTGCGATTTCGGCAAACGCCGCTTCCTGGGAAGCCAGCACCAGCTCGTAGATCGCCTTCTGTTCCGGTGAATACTTGCCGTTGACCGGCCAGGTGCGGGTGATGTCGCTGGCATAGCAGTCGATCTCGCAACCGGCGTCGATCAGCACCAGATCGCCGTCCTTGAGCACCGCGTCATTCTGCTGGTAATGCAGGATGCAGCTGTTGCGCCCGGCGGCGACGATCGAACCATAGGCCGGCATCTTCGCCCCGCCCTTGCGGAATTCGTAATCGAGCTCGGCTTCGAGACTGAACTCATGCAAACCGGCACGGCTGGCCTGCATCGCCCGGATATGCGCCCGGGCGGAAATCCGCGCGGCTTCGCGCATCACCTTCACTTCTGCCGCCGATTTATACAGGCGCATGTCATGCAGCAGATGATCCAGGGCAACGAATTCGTTCGGCGGCTGGGCACCGAGATTCGCCTTGGAGCGGATCACGTTGATCCAGTCCATCAGGTGCCGATCGAATTCCGGATTGCTGCCCATGGCCGAATACACCCGGTCGCGGCCTTCGATCAGGCCCGGCAGGATGTCGTCGATGTCGGTGATGGGGAAAGCGTCGTCGGCGCCGAAGTCGCGGATCGCGCCTTCCTGACCGGCGCGCAGGCCGTCCCACAGCTCGCGCTCGGCATTGCGCTCACGGCAGAACAGGATGTACTCGCCATGTTCGCGACCGGGAATCAAAACGATAACCGCCTGAGGCTCGGGAAAGCCGCTGAGGTACTGGAAGTCGCTGTCCTGACGGTAAACGTGCTCGACGTCACGGTTGCGAATGGCAACCGCGGCGGCGGGCAGAATGGCGATGCTGTTGGGTTCCATCTGCGCCATCAAGGCCTTGCGGCGACGGCTGTATTCCGATTTCGGGATATGAATCATGGGCAGATGGCTTTTCCTGGCTCGCGATTAATGCAACGACGGTTTGGCGGCTGCTTCGTCGGTTTTCTTGGTTTCAGTGAACAGCAGCAACGGTGCGACGCGCAGGTACTCCATGACTTCCATGTAGTCGCTTTCGCCGTCGTCGGACTCTTCCAGGGCGTCTTGCACCTGAGAAATGGCGGCCAGATCCTGCAGCACTTCAGTCGCTTCAGCGCTGAGGGCATATTCGCGACGGGTCAGGCCGAAGCCAGTGAGGAAGCCCTGGCACCACTGGCCCAGCGCGGCCGCGCGCTCGGTGAGCGGCGCGTCGTCGCTCGGCAGCAGCAGAACAACGGTCATGTCGTCGCTGGTAAGCTCGCCCTTGACCATCTCTTGCAGGCCGATCAAGGCGTTGCGAACGTTGTCTTGCGGCTCGCCTTCGAGCAGCTCGGCGGCGTCTGCCAGCCAGCTGTCGGCATCGAAACCGGCACCGGCGCAGCTACGGCCGAGCAGCAGGCCGTGCAACTCGGCAGGCGAGACGGGATGGCCGCTGGTACTCAGCAGGGTGGCGAAGGCTTGGTACGGAGAATTCTGAATGGGCATGGGTAGCTAGGCGCCAGACGGCGCTATGTCTAGAATGAAGGCCTTGTATCCTACATCGACAGACTCGCCAAGACTATTAAAGGCTGTCCGCCAGCTACCTCCCATCAGACGAACACGTGGACACAATGGAAGACACCGACCTGCAAGCGCTGATGGCCAGACTCGAGCTGCTGATTACCCGAGTCGAGCAACTAAAGAGTCAAAACGCACTCTTACTAGCTCAAGAAAAGACCTGGCGCGAGGAACGCGCGCACCTCATTGAAAAAAATGAAATCGCCCGGCGTAAGGTCGAATCGATGATTTCGCGCCTCAAGGCCCTGGAGCAAGACTCATGAGTTCAAGCAATAGCGTTACCGTGCAGATCCTCGACAAAGAATATTCGATCATCTGCCCCCAGGAAGAGCGCAGCAACTTGATCAGCGCCGCCCGCTACCTGGACGGCAAGATGCGCGAAATCCGCAGCAGCGGCAAAGTCATCGGCGCCGACCGCATTGCCGTGATGGCCGCGCTGAACATCACGCACGATCTTCTGCACAAGGAAGATCGCCCGGATGTGCAGGTCAGCGGTTCGACCCGAGAACAGGTTCGCGACCTGCTGGACCGCGTCGACCTGGCGCTGTCGACCGATCCGGATGTCACCAAGGGCTGATTCGCCAGGCCGCTTGAGTTATACTCGCATCACTCCCTGGGGTGCTTGCCAGTTGACCACGTCCCTGAGCCGATTCGCACTACCCTGGAGGTTGCACGTTGGGCTGGTGTGCATGTCCGCTAGACGGAAAGCCTTAAAGCCTACTGCATCTTCCACCTTGAACTTTCGGGTTCAAGGGCTAAGTCAGCAGCGGTTCATCCGGGGAGCCTGATTTCAATCCGATGCCGGTTTTCATACCGGCATCGGCATGTTTACGGGTACGCTTTTAGTACTCGCACTTCTGAAGCCTGAATCCATGACCGAACCTGCGCTGCTGCCCCGACCGCAACTTCGACGCATGCTGCGCAAGGCCCGCCGCGCACTGACCCCCTGTCAGCAACGCGAAGCCGCTCGCGGGCTGTATAAGCAATTGGCCCAGCACCCACTGTTTCGCCGCGCAAAACACATCGCCCTGTACCTGCCCACCGACGGTGAAATCGACCCGCGCCTGCTGATGCGTGCCGCGCAACGTCGGGGCAAGGCGACGTACCTGCCGGTACTCAGCGCCTGGCCGCGAACCAAAATGGTGTTCCAGCGGATTCGTCCCGGAGAAAAGCTCAAACCCAACCGTTTCCGCATTCCCGAACCACGGCACAACCTCGCCCGGCAACGCAAGGTCTGGGCGCTGGATCTGGTGTTGTTGCCGCTGGTGGGGTTTGACGATGTCGGCGGACGCCTGGGGATGGGCGGTGGCTTCTACGACCGAAGCCTGGCGTACCTGGCGCGCCGCAAAAACTGGCGCAAGCCGACACTGCTGGGCCTGGCCCATGAATGTCAGAAGGTTCAACGATTGGCTCAGGCGAGCTGGGATGTACCGTTGCAGGGCACGGTCACTGACAAGGCGTGGTATTTCGCGGGCTAGACGCCACTGATATCAGCGGCGTCCAGGCGACAGGTTCAGCGCTTGAACGCCGACGGCTGTTGCTGCGCGATCTCGACGGGAGCATCGGGTTTGTTGTTCCACAGGCTTTGGGCATAGCCGGTGGTCACGACACCAAGGCCGAATAGAATAACCAAAATCCATAGTAAATCCGGTTTGCGTTTCATCGACTGCCCCCCAAAGGCACATCAACACGATGACAGCAGCGGTTTCCGTTGTAGGTGTAGGCCGTGCAGCAGCGTCAAGCTAAGAAGGCCGGCATTTTGCGACAACGTGAACCGACACGCAAACGCTGGCGTCAACCGACTGTCGGTTTGTCATAAAATTGCCTGACCACTTGCCCACCCACCTCGCAAGGAGCAAAACCATGGCTTATTGGCTGATGAAATCCGAGCCCGAAGAACTCTCCATCAAAGACCTGGAGAAGCTCGGCCGAGCGCGCTGGGACGGGGTTCGCAACTACCAGGCGCGCAACTTTTTACGGACCATGGCAGTGGGCGACGAGTTTTTCTTCTATCACTCCAGCTGCCCTGAGCCGGGGATTGCCGGGGTCGGAAAGATCGTCGAGGCAGCGTATCCGGACCCGACGGCGTTGGAGCCCGAGAGTCACTACTTCGATCCGAAGGCCACTGCCGAGAAAAACGCCTGGAGTGCGATCGATGTCGCTCACGTCGAAACGTTTTCCAAGGTGCTGAAGCTGGATTATCTGAAACAGCAAACGGCGCTGGCCGAAATGCCATTGGTGCAGAAAGGCTCGCGACTGTCGGTGATGCCGGTGACAGCCGAGCAATGGGCGGCGGTGCTTGGCCTGCGCTAAATAATGCACAACCGCCGGTCACGCAGGCTTACCTTGCCAACCGGTCAGGCTTGCCACTCAGTTGACTGACATCAAAGAGTTCAAGCGCTTTCCTGTCAGACTGGGACGCAATAGACGCAGGATGCCGACATGTCGACGCACAGCCGCTCTTCGCTTTTCTTCGTTTTTTTACTGGGGGCTTTGTTACTGGCCGCCGGGGGGTTTGGTTATTGGCGGTCGACCGTTAACCGACTGCCCCAAGGGTTGTATGTCGGCAATGGTCGACTTGAAGCCACTGACGTGCAGATCGCCAGCAAAACACCCGGTCGATTGGCTGAAGTACTGGTGGACGAAGGCGACAAGGTAACCCAGGGGCAACTGCTGGCCCGCATGGACACCCGAACCCTCGAAGCCCAGCGCAACCAGGCTGAAGCCGAAGTGATACGCGCCCGGGAAAATCTTTCCGCGGCCCAGGCCAATGTGAAACTGCGCCAGAGCGAGCAACTGCTAGCCCAGCAAGAGCTCAAGCGCTCCCAGGCGTTGTTCAATCGCGGTTTCGCCAGCGGCCAGATCATCGACCAACAGCAGTCACGCTTCGACACCGCCAACGCAGCTGTTACTGCGGCCCGCGCCCAGGTGTCCGCCGTCGGCGCAGCCATTGGCGCGGCGCAGGCACAAGTGGCTCAGTTAACCAGCGAAATCGACGACAGCAGCTTGCGGGCCCCTATCGACGGGGTGATTCAGCTTCGCATGGCCGAACCCGGAGAAGTGCTCGGCGCCGGTGGGCGAGTGTTGCTGCTGATTGACCCGAATGACCAATACATGAATCTCTACCTTGCAGCATCCGTCGCCGGACGCCTGGCGGTCGGCGATGAAGCGCGGATCCTGCTGGACGCCCTGCCCGACCAGCCATTGCCGGCAAAAATCAGCTTCGTGGCGGCCAAATCGCAGTTCACGCCCAAAGAAGTCGAGACTCGCGACGAACGTCAGAAACTGGTGTTTCGGGTCAAGCTGCGCCTGACCCGCCCCAGCGCCGTGCCCCAGGCCAAACCGGGGATGCCCGGCAACGGCTACGTGCGCACCGCTCCCATTGACTGGCCGGCCAATCTTCAATGACCGGCCTGGCACTGCATGCCACCCGCCTTCAGCACCGCTATGGCGAACAGCATGCGCTGACCGACATCACGCTCAGTCTGCCCACCGGTACTCGGTGCGGATTGATTGGCCCGGATGGCGCCGGTAAATCCAGCCTGCTGGGATTGATCGCCGGCGTGAAGACGCTACAGGAGGGCCAACTGGAAGTGCTCAGTGGCTCGATCCAGGACCGGCGCCACCGCAACAGCCTCTACTCGCGCATCGCGTTCATGCCTCAAGGCCTGGGCGGCAACCTGTACCCTGATCTGTCGATCCGCGAGAACATTCACTTCTTCGCCACACTGTTCGGGCTGTCCAGGGCCGAAAGCGATCAGCGCATGCACAGCCTGCTGCAGGCCACCGATCTACTGCGATTTGCCGAGCGCCCGGCCGGCAAGCTGTCGGGCGGAATGAAACAGAAGCTCGGACTCTGTTGCGCACTGATCCATGAGCCGGACTTGTTGATCCTCGATGAACCGACTACTGGCGTCGATCCTTTGTCCCGACGGCATTTCTGGGAGTTGATCGATGACGTTCGGCGCCAACGCCCGCAACTGACACTACTGGTCGCCACCGCGTACATGGAAGAGGCCGAGCAGTTCGAGCATTGCCTGATGCTCGACGGCGGCAAACTGATCGCCGCCGGTTTGAGCCGCGATCTGGCGGCGGTAACCCCCAGCGGCAAGCTCGATGAAGCCTTCACCCACTTTCAGGGCGACACCGGCCACGACAACCAGCCGCTAGTGATCCCTCCCCGAACCAACGCTACGGCCGACATCGCCATCCAGGCCCATGACCTGACCCTGCGCTTCGGCGATTTCACCGCTGTGGATAAAGTCAGCTTCGCCATCGGCCGCGGCGAGATCTTCGGGTTTCTGGGCTCCAACGGTTGCGGCAAAACCACCACCATGAAAGTGCTCACCGGGCTGATCCCGGCCAGCGAAGGCAGTGCCACGCTGCTGGGCAACCCGGTGAACGCCAAGGATCTGGCCACCCGCAAGCGCGTCGGCTTCATGTCTCAGAGCTTCTCGCTCTATGGCGAACTCAGCGTTCGGCAGAACCTGGACCTGCATGCGCGACTGTTCGATCTGCCCCAGGCCGACAGCACTCAGCGCATCGACGAATTGATCCAGCGCTTCAGCCTGACCAGCGTCGCCCATCAGCCGTCCGGTGCATTGCCGCTGGGTCTGCGCCAACGATTATCCCTGGCGGTGGCGGTGCTGCATCGCCCGGAGGTGCTGATCCTCGACGAACCCACCTCCGGCGTCGATCCGGCGGCGCGGGACGATTTCTGGCGACTGCTGATCGAACTGTCCCGTGAACAGGACGTGACGATCTTCCTGTCCACCCATTTCATGAACGAAGCCCAGCGTTGCGACCGCATCTCATTGATGCACGCAGGCAAGGTTTTGGCCTGCGATACACCGGCAGCACTGCAACAGCAGTTCAACGGCCAGACACTTGAGGCCGCGTTCGTCACCTGTCTGGAACAGGCCCAGAGCCCAGTCGCAACAGCGGCGCCACCAACGCCCATCGACACAACGCTCGCACCCACCCCATCGATGAAAAACCGCCGTTTCAGCTTTGGGCGACTGCGGGCATTGGCGAGCCGTGAAGGCAAGGAACTGCTGCGCGATAGGGTACGCCTGGCCTTCGCGCTGCTCGGGGCGATGCTCATGATGGTGATTTTCGGCTATGGCATTTCCCTGGACGTGGAGAAACTCGCCTTCGCGGTCTACGACCAGGACCAGACCCCGCAAAGCCGGGCTTATCTGGAGGCCTTCCGCGGCTCCCGTTACTTCGAGGAGCAGCCCCCGATCGGCGATCCAGCGCAGTTGCATCGACGACTGCAGCGCTCGGAAATCAAACTGGCGCTGGAGATTCCACCCGGATTCGGCCGGGATCTGTTCGCCGCTCGCCAACCCACAGTGGCGGCCTGGCTCGACGGCGGTATGCCGTTTCGCGCTGAAACCAGTCGCAACTATGTGGAAGCGGTGCACCAGGCAAACCTGGAGCAACTGGCGGATCAGTCCAGTCCTGCGCCGCCCCGACAAGCGCCCGCCAAACTGGAAACCCGTTTCCGCTACAACCAGGATGTCGTCAGCGTCAACGCCATCGGCCCTGGAGTGATGGCGCTGATCTTGGCGTTTATCCCGGCCATGCTGACTGCGCTGGGCATCGTGCGGGAGAAAGAACTGGGCTCGATCACCAACTTCTACGCCACACCGTTGACCCGTCTGGAGTTCCTGCTGGGTAAACAGGCACCGTATCTGGCCGTCAGTCTGATCAATCTCGCCGTGCTGACGGCCATGAACCGCTGGCTGTTCGGCGTGCCTTTCAAGGGCAGCGCATTGACCCTGGCCTTCGGCGGATTGCTCTACGTGCTGGCGACTACCAGCATGGGCCTGTTGATTTCGGCGTTCACCCGAACCCAGATCGCCGCGATTCTCGGCACCATGATCATCACCAGCCTGCCGACCATCCAGTTTTCCGGTTTGATCGTGCCACGCTCGTCCCTTGACGGAGCCGCCGCGGTCATGGGGATGCTGTTTCCGGCAGGCTATTTTCTCGATATCGCTGTCGGCACCTTTACCAAGGCCCTGGATATCCGGCAGTTGTGGCCACAATGCCTGGCACTGTTCGGGTTCTTTCTCGGGTTCACCGGGCTCAGCCTGGCCATGCTGAAAAAGCAGGAGGCCTGATGCATAAGCTTGCGCACATCCTGCGTCTTGGCCTCAAGGAACTCACCAGCCTGCGACACGACAGTGTGTTGCTGCTGTTCCTGTTCTACGCCTTTACAGTGGCGATCTACATGCCGGCGGCGGGTTCAGTGATCGGTGTGCACAACGCCAGCGTGGCCATAGTCGATGAAGATCACAGCCCGATGTCACGCCAACTGGCCCAGGTCCTGCGGCCACCGGAATTCCAGCCGCCGGTGCCGCTGCCTTATGGTCAACTGGACGAGGTGCTGGACAGCGGGCGCTACACCTTCGTGATCAATGTTCCAGCCAATTTTCAGGCCGATATGCTGGCCGGTCGCCAGCCGGCAGTGCAGGTCAACGTCGACGCCACGGCCATGAGCCAGGCGTTCATGGGCGCAGGCTATATCGGGCGGATTTTCCAGCGCGAGCTGCTGACCTACAGTGGCCAGGGCGATGCGGCGAGCCAGACACCCGTGCTGCTGACGACACGAGCGTTGTTCAACACCAATCTGGAAGGTGGCTGGTTCCTGGCGGTGATTCAGATCGTCAACAACATCACCATCCTCGCCATCATCCTGACTGGCACGGCGCTGCTGCGTGAACGCGAACACGGCACCCTCGACCATTTGCTGGTGCTGCCACTGACGGCGCTGGAAATCATGCTGGCGAAAATCTGGAGCAACATGCTGGTGGTGGTGCTGTGCACCTGGGTATCGCTGGAAGTGATCGTCAAAGGCGCCCTCGGCGTTCCGCTGGCCGGCTCCCTGAGCTTTTTCTTGCTGGTAACGGCGGTTTATCTGTTCGCCAGCACGGCGCTGGGGATATTCCTCGCGACCCTCGCCCGCTCGACACCGCAGTTCGGCTTGTTGGCGATTCCGGTGATTATCCCGATGTTGCTGCTTTCCGGGGGCAGTACGCCCCTCGACAGCATGCCGCAATGGCTGCAATGGGTGATGCAGGGCTCGCCATCGACGCACTTCGTCAGCCTCAGCGCCGCGATACTGTTTCGCGACGCCGGCATCGGCGTGGTCTGGCCGGACTTGCTGGCATTAAGCGCCATCGGCCTGCTGTTCTTTACCATTGCACTGCTGCGGTTTCGCAAGAGCCTGGCGTCCTGAAGGGCCGAGTCGCCCTTCGCGGGCAAGTCCGCGAAGGGGCCGCCCCAGACAACAAAAGCCTTACTGGATAATGAGGTTGTTGAACAACAGATCCTCAACCACCGGCTTGCCGGTTTCGTCGTTCATCACTTGCTGGGTCTGCTTCAAGGCTTCCTGACGCAGCTTTTCCTTGGCTTCGACGTTGTTCATGGTTTCAGTGGTCTGCTGGGCAAACAACGCCACCAGCTGATTGCGGATCAACGGCTCATTGGCCTTCACCGCCTTGGTCGCCTCGTCACCAGTCACCCGTAGCGCCACATCGGCCTTGTAGACCTTGAGCTTCGGCGTGCCATCCAACCCATAATTGCCCACGAACGGCGGGCTCAGGGTGATGTAGTTGACCTTCGGGGCTTCACCTTCTTTGGCTTCTTCGGCCATCGCTGCCACAGGCAGAGACAGGGCCAGCATCAACATGATCCACGCTTTCACAATTCGCTCCTTATCCGGTTTGCGGCCTAGCATAACGACCCGCCGCTCAAGCACAAGCTTATGGCTGACTATCAGGGCCGGGCATGCTCGTTGACCCGTTAACTCACACACCTACACTTATCGGCCATCACTCCCAAAGGAATAGCCCTGATGAAAGCCGTGCTGTGCAAAGCCTTCGGCCCTGCCGAATCGCTGGTGCTGGAAGACGTCGCCAGTCCTGTTGCGAAGAAGAACGAAATCCTGCTGGACGTGCACGCGGCCGGGGTGAATTTCCCGGACACGCTGATCATCGAGGGCAAATACCAGTTCAAACCGCCCTTCCCGTTTTCACCGGGTGGCGAAGCGGCTGGCGTGGTCAGCGCTGTGGGGGAAAAGGTCAGCCACCTCAAGGTCGGTGACCGGGTCATGGCCCTGACTGGCTGGGGCAGTTTCGCCGAGCAGGTCGCGGTGCCAGGCTACAACGTGCTGCCGATCCCGCCATCGATGGACTTCAACACTGCCGCCGCTTTCAGCATGACCTACGGCACTTCGATGCACGCCCTCAAGCAACGAGGCAACCTGCAACCCGGCGAAACCTTGCTGGTGCTCGGCGCGTCCGGCGGCGTCGGCCTCGCCGCCGTGGAAATCGGCAAAGCCATGGGCGCCCGGGTGATCGCCGCCGCGAGCAGTGCGGAAAAACTCGCGGTGGCCAAAGCCGCCGGCGCCGATGAGCTGATCAACTACAGCGAAACCAGCCTCAAGGACGAAATCAAACGCCTGACCGACGGCCAGGGCGCCGACGTGATCTACGACCCGGTGGGCGGGGACCTGTTCGACCAGGCCATCCGCGCCATCGCCTGGAACGGTCGTCTTCTGGTGGTCGGTTTCGCCAGTGGACGTATCCCCGAACTGCCAGTGAACCTGGCACTACTCAAAGGCGCCGCAGTGGTCGGCGTGTTCTGGGGCTCGTTTGCCCAGCGCCAGCCACAGGACAATGCGGCGAACTTCCAGCAGTTGTTTCACTGGTTCGCCGAAGGCAAGTTGAAACCGCTGGTGTCGCAGGTGTATCCGCTGAGCAACGCGGCGCAGGCGATCAATGATCTTGGCCAACGCAAGGCGGTCGGGAAGGTGGTCGTGCAGGTTCGTTGATCGTTTTCAAGCCAGGTCGCAGCCTGCGACCTGGCTCCGTCATCCCCGTACCGACTCTCATTTATACCTGAGCGACATGTTCATAAAGGAACATGCAATCTCCAACATTTCCGCTGTTTTGCCGATGCGAACCGGTGCTATTTTCGGTAACGAAACTGTAACATTCGCATCCGCAGTCAAAACAAGAAATCTGGAGCTCTTGAATGTTTGCTTTCTTTCGTCCTGCCACACATCAGGCTCCATTGCCTGAAGAAAAAATAGACAGCACCTACCGACGCCTTCGCTGGCAGATCTTCGCCGGGATTTTCATTGGCTATGCCGGTTACTACCTGCTGCGCAAGAACTTCACCCTGGCGTTCCCGGACCTGATCGCCCAAGGCTATACAAAAGGCCAGCTGGGTGTGGCGATGTCGGCGATTGCAATCGCCTACGGCCTGTCCAAGTTTCTGATGGGCATCGTGTCCGACCGCTCCAATCCGCGTTACTTCCTGCCCTTTGGCCTGGTGGTGTCCGCCGCGGTGATGTTCGTTTTCGGTTTCGCACCCTGGGCCACCTCCAGCGTGACCATGATGTTCATCCTGCTGTTCATCAACGGCTGGGCACAAGGCATGGGTTGGCCGCCGAGCGGGCGAACCATGGTGCATTGGTGGTCGCAGAAAGAGCGTGGCGGTGTGGTTTCGGTCTGGAACACCGCGCATAACGTTGGCGGTGGCTTGATCGGCCCGCTGGCGATTCTCGGCATGGGCTGGTTCAACGACTGGCACAGCAAGTTCTACGTACCGGCTGCCGTGGCGCTGTTGGTCGCCGTGTTTGCCTTCATTGTGATGCGCGATACACCGCAGTCGACGGGCCTGCCGCCGATTGAGAAGTACAAAAACGATTACCCGGAAGGCTACGACGCCAGTCACGAAGAGGAATTCAGCGCCAAGGACATCTTCGTCAAATACGTGCTGCGCAACAAAATGCTCTGGTTCATCGCACTGGCTAACGTCTTCGTCTACCTGCTGCGCTACGGCATTCTGGACTGGGCGCCGACCTACCTCAAAGAGGTCAAGCACTTCGACTTCGACAAGACTTCGTGGGCTTACTTCCTGTACGAGTGGGCGGGCATTCCCGGCACGCTGCTGTGCGGCTGGATGTCGGACAAGATCTTCCGTGGCAACCGTGGCCTGACCGGCATGGTGTTCATGGCGTTGGTGACCGTTGCGACGATCGTGTATTGGCTGAATCCGCCGGGCAATCCGATGATCGACATGATCTCGCTGTTCGCCATCGGCTTCCTGATCTACGGCCCGGTGATGCTGGTCGGCTTGCAGGCGCTGGAACTGGTGCCGAAGAAGGCCGCGGGTACGGCCGCAGGCTTTACCGGCCTGTTCGGTTACTTGGGTGGTTCCGTCGCGGCCAGTGCCATGATGGGCTACACAGTGGACTATTTCGGCTGGAATGGCGGTTTCATTCTGTTGGTCGTTGCCTGCCTGCTGGCGATGGCGTTCCTGGCACCCACCCTGGGCCACAAGAACGTCGCCAGTCAGGGCCGCGAAGCGCTCGCCTGATCTGCCTTTGATTTACAGCGCTTGAGCCGCGCCTCCAGATTCCGGTCTGGCATGGCGTGGCTACGCAGGGCGTGGGCGGTCTGCTCGACATACTCGCGAGTGGTGCCATAGCGCCCGCAAGCGTTCTCGAATACCTGGCTCAGCACGTGATCCGGCAAGTTGCCGGCATAGCTGGGCAGGTGCCGCTCCAATACAAATCCCAACGCCTGAACCTGGTTTCCGTTTTCAAGACGGCAGTTGAGCCAGTGTGGACGATAGGAAGGGAATGGCATCTCGCGCTGCCAGAGTGCATAAAGTGAAGCTTCGAGTTGTTCTTCGGGCAAACGATAGGCGAACCCGCTGCAGGAACCACCGCGATCCAGGCCAAATACCAGCCCCGGCACTTCCGGCGTGCCGCGATGCTCGTGGGACCACAGGTACAAACCGCGATGGTAGCCATGCACCCGGCCGCGCACCCGCTCAACCGCCGCACATTCAGGCCGCCAGATCAGCGAACCATACGCGAATAACCAGACCGGCCCACCCTTGTGGCGCGCCATGGTCGACTGCATCGAGCTGAGCAATTGTTCGTGTGTAAGCTGCGGCCCCAGATCGAGCCGCGGAGGGTAAGCCAGATTCAAGAAAGCAGATTCAATAGCGCTCATGGCAATAAAATTTCGGCCCAGCGATTATTACAAAATATAAACAACTTTCACTTCATAGAACATATAGCAGTAATACTAAAACGAAAAGTACTAAGCGTCCTATGACCTTGCGTCTCCCATAAAAAACCAATACTGAAGCTGGAGGGCTTGGCGATATACCCTAATATCATTTAAGAGAATTCTTAAATACCAGAACGAAATATACATAAGCATTCGGCGCGTCCAGGATAAAGCTCACCCAAGAGAAAATGCCTACAACCCCTTCGGATTTACCGCCTACCCATTGCAGCTTTACGTCGCGTATAACGGCCACCCAAAGACGCAAACCAAACTGCCTCAAAGGCCTGAACAATGAAAACACCATGGATTTACGGGTTACTTCTAATGCTCACGGCACAGCATTCGCTGGCCGAGGACACCTCTGCGAAAGACACCGGCTCCTGGTATTTGCAGGCCAGCGTCTATACCAGACACTTCTCCCCCGACTCCGACCACAATAACAATCAGGACCTCATCGGTCTTGAGCGCGAGCAAGCGTCCGGTTGGTTGTTGGGTGGCGCAACTTTTCGCAACTCGTTCAGCCAGCGTTCATATTATGCGTATGCGGGCAAACGCTACGAGAGTGCTGACTATCCCGTGTACATAAAACTCACCGGTGGTCTGTTGCAAGGTTACAGCGGCAAGTATCAGGACAAGATCCCCCTGAATCACTTCGGGGTCGCGCCGGTGATCATTCCTTCAGTCGGGGCACACTACGGACCATTGGCAGCCGAGCTGGTGTTGCTCGGCTTCAATGCCGCCATGGTGACAACCGGGGTGCGCTTCTAGAACGGTTCGCGCCCGCTATGATCGCGGGGCGTAAGCAAATACATCGGCACGCATTTGATGGGCATCCATCCCCGCTTCGACCAAAGCATCTAGCGTGCCGTAGACCATGGCCGGAGAGCCGCTGGCATAGACGTGCAGTGCTTTCAGATCAGGGAAATCTTCACATACCGCCTCATGCAACATACCGCAGCGCCCCTGCCAGCCGCATTGATCGCTGACGACTTTATGCAGGAACAGATTGGGCAGCTTCAGCCATTCATCCCAATGTTCGATCTCATAAAAGTCTTCGGGACGACGCACACCCCAATACAGGTGCACCGGATGCTTGAAGCCCGTGGCGCGGCAATGTTCGATGAGGCTGTGGATCTGGCCCATGCCGGTACCGGCAGCAATCAGTACGAGAGGACCATTCGGCAGTTCCGCCAGATGGGTGTCGCCGAACGGCATCTCGATCCGCACCATCGGGTTGCGCTGGAGCTGTTCGATCAGGCTCAGTGCGCTGCTTTCGCGCGCCAGCACATGAATTTCCAGGTCGCGGCCGGAATGCGGTGCAGAGGCCAGGGAAAAAGCGGATTTCTCGCCATTCTCACGCTCGATCATCAGGTACTGGCCGGCGTGATAGCGCGGCGGCTTGCCCGCAGGCGCACGCAGACGCACGCGCCAGGTATCGCCGCCGACGTCCCTGCATTCAATGACCTGACACGACACGCTGCGCACCGGCAGTTCTCCCAGCGCGAGCACGCCATCCCACAGCACGATGCAGTCTTCCAGCGGCTCTGCAATGCAAGTGTAGAACTCGCCATGGTCGCGCACATCGCCAGCCTGTTCGACCCGCCCTTCCACCAGCAACGCGCCGCACACATGGCAATTGCCGTTACGACAGCTTTGCGGGCATTCATAGCCCAGGCGCCGCGCGCCATCGAGAATCCGCTCGCCGGGCAGAATCTCAAGCACTGCTCCGGAGGGCTGCAAGGTTACACGCATCAATCTATTCCTAACTGATTCCAGATGGCATCGATCCGTTGGGTAACGGCTTCATCCTTGACGATGACCCGGCCCCACTCACGGGTGGTTTCGCCTGGCCATTTATGCGTGGCATCGAGCCCCATCTTCGAACCCAGGCCGGAGACCGGCGAGGCGAAGTCCAGGTAGTCGATCGGCGTGTTATCGATCATCACCGTGTCGCGCTTGGGGTCCATGCGCGTGGTAATGGCCCAGATCACGTCGTTCCAGTCCCGTGCGTTGATATCGTCGTCGGTGACGATAACGAACTTGGTGTACATGAACTGTCGTAAAAACGACCAGACACCAAGCATTACCCGCTTGGCGTGGCCGGGATACGACTTTTTCATGGTCACGATAGCCATACGATACGAGCAGCCTTCGGGCGGCAGGTAGAAGTCAGTGATCTCCGGGAATTGCTTCTGCAGGATCGGCACGAACACTTCGTTCAGCGCCACACCGAGAATCGCCGGCTCATCCGGCGGACGGCCGGTGTAGGTGCTGTGATAGATCGGCTTGATCCGATGGGTGATGCGCTCGACGGTGAACACCGGGAAGCTGTCGACTTCGTTGTAGTAGCCGGTGTGGTCGCCGTACGGACCTTCATCGGCCATTTCGCCCGGATGAATCACGCCTTCGAGGATGATTTCGGCCGTGGCCGGTACTTGCAGGTCGTTGCCGCGGCATTTCACCAGTTCGGTGCGATTGCCCCGCAGCAGACCGGCGAAAGCGTATTCGGAGAGACTGTCCGGCACCGGCGTCACGGCGCCAAGAATGGTGGCCGGGTCAGCGCCCAGCGCCACGGACACCGGGAACGGCTGGCCGGGGTGTTTTTCGCACCATTCGCGGTAATCCAGCGCGCCGCCACGGTGGCTCAACCAGCGCATGATCACCTTGTTGCGACCGATCACCTGTTGACGGTAGATGCCGAGGTTCTGGCGATCCTTGTTCGGACCTTTGGTGACAGTCAGGCCCCAGGTAATCAGCGGGCCGACGTCGCCTGGCCAGCAGGTCTGCACCGGCAACATCGCGAGGTCGACATCGTCGCCTTCGATGACCACTTCCTGGCACACCGCGTCTTTGACGACTTTCGGCGCCATCGAGATGATCTTGCGAAAGATCGGCAGCTTGGACCAGGCGTCCTTCAAACCTTTCGGCGGCTCGGGCTCCTTGAGGAACGCCAGCAACTTGCCAATTTCGCGCAACTCGCTGACCGACTCGGCCCCCATGCCCATGGCCACCCGCTCGGGGGTGCCGAACAAGTTGCCGAGCACCGGAATGTCATAGCCGACAGGTTTTTCGAACAGCAGCGCCGGGCCCTTGGCCCGTAGCGTGCGATCGCAGACTTCGGTCATCTCCAGCACCGGAGAGACGGGGATCTGGATGCGTTTCAACTCTCCGCGCTGCTCAAGCTGCTGCACGAAATCCCGAAGATCCTTGAATTTCATTTGACGATGGCACCCCTAAAATAGGCGTACATCCTACCTGCTCTGCCGCCCAAACAGCAGCCTGTCAGTGCGCAGCAGCAATCAATTGTGATTTGCACCCAGCAGCACCGGGGCAAACAACGGGCTCAAGCGGGCACTGCCGGCGTCCGAAAGATGATCCTCGTCCTTGTACTGCGAATGACCATTGACCTCGATACTGCAAATCTGGCCCACACACATCAATGGCGTGGGATCGATGACATGCACTCCTGGGTCGGCGGCACTCATCGAGTCGAACAAGGTATTGAGAAAACGCTGGCGCGCCAGATGCTCTTCGAGCGGTCGGCCCAGCCCCTCGGCCGATCGCCCGATGCGGGCCAGGCTCGTCAGTCGGTCAATGGAGCCCTTGCGCTGCAGCGGCACTTCCTTGAACAACCAGACTTGCGCGCCCGCGCCCCTTATCGCCGCCACCCGCGCCTTGAGCGCCATGGCCATGCGTTCCTCGGCCTGAGCCATATTGTCATGCTGATTAAGCAGGACCTTTTTATCGCCGTCTTCGCGACCGTAAATGTACAGATTCCAATTGGATGCCAGCACCACATCCTTGATCTGCAGACTGCGAACCCGCTCCATTGTCTGCTCGTTGAAATCCTTGCAACGCTGGCGCAGGTCATTGCTCAGAACCGGCGGACAGGCACTCATGCTGTAAAGCCACACCGGGCGACCCTCGCGCTTTGCGCTACTTTCGATCGCCGGTAACAGCGCGGCCGCGTGACTGTCGCCCCAGAACATTTGTGTCGCCGGAATCTCTTCGTTACCACCCACCAGACACGCCTTGTCCAGTTCTTTGTCCGAAGTCACCAACATGCATTTCATCTGCCCGGCCCGCCACTCTCGAGACTGCGCATATTCCAGCGCTTTGCCGGTAAGGCGTTGAGGAAACCCGTCCGCCGATCGCACCATCGAACCTGTGACGGCCAGCGCGATCATGGCTAGCAAGCCCCCCAATAACACAGGCTTGCGTCCGGCAAGCAGGAGCCGTTCACGGAATGGAAGCTCGACGAAACGCCAGCTCAACCACGCAAGCCCGAGCGCCAATAGCATCCAGCCCGCAGCCTCCAAGGGCTGAATGCCGTCGATCGAAGTGGCATTGGCGTAGACATAGACCGGCCAGTGCCACAAATACAAGGAATAGGAGAGCAAGCCGATCCATACCAGCGCGCGAGCACTTAAAACCTGACCGCTCCATGTAGAACCGTGCCCGCCTGACCAGATCAGCGCGGCTGCACCGAGCACAGGCAGCAGTGCCGCACAGCCTGGGAACACCGTCGCCTTGTCAAAAGTGAAAACTGCCACCAGGACCGCCGTTAACCCGGCCACTCCCACGGACTGATAGAGCCAGGGCCGCACAGCCTGTTTTGAGGCGGGCAAGACCGCGAGCATGGCACCGCACAAAAGCTCCCAGGCACGTGTCGGCAGCGAGAAGAAAGCGACGTCGGGCTTGCGGTCGATATAGGCAATATTGAGCCCAAAAGACACCAGCAGCATGGCAAACAGCATCCAGCGCCAATGGCGTACATGGCGCATCAGCAACACCATCAACAGCGGAAAGAAGATGTAGTACTGCTCTTCAACAGCCAGGGACCAGGTATGCAGCAGCGGCTTCAATTCCGACGCAGGCTGGAAGTAGCCGTCTTCGCGCATAAACAGAATGTTTGAAATGAACAGCGACTGATAGCGAACCGTTCTTCCCAACTCGGAGAAGTCCTTGGCCGTCAGCAGCAACCAGCCCAGAGCCAGCGTCGCCAGCAGCACCACACTCAGGGCCGGAATGATCCGTCGCGCACGGCGAGCCCAGAAATCGACGAAGCTGAAACGCTGCGCGCCAATCTCACGGAACAGGATGCTGGTAATCAGGAATCCGGAAATGACAAAGAAGACATCGACACCGACAAAGCCACCGCTGAAAGTGCTGAAGCCAAAATGAAACAGCACCACCGGAATAACGGCCAGAGCCCGCAATCCGTCGATATCACGGCGATTGCCAAATGTGTGCATAACGTTCCTTGTCGTTTCCGATACAAAGCCGATTGAAAAGGGACTCGCGGGCGGCGGCCTCCCATTGAACGGGCGCCAGTTTACAGCACGGTAAGTATCTATCCAGATACAAAATACCGGGCGCAAAAAAAAGCGCCCTTTGCGGGGCGCCTTTCTTGAAGCGTTTGTCCCGTCCTGAACAGGCTTGACCGGCTTCAGGACCAGACAGTACTTCGTGTTACTTACGTTTCATCGACAAGAAGAACTCGTCGTTGGTCTTGGTCTGTTTCAGCTTGTCGACCAGGAACTCGATGGCAGAGACTTCGTCCATCGGGTGCAGCAGTTTGCGCAGGATCCACATCCGCTGCAGTTCGTCGTCGGCTGTCAGCAACTCTTCGCGGCGAGTACCGGAACGGTTGATGTTGATGGCCGGGAACACGCGTTTTTCGGCAATCTTGCGATCCAGAGGCAGTTCCATGTTGCCGGTGCCTTTGAATTCTTCGTAGATCACTTCGTCCATCTTCGAACCGGTTTCAACCAGCGCGGTGGCGATGATGGTCAGCGAGCCGCCTTCTTCGATGTTCCGTGCAGCACCGAAGAAACGTTTCGGTTTCTCCAGGGCGTGGGCATCGACACCACCGGTCAGCACCTTGCCGGAGCTCGGGATCACGGTGTTGTAGGCGCGGGCCAGACGGGTGATGGAGTCGAGCAGAATCACCACGTCCTTCTTGTGCTCGACCAGGCGCTTGGCCTTCTCGATCACCATTTCGGCAACCTGCACGTGGCGGGTTGGCGGCTCGTCGAACGTCGAGGCAACCACTTCGCCGCGCACGGTGCGCTGCATTTCGGTCACTTCTTCCGGACGCTCGTCGATCAACAGCACGATCAGATGAACTTCAGGATTGTTACGCGCGATGTTTGCCGCGATGTTCTGCAGCATGATCGTTTTACCGGCTTTCGGCGGAGCAACGATCAGGCCGCGCTGGCCTTTGCCGATCGGGGCGCACAGGTCGATGACACGACCGGTCAAGTCTTCGGTGGAACCGTTACCGGCTTCCATCTTCATGCGCACGGTCGGGAACAGCGGGGTCAGGTTCTCGAAGAGAATCTTGTTTTTCGCGTTCTCGGGACGATCGTAGTTGATCGTGTCGACCTTGAGCAGCGCGAAATACCGCTCGCCTTCCTTCGGAGGACGGATCTTGCCAACGATGGTGTCACCGGTGCGCAAGTTGAAGCGACGGATCTGGCTCGGCGAGACGTAGATATCGTCCGGGCCGGCGAGATAGGAAGCGTCAGCGGAGCGCAGGAAGCCGAAGCCGTCCTGGAGAATCTCCAGCACGCCATCACCGGAGATTTCCTCGCCGCTTTTAGCGTGCTTTTTGAGCAGGGAGAAAATCACGTCCTGCTTGCGCGAACGGGCCATATTTTCTATGCCCATCTGTTCGGCCAATTCGAGCAGTTCGGTAATCGGCTTTTGCTTGAGTTCAGTCAGATTCATATAGGAATGACGTAATCATTTATGGAGGGGGGAAATTAAGCTTTTGGCTTAATGAGGCCGCGCCGCAGAGAAGGCGACAGGATCGCGTACTTATTCGAAAAGGAGTGCGTCGGCGACGGCTAGCAGGGGGCAGTGGAGAAACCAGTGCGGGGCCGAATGTACCACCTGAGTTTCGGAGCGTCTAGCCCTCAATAACGAAAAGGCCCCGCATAATGCGGGGCCTTTTCATGACGCTTTATAACAACGCTTAGATGTTGGCGTCGAGGAAAGCGGCCAATTGCGACTTCGACAGCGCGCCGACCTTGGTGGCTTCGACGTTGCCGTTCTTGAACAGCATCAGCGTCGGGATACCACGCACGCCATGCTTGGCCGGGGTTTCCTGGTTCTCGTCGATGTTCAGTTTGGCAACGGTCAGCTTGCCTTTGTAGGTCTCGGCAATTTCGTCCAGGACAGGAGCGATCATTTTGCAAGGGCCGCACCACTCAGCCCAGTAGTCGACCAGTACAGCGCCTTCGGCCTTGAGTACGTCGGCCTCGAAGCTAGCGTCGCTAACGTGTTTGATAAGATCGCTGCTCATGGAAGTCTCCAGGTTGTAAGCAAAAAAACGTGGCCCATCATAGCTGCCCTTCCCCCGTTCAGGAAGCCGCAGATGATTGAGTCTCGCTATGGTGGCCCATGAATTTGGGTATAGCTCAAGTCACGAGGTGGCGGGAGCGATGAAGGCAATTCCGGTGCGCAGGGCGGCGTTGCGCACATGCTCCTGCATGGCCTTCTGTGCGGCGCCGGACGATCGGCGCGCCAGTGCACGGAGGATTTTACGGTGCTCCTGCCAGGTTTCCATGGCCCGTTCGGTCCGGATGAACGGTAGCTTCTGGCTCTCCAGAAAGATATCGGCGCTGGCTGTCAGGATGCTCAGCATCGCCTGATTGCCGCTGGCCAGGAGGATGCGCCGGTGAAACTCGAAGTCCAGTCGCGCCGCCGCATCGAAGTTGGCGGCACGCAGTTCGTTGCGCATCGCGGCGACGTTGTCTTCCAGGGCATCGAGATCCTCGGTGCTCAGGGTCCCGGCCGCCAACCCGGCGGCAAAACCCTCCAGCGCATAGCGCAACTGGAAAATGTCCAGCGGCGATGCCTGGGCCGCGAATGGCCAGCCCGGCACCGCATCGCCCCGGGGCAGATCGACCGGTGACTGCACGAACACGCCCTTGCCCGGCTGGATGCTGATCACGCCCAGCGCACTCAGGGACGACAACGCCTCGCGCAACGACGCCCGGCTGACCCCCAATTGCACCGCCAGATCCCGTTGCGAGGGCAAAACATCCCCCGGTCCGAAACCTTGCTCGGTGATCAATTTGCGGATGGCTTGCAGCGCCACTTCGGGTACTGCGCGGGAGATCGAGTTCATGGTTTTTTTCAGACGAACCAGGCCAATGAGCGGCTAGTTGTAAAGCTATTCGCGACGTCCGGCAAGTCGTGCCCCATGGGGGTTCGGGATTGTTCACGGGTGCGCCATCAGGGTGCGAAATTCTACCTGACTGTTCAGACCAGTAAGACCGAGCGACACCAGCAAAACCGTGGTCTGCACCCCCTGAAACCGGATCTTGGCATGGCCCGTGCTCTGTCGATCCGCAGAAATCACTTCCCGCCGATCCGGAGATTTGCCATGACCCAGCGTTACAGCGCCCTCCTCGCCGCCTTGTTTGCCAGCCTGATGCTGAGCCAGGCACCCGCCCACGCCGACGGTCTGGAGGATGTAGTCAAGCGCGGCACCCTCAAAGTCGCCGTGCCCCAGGACTTTCCGCCGTTCGGCTCGGTCGGCCCGGACATGAAACCCCGCGGCCTCGACATCGATACCGCCAAACTGCTGGCCGACCAACTCAAGGTCAAACTCGAACTGACCCCGGTCAACAGCACCAACCGCATCCCGTTCCTGACCACCGGCAAGGTCGACCTGGTGATTTCCAGCCTCGGCAAGAACCCTGAGCGCGAGAAAGTCATCGACTTCTCCCGTGCCTACGCGCCGTTCTATCTCGCCGTGTTCGGCCCGCCAGACGCCGCCATCAAGGGCCTGGACGACCTCAAGGGCAAAACCATCAGCGTCACCCGTGGCGCCATCGAAGACATTGAGCTGACCAAAGTCGCCCCCGAAGGCGTGACCATCAAACGCTTCGAAGACAACAACTCGACCATCGCAGCCTACCTCGCGGGCCAGGTCGACCTGATCGCCAGCGGCAACGTGGTGATGGTAGCCATCAGCGAGAAAAACCCGAAACGCGTACCGGCCCTGAAAGTGAAGCTCAAGGACTCGCCGGTGTACGTAGGTGTGAACAAGAACGAGCCGGCGTTGCTGGACAAGGTCAATCAGATCCTCACCACCGCCAAGGCTGACGGTGCGCTGGAAAAGAACTCGCAAACCTGGCTGAAAGAGCCGCTGCCGGCCGATCTCTGATCGTTCGCGCGGGAGACGACTTATGGCTTATCAGTTCGATTTTTTGCCGGTGGTGGAAAACACCGACCTGCTGCTGCGCGGTGCACTGTTCACCCTTGAGCTGACGGCCATCGGCGCAGTGCTCGGGGTCGCTCTGGGCATCGTCGGCGCGTTGGTGCGGGCGTGGAACATCCGCCCGTTCGCCGGCATTTTCGGGGTCTACGTCGAGTTGATCCGCAACACACCCTTTCTGGTGCAGTTGTTTTTCATCTTCTTCGGTTTGCCGTCGCTGGGCCTGCAGATTTCCGAATGGCAGGCGGCGGTGCTGGCGATGGTGATCAACCTGGGCGCCTATTCGACCGAGATCATCCGCGCCGGCATTCAAGCGATCCCCCGCGGGCAACTGGAAGCCGCGGCCGCCCTGGCGATGTCGCGTTTCGAAGCCTTCCGCCATGTGGTTCTGCTGCCGGCGCTGGGCAAGGTCTGGCCGGCCCTGAGCAGCCAGATCATCATTGTCATGCTCGGCTCGGCGGTCTGTTCGCAGATCGCCACCGAAGAGCTGAGTTTCGCCGCCAACTTCATTCAGTCGCGCAACTTTCGCGCCTTTGAAACCTATGCCCTGACCACGCTGCTCTACCTGTGCATGGCGCTGCTGATCCGTCAGCTGTTGAACTGGATCGGTCGCCGCTACCTTTCCAAGAGCAGCGCAAGGAGCAGCCAATGAGCGATTTCACCTTCTGGGACATCCTGCGCAACCTGCTCACGGGCCTGCAATGGACGCTGGCATTGTCGCTGGTGGCGTTTATCGGCGGTGGGCTGATCGGCTTGCTGATCATGGTGATGCGGATTTCAAAGAAACCCTTGCCCAGCCACTTCGCCCGCACCTACATCGAATTGTTCCAGGGCACGCCGCTGTTGATGCAGCTGTTTCTGGTGTTCTTCGGTGTGGCCTTGGCCGGCGTGGAAATTTCACCGTGGATGGCGGCGGCGATTGCCCTGACACTGTTCACCAGCGCCTACCTGGCGGAGATCTGGCGCGGTTGCGTCGASTCGATCCCCAACGGCCAGTGGGAAGCCTCGTCGAGCCTGGCGCTSAACCCGCTGGAGCARTTGCGTTACGTGATCCTGCCGCAAGCGCTGCGCATCGCCGTGGCGCCAACCGTGGGTTTCTCGGTGCAAGTGGTCAAGGGCACCGCCGTCACCTCGATCATCGGCTTCACCGAACTGACCAAGACCGGCGGCATGCTCGCCAACGCGACCTTCGAACCGTTCATGGTCTACGGCCTCGTCGCCCTCGGTTACTTCCTGCTCTGCTACCCCTTGTCCCTCAGTGCGCGCTACCTGGAAAGGAGACTGCATGCCTCTGCTTAGAATTTCCGCCCTGCATAAATATTACGGCGACCACCATGTGCTCAAAGGCATCGACCTGAGTGTCGACGAAGGCCAGGTGGTGGCGATCATCGGTCGCAGCGGCTCGGGCAAGTCCACCTTGCTGCGCACCCTCAATGGCCTGGAGTCGATCAACGACGGCGTGATCGAAGTCGACGGCGAATACCTCGACGCCGCCCGCGCCGACCTGCGCAGCTTGCGGCAGAAAGTCGGGATGGTGTTCCAGCAGTTCAACCTGTTCCCGCACCTGACCGTCGGCGAAAACGTCATGCTTGCGCCGCAAGTGGTGCAGAAAGTGCCGAAAACCCAGGCCACCGAACTGGCGCGGCAGATGCTGGAACGGGTCGGGCTGGGCGAGAAATTCGACGCCTTCCCGGATCGACTCTCGGGCGGCCAGCAACAGCGGGTGGCGATCGCCCGGGCGCTGGCCATGTCGCCGAAAGTCTTGCTGTGCGACGAAATCACCTCGGCCCTGGACCCGGAACTGGTCAATGAAGTGTTGAGCGTGGTCCGGCAACTGGCCAAAGAAGGCATGACATTGATTATGGTCACCCATGAGATGCGTTTTGCCCGGGAGGTGGGCGACAAATTGGTATTCATGCACCAGGGCAAGGTGCATGAGGTGGGAGATCCTAAGGTGTTGTTTGCCAATCCACAGACGGCGGAACTGGCGAATTTCATTGGGACCGTGGAGGCGGCGGGCTGAACCTCTGTGGCGAGGGGCTTGCTCCCGCTCGGCTGCGCAGCAGTCGTAAAACCTGCTGACCGGCTTTTCCTGAAGCACTGCGTTGAATGGTTTTGGGGCCGCTGCGCTGCCCAGCGGGAGCAAGCTCCCTCGCCACAGGAACCCACGTCGTCCGTGCGCTGGATCAAGGCATTAAACCGTACGCGTTGGCGCGAGCGTTTGATCGTGGCAGGATGTCGAGGTTATCGACCGAGACCCCCTGACCATGCCGCTATCCCAAGTCAAGAATCTGTCCCTGATCGCCGCTATCGACCTAGGCTCCAACAGCTTTCACATGGTCGTGGCCAAGGCCCAGAACGGCGAAATCCGGATTCTCGAGCGTCTCGGGGAGAAGGTTCAGCTGGCCGCCGGCATCGATGAAGAGCGTCAACTCAGCGAAGAATCCATGCAACGCGGGCTCGATTGCCTGAAGCGTTTCGCCCAACTGATCAGCGGTATGCCACCCGGCACCGTGCGGATCGTCGGCACCAACGCCCTGCGCGAAGCCCGTAACCGCGGTGAATTCATCCACCGCGCCGAAGAAATCCTCGGTCATCCGGTAGAAGTCATCTCCGGCCGTGAAGAAGCGCGCCTGATTTACCTCGGCGTCTCCCACACCCTCGCCGACACCCCGGGCAAACGCCTTGTGGCCGACATCGGCGGTGGCAGTACCGAATTCATCATCGGGCAGAGATTCGAGCCATTGTTGCGCGAAAGTCTGCAAATGGGTTGCGTCAGCTACACCCAACGCTATTTCAAGGACGGCAAGATCACCCCGGCCCGCTACGCCCAGGCGTACACCGCGGCGCGGMTGGAGATCATGAGCATCGAACACGCCCTGCACCGCCTGACCTGGGATGAAGCCATCGGCTCCTCGGGCACCATTCGCGCCATTGGCCTGGCGCTGAAGGCCGGCGGGCATGGCACTGGCGAGGTGAACGCCGAAGGCTTGGCCTGGCTCAAGCGCAAGCTGATCAAACTCGGCGATGTCGAGAAAATCGACTTCGAAGGCATCAAGCCCGACCGCCGGGCGATCTTCCCCGCCGGGCTGGCGATTCTCGAAGCGATCTTCGACGCCCTCGAACTGCAACGCATGGATCACTGTGAAGGCGCCCTGCGCGAAGGCGTGCTCTATGACCTGCTGGGCCGTCACCATCACGAAGATGTCCGTGAGCGCACGCTCAGCTCGCTGATGGAGCGCTACCACGTCGATCTGGAGCAAGCCGCGCGGGTCGAACGCAAAGCGCTGCATGCCTTCGATCAAGTGGCCGCGGACTGGGAGCTGGATGACGGCGTCTGGCGCGAATTGCTGAGCTGGGCGGCCAAGGTCCATGAAGTGGGCCTGGACATCGCTCACTATCAGTACCACAAACACGGCGCCTACCTGATCGAGCACTCGGACCTGGCCGGGTTCTCCCGCGAAGACCAACTGATGCTCGCGCTACTGGTGCGTGGCCACCGTCGCAATATTCCCAAGGACAGGTTTGCCGATTTTGGCGACGACGGCATCAAGCTGATTCGCCTGTGCGTGCTGCTGCGCTTTGCGATTCTGTTCCACCACATCCGTGGCACCCAGGAAATGCCACAGGTCGTGCTGCACGCCAACGGCGACAGCCTGGATGTGTTATTCCCGGAACATTGGCTGGATGACAACCAGTTGACCCAGGCCGACTTCGCCCTGGAAGCCGAATGGCTGACCCGCGTCAGCTTCGTGCTGAACGTCCGCTAAAAAACCGAAAATGGTCGCCGAACACGGTCCTGTAGGAGCCGGCTTGCTGGCGAAGGCGTCCTTGAAATGGATGCATGACTTGAAAGCCATTCGCTGGCAAGCCAGCTCCTACAAGGGACGGTGGTGGAAATGAAAATGGCGATCCACATGGATCGCCATTTTTTATCGCTCAAGGTTTGCGTTAACGCACCGCCAGAATCGGGCTGCCCAACCGCTCCAGCAAGGTTGCCTGGGCACTGCGCGGGTTCTGGTTGCCGGTCGGCGTGTTGCGGATGTAGCGACCGTCCGACTGCAGGCTCCAGCTGTGGGTGTTATCGGTGAGATAAAGCTCCAGCTCTTTCTTGACCCGCAAAATCAGCTTCTTGCCCTCGACCGGGAAGCAAGTCTCGACGCGCTTGTCGAGGTTGCGCTCCATCCAGTCGGCACTGGACAGGAACATCTGCTCTTCACCGCCATTGAGGAAGTAGAAGACCCGGGTGTGTTCCAGGAAGCGCCCGATAATCGAGCGCACATTGATGTTGTGGGATACCCCGGCGATGCCCGGTCGCAGGCAGCACATGCCGCGCACCACCAGATCGATGCGTACCCCGGACTGGCTGGCCTTGTACAACGCGCGGATGACCTTCGGATCGGTCAGCGAGTTGAACTTGGCGATGATGTGCGCCGGTTTGCCGTCGAGGGCGAATTGCGTCTCCCGGGCAATCATGTCGAGCATGCCCTTCTTCAACGTGAACGGCGCGTGCAGCAGTTTCTTCATGCGCAGGGTTTTACCCATGCCGATCAACTGGCTGAACAGCTTGCCGACGTCTTCGCACAAGGCATCGTCGGAGGTCAGCAGGCTGTAGTCGGTGTACAGACGGGCGTTGGCGGCGTGGTAGTTGCCGGTGCCCAAGTGGGCGTAGCGGACAATCTCGCCGGCTTCGCGACGCAGAATCAGCATCATCTTGGCGTGGGTCTTGAAGCCGACCACACCGTAAATCACCACAGCACCGGCCGCTTGCAGACGGCTGGCCAGCTGCAGGTTGGATTCTTCATCGAATCGCGCACGCAGCTCGATCACCGCCGTCACTTCCTTGCCGTTACGCGCCGCATCCACCAGCGCATCGACGATCTCCGAGTTGGCGCCGCTGCGATACAACGTCTGGCGAACCGCCAACACGTGCGGATCCTTGGCTGCCTGGCGCAACAGGTCGACCACCGGGGTGAATGACTCGAACGGGTGCAGCAGCAGGATGTCCTGCTTGCTGATCACGCTGAAAATGTTCTCGCTGTTCTGCAGCAGTTTCGGGATCTGCGGGGTGAACGGCGTGTATTGCAGCTCCGGATGACTGTCCAGGCCGGTGATGCTGAACAGTCGGGTCAGGTTGACCGGACCGTTGACCTGATACAGCTCGGTCTCCTGCAGGTTGAACTGCTTGAGCAGGTAATCGGAMAGGTGTTTCGGGCAGGTGTCGGCCACTTCCAGTCGCACCGCATCACCGTAGCGACGGGAGAACAACTCGCCGCGCAGGGCGCGGGCCAGGTCTTCCACGTCTTCGGTATCGACCGCGAGGTCGGCGTTCCGGGTCAGGCGGAACTGGTAGCAGCCCTTGACCTTCATGCCCTGGAACAGGTCATCAGCGTGCGCGTGGATCATCGACGACAGGAACACATAGTTGTCGCCAGGGCCGCCGACTTCTTCCGGCACCTTGATGACCCGCGGCAGCAGACGCGGCGCCGGGATGATCGCCAGGCCGGAATCGCGACCGAAGGCGTCGATGCCTTCGAGCTCGACGATGAAGTTCAGGCTCTTGTTCACCAGCAACGGGAACGGGTGCGTCGGATCGAGGCCGATCGGGGTGATGATCGGCGCGATCTCGTCGCGGAAATAACGGCGGACCCAAGTCTTGAGCTTGGTGGTCCAGTAACGGCGACGGATGAAGCGGACCTGATGTTTTTCCAGCTCCGGCAACAGAATGTCATTGAGGATCGCGTATTGGCGGTCGACGTGACCGTGCACCAATTCGCTGATGCGGGCCAGGGCCTGGTGCGGTTGCAAGCCATCGGCGCCGGCCTGCTCACGGGCGAAGGTGATCTGCTTCTTCAGGCCGGCCACACGAATCTCGAAGAACTCGTCCAGGTTGCTGGAGAAAATCAGCAGAAACTTCAGCCGCTCCAGCAATGGGTAGGACTCATCCAGCGCCTGTTCCAGCACGCGGATATTGAACTGTAGTTGCGAGAGCTCGCGATGGATGTACAGGCTGCTGTCATCCAGACCGGGAATGGCAATCGCTGGCGCCGCCACAACGGGCTCGGCCACCACCGCGGGTGGAGCGGGCTCCAGCTCCGGCGGAGTTTCAGCGATTTGCTCCACCACAGGCTGAGCATCTTTTACGGCAACTTCAGTGAGTCCTTCGGTATTCATCGAATGTTCCTGGGAGGGCTATTTTTGCTCTCGTAACAATTGAGCAGCACGGACGGCAAAGTAAGTCAGGATGCCATCAGCGCCTGCACGTTTAAAAGCGGTCAGGGATTCGAGGATAACCCCTTCGCTCAACCAGCCATTCTGGATCGCCGCCATGTGCATGGCGTATTCGCCGCTGACCTGATACACAAAGGTCGGCACTTTGAACGCTTCCTTGACCCGATAAAGAATATCCAGATACGGCATGCCTGGCTTGACCATGACCATGTCCGCGCCTTCTGACAAGTCCGCCGCCACTTCGTGCAGGGCTTCGTTGCTGTTGGCCGGGTCCATCTGATAGGAGGCCTTGTTGGCCTTGCCCAGGTTCAACGCCGAACCCACCGCATCACGGAACGGGCCGTAGTAGGCACTGGCGTACTTGGCCGAGTAGGCCATGATCCGCACATTGACGTGACCGGCCAGCTCCAGCGCTTCGCGGATCGCCTGAATACGGCCATCCATCATGTCCGACGGGGCCACCACTTGAGCGCCGGCTTCGGCGTGGGACAAAGCCTGCTTAACCAGTGCGTCGACGGTAATGTCGTTCTGCACGTAGCCTTCTTCGTCGAGGATGCCGTCCTGACCATGAGTAGTGAACGGGTCCAGGGCGACGTCGGTGATCACACCCAGCTCCGGGAACTGCGCGCGCAGAGCACGGGTGGCGCGCTGGGCGATACCGTTGGGGTTCCAGGCTTCGGCGGCATCCAGTGACTTGAGTTCCGGTGGCGTCACCGGGAACAAGGCCAGCGCCGGAATCCCCAGTTCCACCCACTTAGCCGCCTCTTCAATCAACAGATCGATCGTCAGGCGCTCGACGCCCGGCATCGAAGCCACTGCTTCGCGACGGTTTTCACCGTCCAGCACGAACACCGGCAGGATCAGGTCATCGACGGTCAGTACGTTTTCACGGACCAGTCGACGCGAAAAATCATCACGACGGTTGCGACGCAGGCGGGTTGCAGGAAACAAACGGTTGGCAGGGGTAAAGCTCACGGCAGACTCCTGAGCCCGCGCTGGCGGGCGAGCGTGACAGTTATAAGCGGCCATTATGACCAACGCATGACAGTTATGTGCACCCCTATAGCCACATTCCATTGTCCTTGTAGGAAATGTTCACGTCGAGACACATTTGGACACTTTCATGAATGTGCACGAAGGGTTAGGCTGCGCGTTCATTTCGCCAGCACCCAGACAATGCTCCAACAATTCCTACATGACTTCGGCTACTTTGCCCTGTTCCTCGGCACGTTTTTCGAAGGCGAAACCATTCTGGTACTCGCAGGCTTCCTCGCGTTCCGTGGGTACATGGACATCAACCTGGTGGTGGTCGTGGCGTTCTTCGGCAGTTATGCCGGCGATCAGCTGTGGTACTTCCTGGGGCGCAAGCACGGGCGCAAATTGCTGGCACGTAAACCGCGCTGGCAACTGATGGGCGATCGGGCGCTGGAACATATCCGCAAGCATCCGGACATCTGGGTGCTGAGCTTCCGCTTTGTCTATGGCTTGCGCACGGTGATGCCGGTGGCGATCGGTCTGTCGGGCTATCCGCCGGGACGCTATTTGCTGCTCAACGGGATTGGCGCGGCCATCTGGGCTGCGGCGCTGGCAGCGGCTGCGTATCACTTTGGCGCGGTGCTCGAAGGTATGCTGGGCAGCGTCAAGAAATACGAACTGTGGGTGCTGGGCGCCCTGCTGGTCCTGGGCTTTGTCCTGTGGCTGCGGCGGCGCTTCAAGAATGCCCGCCTGGCGAAAAAGATCTACGCCGATGAGCAGGCATTGAAAGCCGAACAGGCCAAGTCCAACGAACCTACGACGCCCATCGAGTGAAGCGGTTTCTACAACAGTAGAGACCGATGCCGCTGAGCAGGCTGTAACTGAGCAGCCCTACCCAGCCCACCGCGCTGCCCGGCCATAGCCCGACCATCGGCGCCAGCCACACCAGCGGCAGGTTCGACGCCAGCCGCAACAGCTCCAGCTTCAACGCCTGCGGGCGATTCTCCAGGGCTGCGCCCAACACGAACAACCCCAACGCCACGGCGCCCCAACCCAATACCAGGGCTGCGGTCGGCAGGCTCTGCTCCAAATTCATCAAGTAACTGCCCAAGGCGATGTAGACACAGAACTGCAGCGCCACATACCACTGCTGACGTCCGTCCAGCGGCACCTCGAATTTGCGGAACTGCGCCAGGTCCGGCTTGTTCATCGGGTATTTGGCCGCCACGTCCGCCGGCCGCCAACCGGTGCGCATGAACCAGATCCGCAGCTTGTCCCACCAGTGCTCGGCGCGCCGGGCGTCATCCCACAACTGCGCGTAAAACTGCACGTTCGCCCACACCGGATTCCAGCTCGCCAGCGGCGTGGTCACGCCGAAAATCACCGGTTCGTTGTCGTCCTCTTCCTGGAACGAGCCGAACAGACGATCCCAAATAATGAACACCCCACCGTAGTTGCGATCCATGTAAAGAGCGTTCTGTGCATGGTGGGCCCGATGATTGGACGGCGTGACGAAGAACCACTCGAACCAGCCAAGCTTGGGAATATGCCGGGTATGCACCCAGAACTGGTACAGCAGGTTCAACGCCGCAACGCTGACGAACACCAGCAGCGGCACGCCGAGCACGGCCAGGGGCAGGTAGAAAATCCAGCTCAATAGAAACCCGGTGCTGGTCTGGCGCAAGGCTGTGGAGAGGTTGTAGTCCTCACTCTGGTGATGCACTGAATGTGCGGCCCAGAGGATGTTGCGCTCATGGCCCATGCGGTGCAGCCAGTAGTAGCAGAAGTCGTAGAAGACAAAAGCGAATACCCAGACCCAGACACTGTCGGCCGACAGCTCGATCACGGCCAGGTGTTTAAGGGCGAAGGCATAAGTGACCAGGCCGACACCTTTGGTCAACAGGCCCGTGGTGGTCGACAATACGCCGGTGCTGAGGCTGTTGATCGCGTCTGCCACGCGGTAATTGCTCACCCCGCGCCAACGGTCGGCCAACAACTCGACCGCAATCAGCACAAAGAAAAACGGCACCGCATACAGAATGAAGTTCATGACGCGACCTGATCGGAATCGTTCAGCAGAGATTAGGTGTAGCCGCGAATTAACCCTATGGCAACGAGTGACAAATTAGTGGACATTTAACGCCATGAATCTGGAGAAAAGCCCATGAGCAAAAAAATTGCAGTGATCCTTTCCGGCTGTGGCGTGTACGACGGCGCCGAGATCCACGAAAGCGTGATCACCCTGCTGCGGCTGGACCAGCGCGGCGCCCAGGTGCAGTGCTTCGCACCCAACATCGCGCAGTTGCATGTGGTCAACCACCTGACTGGCGAAGAAATGCCCGAATCGCGCAACGTGCTGGTGGAATCGGCGCGTATCGCCCGGGGCAACATCAAGGATATCCGTGAAGCGGACGTCGAAGATTTCGATGCGCTGATCGTTCCCGGTGGTTTCGGGGCGGCCAAGAACCTGTCGAACTTTGCCGTCGAAGGCGCCGGCTGCAGCGTTCAACCTGACGTCCTGGCGTTGACCGAAGCGTTCGCCGAGGCTGGCAAACCGGTGGGGCTGATCTGCATCTCGCCGGCCCTGGCGGCAAAAATCTACGGCCCGGGCGTGACCTGCACCATCGGCAACGATGCCGATACCGCCGCCGCGATGAACAAGATGGGCGCCACCCACGCCGAGTGCGCAGTGACCGACATCGTCGAAGACAAGGCGCGCAAGCTGGTGAGCACGCCGGCGTACATGCTCGCGCAATCGATCAGCGAAGCCGCTTCCGGCATCAACAAATTGGTCGACCGCGTACTGGAACTGACCCACGAAAACGACGAGTAACACTCGTGATTGTTCCCACTTCGCGTGGGAACGATCATTACCGTCTTGCTCAAGCTTTACGCGACAACCGGGTCAGTATCCGGTCCAGCGCATTGGCGAACGCCTGTTTCTCGCGGTCGCCGAACGGCGCCGGGCCGCCGCTCATCTGCCCCTGCTCGCGCAAGTCGGTGAACAGGTTACGCACCGCGAGTCGATCGCCCATGTTCTGCGCATCGAACTCCTTGCCCCGCGGATCCAGCGCCGCAACGCCGTTCTTCACCAGCCGATCCGCCAGCGGCACATCGCTGCAAATCACCAATTCCCCTGGCACTGCGTGTTCCACCAGATAATCGTCGGCGGCATCCGGGCCGCTGGGCACCACGATCAGTTTCACCAGCGCAAGGCCCGGCTTGATTTGCGGCTGACCGGCCACCAGTACCACTTCGAACTGGCGCTTGAGGGCGAACTTCACCACTAGATCCTTGGCTGCCCGAGGGCAGGCGTCGGCATCGATCCATACGCGCATTGGATTTCCTCTATTGAAAAGCATCGCGGGCAAGCCCGCTCCCATAAGGTTAGCGCTGAACCTGTGGGAGCGGGCTTGCCCGCGAATATGAGCGCAGCGAATGCTTTTAAGAAGCCGGCAACTGCCGCTTCTCGGCCATCCGGCTGCGACTGTACAGCACGATGATCGCAATGATCGCCACAGCCTGGGCACTCAGCGAATACGCATCAGCGTGGATCCCCAACCAGTCGAAGTCAAAGAACGGTACCGGCCGCGTGCCGAAGACCCCGGCTTCCTGCAACGCCTTCACGCCATGGCCGGCAAACACCACCGACAACGCGCACAGCAATCCGGCATTGATGCCGAAGAACAGTGCCAGCGGCAGCTTTGCCGAGCCGCGCAGAATCACCCAGGCCAGACCGACCAGCATCACCAGCGCCGTCGCGCCGCCAGCCATTACGGCGTTATGCCCTGCAGGCCCCGCCTGCAACCACAAGGTTTCGTAGAACAGGATCACTTCGAACAGTTCGCGATACACCGAGAAGAACGCCAGGATCGCAAACCCGAAACGCCCACCGCCGCTCACCAGGCTGCTCTTGATGTAATCCTGCCAGGCCGCTGCGTGGCGACGGTCGTGCATCCACACACCGAGCCAGAGCACCATGACGCTGGCAAACAGCGCAGTGGCCCCTTCCAGCAGCTCACGCTGGGCACCGCTGACGTCAATCACATACGCCGCCACCGCCCAGGTCGCCAGCCCGGCCAACAGCGCCAGGCCCCAACCGATGTTGACGCTGCGCACCGCCGATTGCTGGCCGGTATTGCGCAGGAACGCGAGGACCGCCGCAAGCACCAGAATGGCTTCCAGACCTTCTCGCAACAGAATCAACAGACCGGAAATGTAGCTCAGCGACCAGCTCAAGCCATCGCTACCGAGCAGGCCAGCGGATTCTTTCAGCTTGGCCTTGGCCACTTCCAGACGTTGCTCGACCTGGGCCACCGGCAAGCCGTCCTGCAACGACTGACGGTAAGCCATCAGGGACTTTTCAGTGTCTTTGCGCACGTTGGCGTCGACGTTGTCCAGGGAGCTTTCGACCAGTTCGAAGCCTTCCAGGTACGCTGCAACCGACAGGTCGTAGGCCTGATCGTGCTCGCCGGCGCGATAGGCGGCGATACTCTTGTCCAGCGTGGCCGCCGTGTATTCAAGCAATTGCCCCGGGCCACGCTTGACCTGCGGCGGCTGCGCTCGTTGCGCGCGGAAGGTCGCGACCGCTTGCGGACCTTCGGCGGCCTGCACTTCGGTTGGCGTCTGACGCGCCAGGTCGGCGATGTTGTAGGTTTTTTCGGATTTTGCCGCGGCAGGATCGGCGCTGAAGCCAGCGATGTAGGTCGCCAGGTCCCAACGCTGACGATCATCCAGCTGATCGGCAAAGGCCGGCATGTCAGTGCCTTCGACGCCCATGCCCAGAGTGTTGTAAAGCGCGTAGAGGCTCAGACGGTCCAGTCGCGCAGCCTCGCGCAGATTGGTCGGCGGTGGCGTCATGCCGACACCTGCCGGGCCGTCACCGATGCCCGTATCGCCATGGCACACCGAGCATTGCTGGGCATACAGCGGCGCGCCGCGGGTCGGGTCCGGGGTAATGACCGGAGCCTGGCTGACTTCATAGGTCACCGCCAGTTTTGCCCCCAGCTGCCGCGCCTGACGGGTGACGTCCGCGCCGTCCTTGCGAGCGGCGATCGCGGTGCGCAGACCGTTGACGCCCTGCTCCAGTTCGGAGCGTTCGGGTTTGGCCGGCAAATCGGCGATCAACCCTTGCAGCTCCCCCAGGAACGTCTGCTGTTCGAGATACTCAGCCTCATCAATAACCTTGCCTCCCTCGACCGCCGCCGGGTAATCGGCGGCAATGTAATCGAGCAAATGCAGGGCCTTGGGCGCACCCTCTGCGGTTTCGGCCAGCGCATTGAAGCTGCAGAACGCGATCATCGGCAGCACGAGCCACGCCAGAAAACGAGAGGAGCCAGTCATGAATAAATCTCAAATGGAAATACGAAGTAACACATTGTTCACTTCCAATGAGTTTCGCTCAAGCTTTGTTGGTATTTCCCGCGCAACGGCGTGTACATTCGACGGCAAATTGCTATCTCCTCGCGGTATCCGATCAGGGAAGAATCATCGCCCATGCGCTCCTGTCTGTTTTTCTCGCTGCTGAGTCTCGCCCTGCAACTGAGTGGATGTGCCGCCTACCGAAATTATGATCAGGAGATGCAACAGACCAACGACCAACTATTGGTGGGTAACCTCCAGGGTGCGCTGGACCTGGTGGAGTTGCACAATCCCTGGGAAGACAAGGATCTGCTCTATTACTTCGAGAAAGGCGCCATCCTTAGTGTCGCCAGTGCGCTGCCGCAGAGCCAGAAAGCCTGGCGCAGCGCCGACCAGATGGTGTTCCAGCGCGAAGAAGCGGTGCCCTCCGGCGCCATGAAACTGCTCACACGGTTCGGCAATGAAATGGGCACCCTGCTGGTCAATGACAAACTGCGTCGCTACGAAGGTTACGACTACGAAAAAGTCATGCTGACCACGCAAATGGCCCTCAACCAATTGGCTGCGAATGACTTCGACGGCGCCCGCGCCGACATCAAGAAAACCCACGAGCGCGAAGCGCTGATTGCCCGCCAGCGCGAGCGGCAATACGAAGAGCTCGAGGAGCAGGCCAAGGCCCAGGGCATCTCGGTGCGTTACAAGGATCTGCAGGGCTACCCGGTGACCACCCTCGATGCGCCAGCCGTCATCGAACTGAAAAACGGCTACCAGAGTGCCTTCAGTCATTACCTGGCTGGTTTCACCTACGAAGCCCTCGGCGAACGCGGCCTCGCCGCGCCGGGCTATCGCCAGGCAATTGAATTGCGCCCGAACGTGCCGTTTCTCGAGCAGGCGTTGCGTAATCTCGACAAACCGCCGGCAAAAGCCGATGAAAGTGATGTGTTAATCATTGTCCAAAGCGGCCTGGCACCGGCACGCAGTTCGGTACGCGTGCCAATTCCGGTACGGCTCAACGAAAACCTGGTGATCGTTGCCCCGATTTCTTTCCCGGTGATGATCCCGGACACCCTCACGCCAGCATTCGACCACATCATCGTCGATGGTCGAAAACGGCCGCTGACCGCACTCAACAGCGTCACCGACATGGCCTTGCGCACCTTGCGTGATGACATGCCCGCCATCATCTCGCGGGCCATGTTCCGCGCCAACATGGCGGCCATCGGCCAAGCCGAGGAAAACCAACGCAACCCGGCCAAAGCTTCACTGGTGGTCACCCGCGAAGACCCCTTCGAGGAGGCCGACACCCGTACATGGCGCACCCTGCCGGACAAAACCCTGGTCGCGCGTCTGCGGCTGAAAAAAGGTGAACACCTGTTCAACGCGCCGAACGCGCCCGGCACCGCGCCGGTCACACTGCGCATCGACCGCGACTTTCAAGTCATCAACCTGCGCACAATAAACACCGTGGCATTCGTCGTCGGAAAGACTTATGTGCAAACCTCGCCAGCGCCGGTATCAGGCCAGAAATAAGTAATGGCACGTTGTGAAAACATACAATTAAAAAGCCATTACATAGCCAGCATCCCTGTTTATAATGCCGCGCCGTCGTTATCACGATACGGCATTTAAGCTCCTCTTTTTATGAGGAATTGGCAGGACGCCAGTCTCCCTGCCGATAGGTCCCAACAGCCCGACCAGCACGCGCGGCTGCTTATACTCAGGGAAGAAGTACCCCCTATGGCCTCTCGCGCCCTTACCTTGATCGCGCTCAGCGCTGTCACCTTGCTCTCCGGCTGTTCGGCTTTTCGCAACTACGATTCCGAACTGGCACAAACCAACCAGCAACTGGCTGCCGGCAACGTCGACGCCGCCTTGACGTTGTTGGAAAAGAACAACACCGGCGCCGACAAAGACCTGCTCTATTACTTCGAGAAGGGTGAACTGCTGCGCGCCAAAGGCGACTTGTCCGGTAGCCAGAACGCCTGGAGCAGCGCCGATCAGGTGGTGGGCAAGTGGGAAGACTCGGTCAAGCTCGACACCGAAAAGTACCTGGCTCAGTTCGGCAGCTTCCTGGTCAATGACAAAGTCCGTCGCTACGAAGGCTACGACTACGAAAAAGTCATGCTGACCACGCAGATGGCCCTCAACCTGCTGGCAGTGAACGACTTCGACGGCGCGCGCACCGCGATCAAGAAGACTCACGAGCGTGAAGCGGTGATCGCCGATTTACGCGACAAGGAATACCTCAAGAGCGAAGAGCAGGCCGAGAAGGAAGGCGTCAAAACCCAGTACAAGGATCTCCAGGGTTATCCGGTGGCCAGCCTCGACGCGCCAGAAGTGGTCAGCCTGAAAAACAGCTACCAGAGCGCGTTCAGCCATTATCTGGCCGGTTTCGTCTATGAAGCCCTGGGCGAGAAAGACCTGGCCGCGCCGGGTTATCGCAAGGCCGCCGAGCTGCGCCCGAACACCCCGCTGCTGGAACAGGCGCTGGTGAATCTCGACAAACCCGCCAAGGACGACGACAGCGACATCCTGATCGTCGTGCAAAGCGGCCTGGCGCCGTCCCGCGACTCGATCCGCATTCCTCTGCCATTGCCGATCAGCAACAACGTGGTGATCACGCCGCTATCGTTCCCGATCATCAAGCCGGACACCTCCACCGCCCCCTTCGCCCAGATTGGCGTGGACGGTCAGCAACTGAACCTGACGCAACTCAACAGCACCACCGCCATGTCCCGCCGCGCGCTGCGTGATGACATGCCGGGCATCATCCTGCGCACCACTGTTCGTGCCGTGACCAAAGGCGTGGCGCAGAAGAAGATCAACGAAACCAACCCGCTGGCGGGTCTTGCGGTCGGCATCTCTTCAGCCGTGCTCGAAGGTGCCGATACCCGTACATGGCGCACCCTGCCGGACACCACTCAGGTGGTGCGTCTGCGCTTGAAGAAAGGCGAGCATCACGTCTCGCTGCCGAGTGCCATAGGTGGTTCGGTGGTCAAGATCACCGTCGATCAGCGCTATCAGGTCATCAGCCTGCGCGCCGTGGGCAATCAGGTATTCGCCAGCGGCCAGGCCGCCCATGTGATCCCGAGCGCCAACCCGACCACCGTGGCCAGCCTCAAACAACCTTAAGAACGGAGTCTTTGCATGCGCTTCAAACTCATCACTGTTGTCGCCCTGGCCTTGCTGGCCGGCTGCGCCACCCCGCCACCACCGGAGCCAGGCAGCGCTGCCAGCAAGGTCGTGGCCATGGGCAAGCTCAAGAACATCGTGGTCGGCGCCATGCGCGTGGCGCGGGAAAACGGCTTCATGACGGTCAACGCACAGCTGAGCAACACCAGCTACAACAACAAGACCTTCTACTACCGCTTTGCCTGGCTCGGCCCTGAAGGCTTCCCGGTTGCCGAAGAGGAAACCTGGAAAAGCCAGATGATGTACGGCGAGCAGACCAGTTTCATTCAGGCCATTGCGCCAACCGCCAAAGCCGTGGATTTCCGTCTCGAAATCAAAACGCCTTAAGCCCGACACCCTATTCGTTCAGTTCTAGAGAGCATTCCCATGTTTGCACGCTTTTCGTTCATCGCCGTCATCGCCCTCCTGGCCAGCGGTTGCGCCAACACTTCGCCGACGCTGGGCAGCAAAAACATCAGCTACGGTGACACCAAAGCCGTGGAAACCGTGACCAACGAGTTCGGCTCCACCGACCTGCAGATGATCGCCGAATCCATGACCCGCTCCCTGGCCCAGTCCGGCATCCTGCAAGGCCGTCCGGTGGTTCAGGTCTACGACGTGAAGAACAAGACCAGCGAGTACATCGATACCCGCGAAATCACCACCAGCATCAAGACTCAGCTGATGAAGACCGGCGTCGCCCGCTTCGCCAGCGACAACACCGCCATGCAAAGCCAGGTCGACCAGCTCAAACTGCAAAACCAGAGCGGCCTGTACAAGAAAAGCACCGTGGCCAAGACGGGCAACATGATCGCTGCCCATTACCGCCTTGAAGGTTCGATCAGCTCGATCGTCAAGCGCAGCAGCGACTACAAGGACGTCTTCTACAAATTCAGCCTGCAGTTGATCGACGTTGAAAGTGGTCTGGCCGAATGGATGGACGAAAAAGAGATCCGCAAAACCACGGAGCGTTAATCGATGCGCACATGGATTGGCATGATGGCCCTGGCTTGCGCGTTCAGCGTGCAAGCGGCCCCGAAAGTTGCAGTAGCGGATCTGGCGTACCAGGAGCGCGTGGAGCAATACGTCCACACTGTTTCGGCACAGAGTAACCACAGCCAGAGCTATTACGGCGCCAGTGGTTCGTCCAGTTACGAAGAGTACGAAGCCACCAGCAGCTACATCGAGCAAGGTGAGCTGCGCAAATTCACTGGTGACATCAAGGGCGAGATTCTGCGCACCGGCATGTTCCAGCTGGTGCAGGGCACGCCTTATACGGCATCGTCCAAAGGTGACGTGTATGACGTGATCAAGCGCATCAAGGCCGGTAGTTTCAAGGGTGCCGACTACGTGCTGTTCGGCACCGTGTCAGACATCGACTTCACCCGCGACATGAACGAACTGGCCAACACCGACAGTTATTCGGCGGTGCTGGCGTTGACGCTGGTGGCGGACTTCAGCCTGATCAACACCAAGACCTTCGAGATCACCTCGGCCTTCACGGCGATGGGCGAAGGTCAGGACACCAAACTGGTGAATGGCCGGGACATCCGGGTTTCCCTGAACCGCCCACGGGTGGTGCGTGACGTGTCCAAGGCGTTGGGTGAAGACGTGGCTTCACAACTGAGCCAACAGCTCGGTGGTGGCGGTTACGAGCAGCCGGGGCAGGCACCGCTGCGTAATAACCTGCCGCGAGATACGGCGCCGGTGATTCTGCACTGATCTCAGACTGGCCACTCTGTAGTAATGAAAAAGGCGACCTCGATAGGTCGCCTTTTTTGTGCCTGAAGCTTTATGTCGCTGCTTTGCGCAAAGTCGCCATGAATGCCGCCGCGCCGATGAACAGCCCGGCAAAAGTGCGGTTCATGCGTTTCTGCTGCCTGGGCGTGCGCAACAAACGCAGAACCTTGGCCGCAAGCCCGGTGTAGCCGGCCATGACGATCAGGTCGACACAGATCATGGTCACGCCGAGGATCAGGTACTGGGCCACTAGCGGCGCGTGGGGATCGATGAATTGCGGCAGCACCGCGAGCATGAACACCAAGGCCTTGGGGTTGCTGACGTTCACTAGAAAACCGCGGAACATCAGCGCCATCGGCTTGCCGATCTGCCGAATGGCAGCGTCGTCGTTCATCTCATTGGGCAGCGCGCGCCATTGCTTGACCGCGAGGTAGACCAGGTAGGCCACGCCGAACCATTTGATCACATAAAAGGCAGTGGCAGAGGCCGCGAGGATCGCACCGACACCGGCAGCGACAATCGCAATCTGCAACGCCAGACCCAGTTGCAGACCCAGGGCGTTCCAGTAACCGCGCCAGAAACCGTAGCGCAGGCCGCTGGACATCGACGCAATGGCGCCGGCACCGGGGGAAAGACTGATCACCCAGCAGGCGGCAAAAAATGCCAGCCATGTTTGAAGCAGCATCGCACACCTCGACTCAGACTCGTGACAAACGTCTAAGCTAATGCGCCTTACGGCCAATGACTATCGATTTTTTGCAGGACAGAGTGACTGCCGACCAGCGTTGACGGCGGTAGCGTCCTATCGAGCCTGTTTTTCGAACCCGTTCGAAGGAAATACATCAGTACCGCGCCAGCGTCGAACCGAGCGCTGGAAGAACAAGCTGTTGGGCACTTGCACCATGGCACTGCCGGTACCGAGCTCTTGGGCTTCGACCAGCGTGGTGTAGAGCAGATTGATCGCCACCACCCGGCCCTTGACGCCCGGCTTGTCGGTGGTGTCCACCAACTCGACCACATCGCCGATTCGGAATGGGCCGACGGTGAAGATCAGGATCGCGCACAACAGGTTGGACAGCACGCTCCACATGGCGAAAAACGCCACGGCAGCCACCGCCACGAAACCGGACAACGCGGTCCAGAGCACCGTGGCCGACACACCAAGGCGTTCCAGCACGAAGATCAGCGCGCTACCCATGATCAGCCAACGCAAACCACCGCGCAGCGGCATCAAGAACTGCGGCGGGAACGGGTAACGCTCGCCCAGGCGAGTCAGGCATTTGGCGACGACGCGCTGGGCGACATAGCCGGCCAGCAGGATCAGCAGGATTTGCACCACCAGCCAGAGCGGCTCGACCCACATCGCCGGCAACGGCAGCTTGAAGGCATCCATCAGGACAATGCCTCCAGCTCCGCCTGCATGCTTTCGAGCAATTCGAGCGCTTCCATCCAGGCTTCTTCCAGCTCGGCTTCACGCACCTTCAGCCGGGCCTGTTCGGCCAGCAGATCACGCAATTCGTTCTTGCGTGCCGGCTCGTAAATGTCGCTGTCGCCGAGGCTGGCGTCGATCTTCGCCAGTTTCTCGTGCAGTTTGCCCAACTCGGCTTCGAGCTTGTCGGCCTCGCGTTTGTGCGGTGCCAGTTGCTGACGCAACGCGGCGGCGGCCTGGCGCTGGGCTTTCTTGTCGGTCTTGTCCGGGTTGACCGGGGTGTTGCTGACCGGCACGTTGCGCTGACGGTACTCCACCAGCCAACGGGTGTAGTCTTCCAGGTCGCCGTCGAACTCCTCGACCTTGCCGTCTGCCACCAGATAGAAATTGTCAGTGGTGCTTTTGAGCAAATGACGATCGTGGGAGACCACCAGAACCGCGCCACTGAATTCCTGCAAGGCCATGGTCAGCGCCAGGCGCATTTCCAGGTCCAGGTGGTTGGTCGGTTCGTCGAGCAGCAACAGGTTCGGCCGGCCCCAGGCGATCAGCGCCAGGGCCAGTCGCGCCTTTTCGCCACCGGAGAAATTCAACACCGGCTCATCGATGCGTGCCCCCCGGAAGTCGAAACCACCGAGGAAGTCACGCAGGGTCTGCTCACGTTCGGTTGGCGCCAGGCGCTGCAAGTGCAGCAACGGGCTGGCCTTGGAATCGAGGGAATCCAGTTGATGCTGGGCGAAGTAACCGACCACGGTGTTCTCGCCTCGGGTCAGTCGGCCCGCCAATGGTTCGAGCTCACCGGAGAGGTTTTTGATCAGGGTCGATTTACCGGCACCGTTGGGGCCGAGCAAACCGATCCGCGCGCCAGGGGTCAATTGCAGCTTGACCTTCTCCAGCACGGTTTTTTCGCCGTAACCCAGGCGAGCGTCCGATAGATCGATCAGCGGGCTGGAGATTTTCTGCGATTCGCGAAAGACGAAATCGAACGGCGAATCGACGTGCGCGGCGGACAGCTCTTCCATCCGCTCCAGCGCCTTGATCCGGCTCTGGGCCTGACGGGCCTTGGTGGCCTGGGCCTTGAAGCGGGCAATGTAGCTTTCCATGTGCGCACGTTGCGCCTGTTGCTTCTCGTACGCCTGCTGTTGCTGTGCCAGACGTTCGGCGCGGGCCCGTTCAAACGCGGTGTAACCGCCGCGATACAGGGTGATCTTGCGTTGATCGACGTGAGCTACGTGATCGACCACGGCATCGAGGAAGTCTCGGTCGTGGGAAATCAGCAATAAAGTGCCGGGGTAGCTTTTGAGCCACTCTTCGAGCCAGATGATGGCGTCGAGGTCCAAGTGGTTGGTCGGTTCGTCGAGCAGCAACAGGTCCGATGGGCACATCAAAGCCTGCGCCAGATTCAGACGCATCCTCCAGCCACCGGAGAAATCTCCTACCTGCCGGTCCATTTGCTCGTTGGTGAACCCAAGGCCCGCCAACAGCTTGCGAGCCCGGGCATCGGCGGTGTACCCGTCGGCGCTGTCGAGTTCCGAGTGCAGGCGGGCCTGAGCGGCACCGTCATGGGCTGCTTCGGCCGCCGCCAGGTCGCGTTGCACCTGGCGCAGGCGCAGGTCGCCATCGAGCACGTAGTCGACCGCCAGGCGTTCGAGGGTGTCGACCTCCTGGCGCATGTGGGCGATGCGCCAGTCGGCCGGCAGGAAGCAGTCACCCGAGTCTGGGTGCAGCTCGCCCCGAAGCAAGGCGAACAGGCTCGATTTGCCGGCGCCGTTGGCACCGATGAGGCCGGCTTTGTGGCCGGTGTGCAGGGTTAGCTCGGCGTCTTCTAGCAGACGTTGCGGGCCACGCTGTAAAGTCAGGTTCTGAAGTCGAATCATAATGGCGGCGGAGTCTACCAGCTTCGCTCGCAACTGGCGCGAGTAGCACTATGTCCTCTGACCTGTGGAGCTTTTCCCTCGAGACTTACGCCCGTCCCGGCGTTGAACACGCCTGCCTGCAATTGCAGACAGCGGGCGTGAACGTGTGCCTGCTGCTGTGCGGGTTATGGCTGGGGGAACGTGGCGTTATCTGCAACGAACAACGCTTGCAGCTGCTACGCGATGTAGCCGGGCCTTGGGACGTGGATGTCGTGCAACCGTTGCGCGCCTTGCGCCAGCAATGGAAAGCCGCCGCTAGCGAAGATGCCGGGTTGGATGATTTACGTGAACAAGTGAAGACACTGGAGATGGAAGCCGAAAGGCATTTATTGCTGCGACTGGAGTGTTTGGCACAGAGTTGGCCGCAGTATGAGGCGACCGATCTAACGGCCTGGCTGGAAGGTGTGGCGGCAGGCGCCGCCCACCTGGACCGCGACGCGCTGCATCAGCTGCGCGTCGCGGTAAGCAGCACTTAGGAAGCGCTGGTTGGGGTGGTTGCTGCGATCGATGCGGCGGCCGGCGTTGGCGCTGGCGTGGCTGTCGAGGTGGCTGCTGCTAAAGCAGACGTCGCTGCCGGGTTGGCTGGCTTGGCAACTGGCGCGGCGGTCGGCTTGGCAACTGGCCCGGCGGCCGGCTTGGCGGCAACCGGTTTTTTCACGGCTGGTTTTACAGCTGGCTTGGCGGCTGGTTTTGCAGCCGGTTTGGCAGCGGCAGGTTTGGCTGCTGGTTTCGCTGCGGCAGGTTTTGCAGCAGCAGTTTTGGCAGCCGGTTTGGCTGCAGCTTTTGCAGCTGGCTTGGCAGCAGTTTTAGTCGCGACTGATTTCGCGGCAGGCTTGGCAGCAGGTTTCGCAGCGGCAGTTTTAGCCGCTGGTTTTGCAGCCGGTTTGGCAGCTGGTTTAGCCGCAGCAGTTTTCGCCACCGCCGGTTTAGCAGCAGCGGTTCTTGCAGCCGGTTTAGCGGCCGCTGTTTTGGCAGCGGCTGGCTTGGCGGCAGGTTTGGCAGCGGCTGTTTTAGCAGCCGGTTTTGCAGCGCTAGCAGCGATTGGTTTTTTTGCCGCAGGTTTAGCGGCAGGTTTTGCTGCGGCTTTCACCGGTGCTTTGGCGGCCGGTTTGGCGGCAGGCTTGGCCGGTGCTTTTGCAGCAGCCGGTTTGGCAGCGGCTTTCTTCGCAGGTGCCGCGGCTGGCTTGGCCGAACGCAGGGACAACGCCTTGCCGACAGCCTCTTGGACACGACCGACACCCTGGGCCAGTTTCAGGCTTTCTTGAGCGTCGCGTTTGAGTTGCAGGATGTAGCTGCGAGTGTCGGACTGACGAGCCTTGAGGGCGTCGAGCAGATCCTCAAGTTCTTTCACCGCATCCTTGGCCTTGGCTTGTGCCTTGGCTTTGCCGGCCGCCGCAGCGTCCTGCAGTTTGGTGCGGGATTTGTGCAGTTTTTCCTGCGCTTTTCCGCGCTGCTTCTCCAGTTTGGCGAGCAGTTTTTCAGCATCAGCCAAGGCTTGGGAACAAGCGTTTTCCAAATGCTCGAGCAGGCTGCCCGAGAGTTGTTGGAGTAAGTGCAACGGAGTATTTACTGGCTTCTTGGTGGCCGACATGGTTTACCTCCTGGCTGACGTGAATGCGGCTCATACTAGACCTCTGCTGCAACCGCCGCTAGGGCATGTTGACAGTATCGAAAGCGCTGCGTTGCAACGAAGTAAAAATGTTCTGCGCTTACGCAAAACCAGTTCACCTTCGAGAGCATTCACACTGGCATAATCCTGCGCATCCCAGGTCGGAGAGTGCCTATGTCGCGCTACCTTTTTTTATCGCTGTGCATGTTTTTCTCCGTGGTCCAGGCCGCCGAAAAAACCGCCACAAATGACGCTCACGATCTCGCTTACAGCTTGGGTGCGAGCCTTGGCGAACGCTTGCGCCAGGAGGTTCCGGACCTGCAACTTCAGGCACTGCTCGAAGGTTTGCAGCAAGCCTTCCAAGGTAAGCCGTTGGCGCTGAAAGACGAGCAGATCGAACAGATTCTTGCCGAGCACGAAGCCCAGGTCGCCGAGCAACCCGCCGTCGCGCAAAGCGAAGTTGCCCTCGAAAAAGAGCGGCGCTTTCTCGAGGGGGAAAAAACCAAACCCGGCGTCCGTCAATTGGCAGATGGAGTATTGCTGACCGAGCTGGCTCCCGGAACCGGCGCCAAGGCAGGACCGAACGGCAAAGTCCAGGTGCTGTATATCGGTCGTCTACCTGACGGCACCGTGTTCGATCAGAACAGTCAGCCGCAGTGGTTCAGTCTTGATAGTGTGATCAGCGGCTGGCGTAGCGCGCTGCAAAATATGCCGGTTGGCGCAAAATGGCGCCTGGTAATTCCATCGGCGCAAGCCTATGGCGCCGACGGTGCCGGCGACTTGATCGCGCCGTTCACGCCGCTGGTATTCGAAGTCGAATTGCGTGGCGCTACAAGCTGAATGCCGGAAACGAAAAACGGTGCGCAATGCGCACCGTTTTCAGTGTCCAGCCGGGAAGGGTTCAGGCCTGAACCGAACTCTCTTCCTTGTGGGCGGTATGCAGCACTTCGATCAGGCAATCTTCCAGTTCGAAGCGTTCACGCAGTTGGCTGCCCAGCTTTTCCAGCGCTTCGGCGAAACGCTCGGTGTCGTTGCAGTCACCCTTGTGACAATGATCATTGAACGACAGCGCCATCTCGGTGCTCACGTCGATTCGCGGGTTGATCTGCTCCGCCAGTTCAAGGCCGCCATCGTCGCCAAAGGCCTTGGCCTCATTGACCAGATGCTCACTCACTTCGAAGTGCCAGGCAGAAACGTAATCGACAAGAATCTCGCAGAACCGACCGTTCAAGGACTTGTCGGCGAAAGCCGGCTTGGCATTTCGCAAGTCGTGGAACGCCTTTACCAACTCTTCACGCTCTTGTAGCCAGCGGTCAATGAGCTTATGAACCCCACCCCAGCGTTCCTGAGCATTCTGACAACTATCTAACATGGCGATCTCTCTTCCCTAATGGGTCATGCCGTTCTACGCCTGCCCCCAAGACTCGGCACATCCGGTCTTGGTCAGGCAGAACAGCAACGAGCAACATAATTCCAATGATACGTGCGGGCCAGATTATGCCCGCGCGCCTATGGCTTCAAGGTACGCAGGAGATAAAGTTCATACAAGTGTTTAATCACCCGCCAATACCCGGTGCGACGACTCGTCGCTGACACGCGATCCAGACAAGGCGCAGCAATTGATACCCGCCCAGAATCATCATTGCAACGAAGAACAACAGGCTCCATTCCGGGATACTCAGGTCGAACAGCGTCCAGGAAATTTCCGCGCAGTCGGCGGTTCCCTTGAACAACCGTTGCACGGCGCACAACCAGGGTGTACTGGCAAACAGATCAGTCAGGTTGGGCGAGCATGCCGAGAGCTGATGCACCGGATCGCTCTGCAACACAACCTGCCGCCACGCCGTGACGGTACCCGCCACACTGCATAGCAGACCCAGTAACCAATACAGGAATGATCCGAAGCGACCAGGACCGTGCACCGAACCCGCCAGGCAGACACCCGTGAGCAGCGCCAGGCAAGCCCGTTGCAACAGGCACAACCCGCAAGGCTTGAGGCCGACCGCATATTCCAGGTAATAGGAAACGCCCAAGGCCAGGGCACCTGCAATGAAAACCATGAAAAACAAGGAGCGTGAGCAGGCCAAAGACATGGCTTTTCCGTAACTGTAGAGACAAGCGGTTACGGTAGAGGAAAGCGCAGCAGCCTTTCAAGGCAGGCCAGCACGGACACTTCACCAGAAGTGTAGGGAATTCCCGACAGAGTCGAGAGGATAAGATGTAGTCCGCTGTAGGACTTTGCCAGATAAGGACTACAACGTAAAAACAGTGGTGGACTCGGAGCGGTTGGATCGCCCTGACGAACGACTCCCCTGTAGCAACTGGCGCAGCCGGCGTTCGGCTACGCTGCAGTCGTAATCGGTTTAACACGACTCACCTGATCCGACTGCGGCGCCTGATTTACGACTGCTGCGCAGCCGAACGCAGCCTTCGGCAGCGGCTACAGGCCGGCATCAAGCATGAGCCGGCACCGGCAGCGGAGCCGACAGCAAGCGCTTGTCCAGCAGGCCCAAGCCCTCCTGGAACAACTGATTACTGCGTTCGGTATCACCCAATTGCGCCAGCAACCGCGCCAGTTCGGCGCAGGCTTCAGGATTACGCTGTACACGCAGACTGTTTTCCAGATAGTCCCGGGCCTTGCCCCACAGACTGCTTTGCAGACACAAACGCCCCAACGTCAGCAACAGGCTCGGGTCGGCCGGATGGTCCTTGAGCCAACCTTCAGCGGTGTGCAGCTGCTTGGCCGGATCGCTACCGTGAACCAGACCGTACAGGCGTGCCAGATGACTGTCGTATTTGCGCTTGAGAGCCGTGCGCAGAACCTCTTCGGCCTCGACCTGCGCCCCCAGTTGCCGCAGTTGCTCGGCATAGGCCAGCACCAGTTGCGGCTCCTGCCGCTGAGCGGCGGTGAGCTGCTGCCAGGCACGAGCGAGCGATTGCAAACCGACCGTTCCGCCCTCTTCCCGGTGCGCCGCCAACGAAAGGTTCTCACCCCAGGCACGTTGCTCCAGTTCAGCCAGCTCGGCCGGCGGCAGCACCTTGTCCTTGCGTAACTCCGGCAGCAAGCGAATCACTGCCGACCAGTCGCCCCGCTGCTGATGCAGGCGTTGCAACTGGCGCAGGGTCTGGACGTTATGAGGATGACGCTCGTGCATGGCTTGCAGGGTGACCAGGGCGCCGTCGGTGTCGCCGCGGTCGGTCTGCAATTGGGCATGACTCAAGGCAATCGCCAGCTCGGCCTGGGGCTGTCGCTCCAAAGCACGCTCCAGCAAGTTATCGCTTTCCTGGTAGAGACCTTGTTCGTTCGCGGCGCGGGCAGCCCCCAGGTAGTAGAGCAGCGGCTGACGTTCGGCTTCCGCCGCGCGATACAGGTGACGCTGCGCACTGGCCCAGCGGCCCTCGGCCAAATCCAGCTGGCCGTGCTCGATCGCCACTTGCACCCGTCGACTGCGATTGCGCCGCGACCATGGGTTGACCACCCCACCGGAAGTCGTCACCAGTTCGACCAGCGCCTTGATGCCCCAGAACACCAGCCACAGCACGGCCACCAAAGCCAGGGTTGCCCACAGGCTCGACTCGTAACGGAAGCTCTTGTAGGCGATCAGCACGTAGCCGGAATGCTCGGCAATCGCCAACCCCAACGCGGCGGCGGCAGCGATGACCACGAACACGATCACATAGAGACGCTTCATGGTGTGGCCTCCTGCGCAGTGCTCGCGGCAGGTTTGGCCAGAGGTTTCACTGAGTCCTCGGCGTTGACATTGCGTCGCTCAAGGTAAGCCTGGACGGCGCTCAACGTGCCAGTCAGATCCGGCGTGACCACCGTGACTGGCTGTTTGCTCAACTCGGCCACCTGCTCCAGCATGATCTTGCTCTGAGGGTTGTCCGGGTTGAAGTTACCCTTGAGCACGTCCCGCGCTTCGGTCAGCGCCTGAGTGTAAACCGCAGCCTGACCGTTGAGCGCGGCCCACTGCGCCTGTTCCAGCACCAGGCTCAGGGCCAGACGCACCTGGCTCAGGCTCTGCCCTGCCAGCAATGGACGGACATTCTTGTCGGCGTTGAAATCGATACGGATGTAACGCGAGATCTGATCCCACCATTGCGCCCAGCGACTGGCGCCGTCGCCATCGGCCGTCAGACCCAGCAGGGATTCGCCACGGTCCTTGTACTCGGGCGCCAGCTCGGTGAGGCTGATCACTTGATCGCGCAAGGCACCCAGTCGCAGGAACAACCCGGTGCGATCCGGCTGTTCAGTACTGCGCAGGGCCACCAGGGTTTTGGCCACTTGCTCGCGAGCGGCAAAAGCCCCCGGGTCATTCTGTTCACGGAGTATCTCATCGGCCCCCTGCACCAGGGCCTGGGCGCTGCTGATGTCCTGCAAGGCCGACAGACGCAGGCTGGCCAGTCGCAGCAAATGCTCAGCCTCGGCCAGACGCCAATCCTTGCGGCTGGCACCGAGGACGGTTTCCAGGCGTTGATTCAAACGCTGTTGATCGCCCTGAAGTTGAGTGACCAAGCGACTGCGCGCATCGAGCTCTTCGGCGGCAGGCATTTGTTCGAGGCGAGCGGTCAGACGCTGCTCGTTGAGCTTCAGGCTCTGCGCCTGATCGTTCAACGCCTGTACCTGACTCAACTGTTGCAGGTTATTGGCTTGCAGGTGACGCACCTGCCAGACTCCCCAACCGCCCACGGCAACACCGGCAGCGCCCAACAGCAGCGCGACGATTGCCAGCCCATTGCCTCGGCGCGGCTCAGTAGCAGGTGGCCCGGTTACAACCGGTGCTTCTACCGGCGCATCGAGCACCGGCTGGACGTCATCTTTAGGCAAGGCTGTTTTGCTCACGTATCCATCCTTTGCATTAGAAAACGGGTACGGGGTGCTCCCGTAACGCCGTCAGCAAGGCCGTGGCACTGGCGCCACGACAATCCACAACTGTTTGGGCCCCGGCGGCGCGTGCCAGCTCGGCGACCCTGGGGCTTGGAACAAACAACGGCAACCGCGCCATGATCGGCCAGGCATCGCCAGCCAATCGGTGCAGGTGCTCAAAACCCTGTCCACTGCTGACCACCAGCCCGTTCAAGCGTTCCGCCTCGATCCGCTCAGGCAACGCTGCCGGTGGGTACTGCGGCAAGCCGCGTCGGTACAACTCCAGATACTCGACACTAGCACCAAGCTCGCGCAAACGCTCAGCCAGCAACTCGCGCCCACCCTCCCCACGCACGATCAACACCCGTGGATCGGGACGGGCGATAGCCTCGCGCAACCGTGGAAGTTCAAGCAAGGCTTCGCTGTCATCACCGTCGGCCGGGAAGCTCACATCCAGCCCGTTAGCCTCGAGGATCTGCGCCGTTGCCGCGCCGACGCTGAACCACGTCAGAACCGGTGGTTGCGGCCAATGCTGGTGGAGCAGCTCGACAGCGATTCTGGCGGCCGGTTTGCTGACCACGATCACCGCGCAATAGTGATCCAGGCCCTGAATCACTGCGCGCATTGTGGCAGAGGCCGGCATCGGCTCGATGTCCAAAAGCGGCAAGCTGCTACTGAAAACCCCCGCGTCAGCCAACACACGGGCAAGCACCGCCGATTCATCCGCAGGGCGCGTCAGCAGCAGGCGCCAGCCAGTCACTCGTGCCCAGCCTCGCCATAGACTGCTTTGAGAATGGCGTCGGCGCCCTGACTCAGCAGGTCTTCGGCCACTTGCACGCCCAGGGCCTCGGCCTCGCTGCGCGGCGCTCGGGCCTCGGCGCAGAGCAGCAGGCCGCCGTTCGGATCGCCCACCAAGCCACGCAACCAGATCTGCTCGCCTTCAAGTACGGCGTAGCAGGCGATCGGCACCTGGCAGCCGCCATTCAGATGTTTGTTGAGGGCACGTTCAGCGGTCACGCGGATGGCCGTATCCTGGTGATGCAGCGGCGCGAGCAGTGCATGAATCTCAGTGTCGGCGCTACGGCACTCGATACCGACCGCGCCCTGGCCTCCGGCCGGCAGGCTGTCATCGACACTGATGGCCGAGGTGATGCGGTCTTCGAAGCCCAAACGAATCAAACCCGCCGCGGCGAGGATGATAGCGTCGTATTCGCCGGCATCGAGCTTGGCCAGGCGCGTGTTGACGTTGCCACGCAGGAAGCGGATTTGCAGATCCGGGCGACGGGTCAGCAACTGAGCCTGGCGGCGCAGGCTGGAGGTGCCGATGATGCTGCCTGGCGGCAACTCATCCAGGCTGGCGAAGGTATTGGAGACAAATGCATCGCGCGGGTCTTCGCGCTCGCAGATGCAGAACAGACCGAGGCCTTCGGGGAAGTCCATCGGCACGTCTTTCATGGAGTGCACGGCGATGTCGGCTTCGTTTTCCAGCAACGCGGTTTCCAGCTCCTTGACGAACAGGCCCTTGCCGCCGATTTTCGACAGGGGCGAATCGAGCAGCTTGTCGCCGCGACTGACCATGGGCACCAGTGTCACGAGCAGGCCCGGATGGGCCTGTTCCAGACGAGCCTTGACGTATTCGGCCTGCCATAGGGCCAGAGCACTTTTGCGGGTGGCGATGCGGATTTCGCGAGAGGACATGGATCAATCCGTACTGAATAGATACGGCGGATAATAACAGCTCAGCCAAATCCACTTTGACTTGTATCAGAAACTGCATGGCCTCCCTGGCCCTCAAGGTCCGGAAACAGGGTAGAAATCCGCTCGATTACAGCTGTTGCATCATTTTGCGCACGCCGGCCACATGGCGTCGGCTGACGATCAGGGCGTCGCCGTTCAGGCCTTTGAGAAACAGCTGGAAATGCCCCAGGGGGGTGCGTTGCAACCGTTCAATGCGTTCGCGGGCGACCAGTGCGTTGCGGTGGATCCGCACGAAACGGTCGCCGAATTCGTCTTCGAGGGCCTTGAGCGGCTCATCCAGCAGCACTTCGCCACCTTCATGGCGCAAGGTCACGTACTTGTGGTCGGCAATAAAGTAGACCACCTGGCCCAACGGGATCAGTTCAATACCTTTACGGGTGCGGGCGCTGATATGGCTGCGTGGGCCGCTGCCGGTTTCGGCGGCGGGACGAGTCAAGGCGGCGAGCTGGACGCGATTGGGGCGTTCGGCTTTTTTCAATGCTTCATGTAGCTGTTCTGTGCGCACGGGCTTCACCAGATAGCCCACGGCGCTGGCCTGTAGGGCTTCCACGGCAAATTCATCGGGCCCTGTGCAAAACACCACGGCGGGCGGGGTTTCGCGTTCGCACAATCGTGCCGCCACTTGCAGGCCATCGAGGCCCGGCATGCGAATATCGAGCAGTACGATATCCGGCTTGTGGCTGTCGATCAGTGCCAACGCCTCTTCGCCATTCGTGGCGCTGGGCTCCAGGACGTTGTATCCCTCGAGTTCGCCGACCATTCGGCTCAGGCGCTCGCGGGCCAGGGGTTCGTCATCAACGATCAGGACATTCATATTGCGCTGGATTCCTGCGTGAGTCTCGCACAAAGATAGCGTAGACAGGTGAAGTGACGTCCGTCACCGCGATCCACGCTAAGACTAGCGCGAGGGCCAAAAAGTGCCGCGAGACCGGCGGCTAAATTTTCATCTGCCGGGTGACTGACGGCCCAGGCCCGCGTTGGCGAGGCATCGCCATAGGGTTTGCTGATACACAATATGAACACCCCTCTTCTCTCTATAGTCAGCTGCAGCATCGAGAAGTGCGCTGATCCTACTGTCCAACTGTAGACGGTTGCCGCGACGATATTGCTCAAATGAGAAATATCGTTGCGCAATTTGCGCATCGCTGGCTTCGAGTATGGATCGCCCCATGAGAAAAAAACGTATCGACCAGTGTCAGCGACAGGATTGGCAACCCTGTTATTATCCGCGTCAGCGTTCCACGCCATCTTTCTTCAAGCCGATACGAGCGAATTCATGAGCACTGACAAGACCAATCAGTCCTGGGGCGGCCGCTTCAGTGAACCCGTCGACGCCTTCGTTGCCCGCTTCACCGCCTCCGTCACCTTCGACCAGCGCCTGTATCGCCACGACATCATGGGCTCGATCGCCCACGCCACGATGCTGGCCAAGGTCGGCGTGCTGACCGATGCCGAGCGCGACAGCATCATCGATGGCCTGAAGACCATCCAGGGTGAAATCGAGGCCGGCCAGTTCGACTGGCGCATCGACCTCGAAGACGTGCACATGAACATCGAGGCGCGCCTGACCGACCGCATCGGCGTGACCGGTAAAAAGCTGCACACCGGCCGCAGCCGCAACGACCAGGTCGCCACCGACATTCGTCTGTGGCTGCGTGACGAGATCGACCTGATCCTGGCCGAGATCACCCGCCTGCAAAAAGGCTTGCTGGAGCAGGCCGAGCGCGAAGCCGGCAGCATCATGCCGGGCTTCACCCACCTGCAAACCGCGCAGCCGGTGACCTTCGGGCACCACATGCTGGCCTGGTTCGAAATGCTCAGCCGCGACTACGAGCGCCTGGTGGACTGCCGCAAGCGCACCAACCGCATGCCGCTGGGCAGCGCTGCACTGGCTGGCACCACTTACCCGATCGACCGCGAGTACACCGCACAGTTGCTGGGCTTCGACGCTGTTGGCGGCAACTCTCTGGACAACGTGTCCGATCGCGACTTCGCCATTGAGTTCTGCTCGGCCGCGAGCATTGCGATGATGCACTTGTCGCGATTCTCCGAAGAGCTGGTGCTGTGGACCAGCGCGCAGTTCCAGTTCATCGATCTGCCGGACCGTTTCTGCACCGGCAGCTCGATCATGCCGCAAAAGAAAAACCCGGACGTGCCGGAGCTGGTTCGCGGCAAGACTGGCCGGGTGTTCGGTGCGCTGATGGGCCTGCTGACCCTGATGAAARGCCAGCCGTTGGCCTACAACAAGGACAACCAGGAAGACAAGGAACCGCTGTTCGACGCTGCCGACACCCTGCGCGACTCGCTGCGGGCCTTTGCCGACATGATTCCGGCGATCAAGCCCAAGCACGCCATGATGCGCGAAGCAGCCCTGCGCGGTTTCTCGACCGCTACCGACCTGGCCGACTACCTGGTACGCCGCGGCTTGCCGTTCCGTGATTGCCACGAGATCGTTGGTCACGCGGTGAAGTACGGCGTGGACAGCGGCAAGGACCTGGCGGAAATGAGCCTGGAAGAACTGCGCAAGTTCAGCGATCAGATCGAGCAGGACGTGTTTGCCGTGCTGACCCTGGAAGGCTCGGTGAATGCCCGTGACCATATCGGCGGAACCGCGCCGGCACAGGTCAAGGCTGCCGTGGCTCGCGGTCAGGCACTACTCGCCAGCCGTTAAAAGCTTCGCGGGCAAGTCGGATCGCCGCACCGCTCGCGCCTACAGGGGACCGTACTCCCTCAGGCGCGAGACTTGCCCGTGAGAGCATTCTCAAGATCGTTACACAATCTATTTCTTCGACGCGATCATCTCCAGAAACGCGGGCATTGCTGCGCCCTTGTCTGCCGCAATTCGCTGCACATTCGGATTCTGCCCCAGACGCTCCAGCAGCGCCCTGGCCGCCGGCATATCTGCCAACAGATCGATATCGAACAGCTTCTGCGCCACGGCACAGGCCATCGGCACGCTGTACAGGAAATACAAATCCGCAATGCTGAAACTGTCGCCCGCTACGTAAGGGGCGAACTTGCCGTGCCTGCCCAGCGAGGCAAACCCCAGCAGTAGCTCGGCCTTGGTCTTTTCCTGGATAGCCTCCGGTACCGACATGCTGAAGAATGCCACCGGGAAACAGGCTCGCGCGGGCAGTTCGATGTACAGCTCGATCTCCTTGGCCAATGCCAGGGTCTGCGCTCGCTCGAAGGGATCGCTCGGTAGCAGTGGCATGCCTTTCTGGCTCTGCTCGAGGTACTCGAGAATCACGCTGGTTTCGTTGACGAAACCTTGTTCGACGCCCAGCACAGGAATCTTGCCACGCGGGCTGATGGCCAGCGACTCGGGGCTAGTGTTTGGGTAAAACGGTACTTCCTCAAACGGCAGTCCCTTCTCCAGCAACGCCAGCTTGACCATGTTGTAGTAGTTACTGACGCAAAATCCATAAAGCTTGAGCATTACATAGCCTCCAGGCCGTGCAGGGGGTTGGCAGGCCAGAGTTATAGAACGCCCGGGCACTTCTTGCCAGCAGCATCACAACGTTGAATGCAGGTAAACTGGCCGCCTTTCCTTGAGGAGCCTGCCATGAGCGAGCCAAACGACATCGACAACGAAGAAGAAGAGTTCACCGAGACAACGCTGATCGAAGCGATCGAGAACCAGATCGAAAGCGACAACCCGCCAGCGGCCAAGGCAACCTTCAACAAGCTGACCCTGGTGGGTTACGAGCGTGAAGAAATCCTCAATCTGATGGCCCACGTGCTGGCGGTGGAAATCGACGCGATCCTCGAAGAAGACCGCGCGTTCAACACCGAATGGTACGAAGCGGCGCTACGCGCGCTGCCAGAATTACCGCCGGAAAAGAAATAACCCAAGTCCTCCCTGTATGAGCGAGGCTTGTCCGCGAAGGCCCCACCGCGGTCTTCCTGAAAAAACGGATCATCGTTCTTCGCGGGCAGGCCTCGCTCCTACAGAAACCACCCCGCTGCCCGCACCACCCGCCGGGTAAGCGAAAAAACCCTGTTGCCAGCACTGGACATGCCTCACTGACGGGTTCACCTTAGGGGCGCTGTCGTCCAATTCCTAGAAAGTCTGGAGTCCTTATGTCGCTTACCCCTGAGCTGGTTGCCGAACTGGAAATCCTCGCACTCTTCAACCTGGACAGTTCCCAGGAAGGTTTGAAAATTCATCAGACCGCTGCCCCGAAAGCCATTGCTGCCGCACAAAGACTGTTCGACAAAGAATTGATCACCCAGCCCGATGGCGGTTATCTGACCAGCCTGGGGCGTGACGCCGCACAAAATGTGCAGGCCGTTCTCACCATTCTGTCCGTCCAGGAAACTGCCTGAGTACCAGCGCATGGCCCACGGAAAGCTCTGTCACGGGATTTCCGCGGGCACACTTGATGACTGGCCCTGTTACCTGCCGTCGCCAAACGATAGAAATCTGACGCCAGGAAAACAAAATCAGCTTAAAAGTCCCGGGGCCGAGGCGCTAAACTGCCCCTCACCCTGAGCCCTCCTACGTCCGAGCCCCGCGAGCCGGATTGAGCTGACATGACCCGCACCCATGAAATCCGCCCCGATCTGGACGAGGGAATCGATCGCAAGGTTCTCAGCCAGCTGCGCGCCCGTTTTCTGAAGCTCAACGAGGGTCGCATGGCCCGTGCCATGGAAGGGTTGTCGACGCGCCAGCAAACGGTTCTGACCCTGTTGCCGCTGTTTTTCCACGTCAATCATCCGTTGTTGCCGGGTTACGTTTCGGGTAGCACCCCGGCCGGTTTGTCGAATTATGAACCCGACACCAACACACTCGCCGAAGCCCAACGCCTGACTCGCTCGTTTTCTTACAAGCCGCGTCACGGCAGCAATCCGCCGCGCCCCATTCACGGCCTGTTCCTGATGGGCAGCCTCGGCACCCTGGCCCAGGCCGATCAGAGCGACATGGACGTGTGGGTCTGTCATGGGCCGGACTTGAACGAAAGCGAGCTCACTGAGCTGCGCAAAAAATGCCAGTTGCTGGAAGTCTGGGCCGCCAGCCAGGGCGCCGAGGCGCACTTTTTCCTGATCGACCCGGCCCGCTTCGTGCTCGGCGAGCGCGATACGCAGTTGAGCTCGGAAGACTGTGGCACCACCCAGCACTACCTGCTGCTGGACGAGTTCTACCGCACCGCGATCTGGCTGGCCGGACGCACCCCCATCTGGTGGCTGGTGCCGGTCTACGAAGAGGCTGCGTACGACCGTTACACCCACACGCTGCTTTCCAAACGCTTCATCCGTGCCGACGAAACCCTGGACCTGGGGCATCTGGCGTACATCCCGCCCGGGGAGTTCATCGGTGCCGGGCTCTGGCAGTTGTTCAAAGGCATCGAGTCGCCCTACAAATCAGTGCTCAAACTGCTGCTGACCGAGGTCTACGCCAGTGAACACCCGAAAGTCCACTGCCTGAGCCTGCGCTTCAAACAGGCGGTGTTTGCCAATCGACTGGACCTCGATGAACTGGACCCGTACATGGTGGTTTACCGGCGCATCGAGGAATACCTCACCGCTCGGGGCGAACCGGAGCGGCTCGAACTGGTACGTCGTGCGCTGTACCTGAAGGTCAATCGCAAGCTCACCGGCAGTAGCGGTCGCACCCAGAGCTGGCAGCGTTCGTTGCTCGAACGCCTGGCCCACGAATGGCATTGGGATCAGCGTCAGTTGGCGTTGCTCGACAGCCGCAGCCAGTGGAAAGTCCGCCAGGTCAGCGCCGAACGCCGGGCCTTGGTCGGCGAACTGAATTACAGCTACCGCTTCCTGACACAGTTTGCCCGTAACGAGCAGACCGTCAGCCTGATCAACAAGCGCGACCTCAATGTGCTGGGCCGGCGGTTGTACGCGGCCTTCGAGCGCAAGGCCGACAAGGTCGAATTCATCAACCCGGGCATCGCCCCCGACCTGGCCGAAGACACCCTGACGCTGGTGCAAGCCCCGAACAAGAGAGAACCGGGGCAAACCCAATGGGGTTTGTACAACGGCAGCCTGACCGCTCATGAGTGGGAGCATTTCGCGCCGATCAAGCGCAGCCGCCAGTTACTCGAACTGCTCACCTGGTGTCACCGTAACGGCGTGATCGACAGCAGTACCCGCCTGGCCCTGCACCCCGGCACCAGCGACTTGAGCGAGTTTGAACTGTTCAACCTGCTCGGCAGCCTGCAGCAAAGCATCGCCCTGCCCCTGACCACCGTCGCCGAAGAGCCTTTGCTGCGCGCCAGCGTGCCGAGCGAAATACTGATTCTGGTGAACGTCGGCGTCGATCCGCTCAAGCACCATCGCGACATGAACATCCTGATGACCACCGAGCGCACCGATTCCCTGAGCTACGCCGGCGTGCGGGAAAATCTGGTGCTGACCCTGGATCAGGTCACGCTAAACAGCTGGAACGAGGTGCTGGTCAGCCGCTTTGACGGTCCCCATGCCCTGCTCGACTGCCTGCGCGATTACCTCAACAACCTGCCGGACGGGCCACAGCAGCCCAAGCTGCGGGTACGTTGCTTCTGCCACAACCGCGCGCAATTCATAGCCCGACGAGTCGAAGAAGTTCTCGATACCGCGCAAAACCTGCTGCTGAGCAAACTCAATCATCGCTACCTGATTCAGGTCCAGCAGCATTACCACGTGCTGGAGCTGGTGCCCGGCCAGGTCAATCACGTTGCCCTCGCCACGCTACCGGCGCTGTTTGACTACCTTGGCGAAGAGCTGGCCAGCTACAGCCCGCTGCATCTGGACCCGATGGCACTGGAAGACCACGACCTGGCGCTGATCCTGCCCATGGGGCAACCCGACTGCGTTCAGGTGTTCTACCGGATCAACGAACACCAGGCCGATATGTACGTACTGGATGAGTTCAATGCCTTGTGGCAACAACGCTTGCCCTATCACGACGAACAAAGCCTGCTGGTGCCACTGCAACGTTTCCTGCAATCGATCCAGTACCGGCGCGACGCCTTGCTGCCGATGGACGCCGCCCAGCCGCTGAGCCTGGAGACTTTGTATTACCAGTTATTGCCTTCAGGCTCCGCGCGGGCGCGTCGGGTCGAAGCCCGACCGGCGCCGCAAACCCCAGTCAACAAACCGTTCTATGACGTGCAGGCGATCGTCGGCAAAGCCGCACCGGGACAGGTGCAAGTCACGTTGTATTGCAATCAGCGGGAATTTTCAGAGCTGGAACATGGCGACCAACTGTTCAGTGTGGTCGCCCGGGAAATCGTCGGACAGCGCCGCGAGACCGAACGCTATCGCTGCTACATCACCGACCTGGACCTGTCGGGCCTGCTCGGTGATGGTCAGAGTTCAAGCAATTTGTATTTGCGCTACAAGGCCGACCTGGAGCGCGCATTGAACGAGGCGCTCGAGCAGGTCTGAGTTTTTTTATTCGGGGAAGTCGCCGCCATGGGCAGGCTGCGATTCAACTTCCAGCAGGGTCAGTTTGAGGGTCTTGCCACCCGGTGCCGGCCAGTCGATGTGCTGGCCAACCTTCAGGCCGAGCAACGCACTGCCCACCGGCGCCAGAATGGAAATCCTGCCTTCGTCGGCGTTTGCATCCTTGGGATAGACCAGGGTCAGGTGATAGTCCTTGCCACTGCTCTCTTCACGGCAATGCACTTTAGAATTCATGGTCACGACATCGGCTGGCACCTCTTCGTGACCGACCAGGGTATCGGCGCGATCCAGTTCGGTTTGCAGCGCGATAACGCCCGGCAGCGTGTCATCCAGGCTGTCGATCAGGCGCTCCAGACGTTGCACGTCCAGACGGGTAAGGGTGATGGAAGGTGCGGTCATGATCAGGGCAGACTCCTTTCTTCTGCACGAAAAAAGCAAAACCCCGCCAGAAAAAGGCGGGGTTTTCACGAGCCTCGATGGGTTGAGGCGTACCCGGACACTATCACAGCTCAATAAATATACAAGTCGCCACCGGACGGCCTGCGGCATCTCCTACGAAGGATTGGCAGTGGCCTTGCGATTCGAGGCTTGGGCGCAGATCACCCGCCGCCGCTCATCATCGGCCGAGCGCCATTCGCGGATATCTTCGACATGCCGAAAACACCCCAGGCAAACCTTCTGCTCATCCAGCCGGCACACACCGCTGCACGGCGAAGGCACTGCCGGGCTGACGTTGCTATAGAGCGGTTTGGGCGGGCGAACGGGCGCAGGCTGGGTCACGATCTCACAGACCTTCGAAATCGAGTTCGACGTCGGCTTGCTGCTTGACGATGCGCTCGAGCATCTCACCCAGTTGCTCGTCGCTCTTGTCACACATCCAGCGCTTGCTCTCTTCGTCGTAGTCGAAGTGGAAGCCACCGGACACCGCCGCCAGCCACAATTGCCGCAACGGCTCCTGACGACTGAAGATCAACTGGCTGCCGTTTTCGAACTTGACGGTGAGCACACCGGCCGAGCTCTCCAGATCGATATCCAGGTCACTCTCATCGAAAATATCCTCCAGCGTCTGCTGGGTGGCATCGACCAGGTCGTGAAAACGGGCTTCAGTCAAACTCATTACGGGAACCTCAAAAAGTGTCTACTCACGCTCAAGCGCCGCAAGATACGGGCGAGCCCCGATGATTGCAAAGAATAACCACCAAGGACGAGGTGCGGTACGAAATATCCCTGCGCGACGCAGGACAAGTTACTGCGCCACAGTCAAAGGCCCGCCGGACGGGAGCCGCGTTACATAGGCAAGCTGCCGGGTGGCCGGTATACTCCGGCGCAATTAACGCATTTTCAAGGATTTCGCCATGAAGCGCCTGATCTCTTCCCTTGCTGCGATCGTCGCGGTTGCCTGCCTGGTGTCGGCCTGTGGTCAAAAAGGCCCGCTGTACCTGCCCGATGAAAATCAGGATCCTGCAGAGCAAGCCAAATCGTCGCAACAGTCTCCGTCGAAAGCACACAAGCACGACGTCTACCAATAAGGGAACGCCATGGACGCTTTTAACTACCGTGACGGTGAGCTGTTCGCGGAAGGGGTTGCCCTGTCCGCCATCGCCGAACGCTTTGGTACACCGACCTACGTCTACTCCCGCGCCCACATCGAAGCCCAGTACCTGGCTTACGCCGATGCGCTGGCCGGCACGTCGCACCTGGTCTGCTATGCAGTCAAGGCCAACTCCAACCTGGGTGTACTGAATGTCCTGGCCCGTTTGGGCGCCGGTTTCGACATCGTTTCCCGTGGCGAACTGGAACGCGTACTGGCCGCGGGCGGCAGTGCCGACAAGATCGTGTTCTCCGGTGTCGGCAAGACCCGTGACGACATGCGTCGCGCCCTGGAAGTCGGCGTGCACTGCTTCAACGTCGAATCCACCGACGAGCTCGAGCGTCTGCAAGTAGTCGCCGCCGAGCTGGGCGTTCGCGCGCCGATCTCGCTGCGCGTCAACCCGGACGTCGATGCCGGCACTCACCCGTACATTTCCACCGGTCTCAAAGAGAACAAGTTCGGCATCGCCATCGCCGACGCCGAAGACGTGTATGTCCGCGCCGCGCAACTGCCTAACCTGGAAGTGGTCGGCGTCGATTGCCACATCGGTTCGCAACTGACCACCCTGCCGCCCTTCATTGATGCCCTCGACCGCCTGCTGGGTCTGGTCGACCGCCTTGGCGATTGCGGCATTTACCTGCGCCACATCGATCTCGGTGGCGGTCTGGGCGTGCGTTATCGCGATGAAGAGCCGCCATTGGCCGCCGACTACATCAAGGCTGTGCGCGAACGTCTCGACGGTCGAGACCTGGCGCTAGTGTTCGAGCCGGGCCGTTTCGTCGTCGCCAACGCCGGCGTGCTGCTGACCCAGGTCGAGTACCTCAAGCACACCGAACACAAAGACTTCGCCATCGTCGATGCGGCCATGAACGACCTGATCCGCCCGGCGCTGTACCAGGCCTGGATGGACGTTACCGCCGTGCGCCCTCGCGATACCGCGGCGCGTGCCTACGACATCGTCGGCCCGATCTGCGAAACCGGCGACTTCCTGGCCAAGGACCGCCAGCTGGCGCTGGAGGAAGGCGATCTGCTGGCCGTGCATTCAGCCGGTGCCTACGGGTTTGTCATGAGCTCCAACTACAACACCCGCGGCCGCGCCGCTGAAGTGTTGGTGGACGGTGATCAGGCAATCGAAGTGCGTCGCCGCGAGACGGCAGCCGAGTTGTTTGCTGGCGAAAGCCTGCTGCCGGAGTAACCCCATGCTGCTGCGTTTTACCAAGATGCACGGCCTGGGCAATGACTTCATGGTTCTCGACCTGGTCAGCCAGCACGCGCACATTCTGCCCAAGCATGCCAAGCAATGGGGCGATCGGCACACCGGCATCGGGTTCGACCAGTTGCTGATCGTCGAGGCGCCCAGCAACCCGGACGTGGATTTCCGCTATCGGATCTTCAACGCCGACGGCTCCGAAGTGGAACAGTGCGGTAACGGCGCACGCTGCTTCGCCCGCTTCGTGCTCGACAAGCGCCTGACCGCCAAGCGGCAGATTCGCGTCGAGACCAAAAGCGGCATCATCGAACTGGACATCCGCAACGATGGCCAGATCAGCGTCAACATGGGCGCCCCGCGCCTGGTGCCGGCCGAGATTCCGTTCGAAGCCCCAAGCCAGGCCCTGAGCTATCAGGTCGACGTCGACGGCACCATGGTCGAACTGGCTGCGGTGTCCATGGGCAACCCCCATGCCGTGTTGCGGGTCAGCGATATCAACAATGCACCGGTGCATGAACTGGGGCCGAAAATCGAACATCACCCGCGCTTTCCGGCGCGGGTCAATGTCGGTTTTCTCCAGGTCATCGACCGGAACCGCGCGCAGTTGCGCGTCTGGGAACGCGGGGCCGGGGAAACCCAGGCCTGCGGAACCGGCGCCTGTGCTGCCGCAGTGGCCGCGATCAGCCAGGGGTGGATGGATTCGCCGCTATTGATCGACCTGCCCGGCGGGCGCCTGTCCATTGAATGGGCAGGCCCTGGCCAACCGGTCATGATGACCGGTCCGGCAGTACGCGTATACGAAGGACAAGTGCGTCTTTGAGTGAGCGAAATCCATGACCGACAAGCCCCAGGTTCCCGCCCTACAGCCCGACGAATCCCCTTCCGAAAGCCTTGAGGCGGCGGCGATTGCCGCGTACCTGGAGGCTCATCCGGATTTTTTCATCGAGCACGAAGAACTGCTCCCGGCCCTGCGCATTCCGCACCAGCGCGGCGACACCATTTCGCTGGTCGAACGCCAGATGACGATCCTGCGTGACCGCAACATCGAGTTGCGTCATCGCCTCTCGCACCTGATGGACGTGGCCCGCGACAACGATCGTCTGTTCGACAAGACCCGCCGTCTGATTCTCACATTGATGGACGCGACCAGCCTGGAAGACGTGGTGATCGGCGTCGAAGACAGCCTGCGCCAGGACTTTCAGGTGCCCTTCGTCAGCCTGATCCTGTTGGGCGACAACCCGATGCCGGTAGGCCGCTGGGTCACCCACGCCGATGCACAAACGGCCATCGGCGGCCTGCTCTCGGAAGACAAGAGCGTCTGCGGCAGCCTGCGTGAACATGAACTGGACTTCCTGTTCGGCGAAGAACAGCGCAAGCAGATCGGCTCCACCGCCGTCGTCGCCATCAGCCACCAGGGCATCCACGGTGTTCTGGCCATCGCCAGCCGCGATCCGCAGCACTACAAGAGTTCGGTGGGCACGTTGTTCCTCAGCTACATCGCCGAAGTCATGGGCCGCGTACTGCCACGGGTCAACAATTCCCTGCGCTCGGTACGCTGATCGTGGAACGGCAACTGGACGCTTACTGCGAACACCTGCGCAGTGAGCGGCAGGTGTCGCCGCACACGCTGTACGCCTACCGCCGCGACCTCGACAAAGTGCTCGGCTGGTGCCTCAAACAGAACATTGGCAGCTGGGCCGCACTGGATATCCAGCGGCTGCGCAGCCTGATCGCCCGCTTGCATGCACAAGGCCAATCGTCCCGCAGCCTGGCGCGGCTACTGTCGGCGGTGCGCGGGCTCTATCATTATCTGAACCGCGAAGGTCTGTGCGACCACGACCCGGCCAATGGCCTGGCACCGCCCAAAGGCGAGCGTCGTCTGCCGAAAACCCTCGACACCGACCGTGCACTGCAACTGCTGGAAGGCGCGGTTGAGGATGATTTTCTGGCGCGTCGGGATCAGGCGATTCTGGAACTGTTCTATTCCTCCGGCTTGCGCCTTTCCGAACTGACCGGACTCAACCTTGATCAACTGGACCTGGCTGACGGCATGGTCCAGGTCCTCGGTAAAGGCAGCAAGACCCGACTGTTGCCAGTGGGTAAAAAGGCTCGCGAAGCATTGGAGCTATGGTTGCCGTTGCGGGCCATGACCAACCCGGCGGACGACGCGGTGTTTGTCAGCCAGCAAGGCCGGCGCCTTGGCCCCCGGGCGATTCAGGTGCGGGTCAAGGCCGCCGGCGAGCGCGAACTGGGGCAGAACCTGCACCCGCACATGTTGCGACACTCCTTCGCCAGCCATTTGCTGGAGTCCTCGCAAGACCTGCGCGCCGTGCAAGAGCTACTCGGCCACTCAGACATCAAGACCACCCAGATCTATACCCATCTGGACTTCCAGCACCTGGCGACGGTCTACGACAGCGCCCATCCACGGGCCAAACGCATTAAAGGCGATGATTCATGACCATCCAACTGATCACCTTCGACCTCGACGACACCCTGTGGGACACCGCCCCGGTAATCGCCAGCGCCGAAGCCATATTGCGTGAATGGCTGACCGAGCATGCGCCGAACCTGGGCGCGGTGCCGGTGGAGCATTTGTGGTCGATTCGCGAGCGGGTGTTGAGCAATGAGCCGAGCCTCAAGCACCGAATCAGTGCGCTGCGTCGGCGGGTGCTTTTTCATGCTCTGGAAGAGGCTGGTTACGACCATGGTCAAGCCTCAGACCTGGCTGATCAAAGTTTTGAAGTGTTTCTGCATGCCCGGCATCAGCTGGAAGTTTTCCCCGAAGTCGAGCCGACGCTGGAGACACTCGCCAAGCACTACGCCCTCGGTGTAGTGACCAACGGCAACGCCGATGTGCGCCGACTGGGCCTGGCGGATTACTTCAGGTTTGCCCTGTGCGCCGAAGACATCGGCATCGCCAAACCGGATGCGCGACTGTTTCATGAAGCGTTGCAACGTGGCGGCGCGACCGCCGAAACCGCGGTGCATATTGGCGATCATCCAGGGGATGACATTGCCGGAGCACAGCAGGCGGGGTTGCGAGCGATCTGGTTTAACCCGGCGGGCAAAGTGTGGGAAGCCGAGAGGGCGCCGGATGCCGAGATTCGCAGTTTGACCGAGTTGCCTGCGCTGCTCGCCCGCTGGAACTCAGCCGATATTTGAGGTGCTGCGATCTTTTGATTTTCGCCCATGAAAAAGCCCGCAGCGACGGCGGGCTTTTTCAGCAAGCAGGAAGCAGGCGCTTAGATAGGCCGGCTGCCGTACTTGTTATCAGGCTTCTTGGGAGGATCGGCGACCACATTGGCCTCCACTTCCTGCACCTTGCCGCCCCGTGCCAGAAACTCTTCCATGGCCTTGGCCAGGGCATCGCGTTCCTTGTTCTTGGCTTCGACGCTCGGCAGCTCATCGACCGATACCGCTGCCTTGGCTTTGCCTTTGGCAGTCGGAACGGGCACATCACCGCCGTCATCTTCAGCGACGTCTTCAGCCGCCGCTTCCAGGCCTTCTTCGGTTTCGTCGTCGTCGCCTACTTCGAGGTCGTCGTTTTCCAGATCATCGTCGCTCATGTTCTACCTCATGACTTGCGAAAAGCAGATTAGTTATAGCCCAGCTTCGCCATCTGTCGAAGGCTGCCGGAAAAAATTCAACCACCGCTGGTGACCAGCGGTTTATGCCCCTTCACCGTGTACGGTGGCGAGGACTTTACGGGCACCGCCATGATCACGGTGCTCGCCCAGATAAACGCCTTGCCAGGTTCCCAACGCCAGTCGGCCTGCCGAGATCGGCAAACTGAGCTGACAGCCAAGCACGCTGGCCTTGAAGTGCGCCGGGAGGTCGTCCAGGCCTTCGTCGTTATGCTCATAGCCGTCTGTTCCTTGTGGGATCAGACGATTGAAAAATCGTTCGAAGTCGCGACGTACCGCCGGATCGGCGTTCTCGTTGATGGTCAACGAGGCCGAGGTATGCTGTAGCCACAAATGCAACAGACCGACCCGACATGCCTTGAGTTCAGGCAAGCCGGCGAGTAACTCGTCCGTTACCAGATGAAACCCCCGGGGCCGTGCCCGCAGGGTTATCAGAGTCTGTTGCCACATACAGTTCTCCGCACGTTCGGGGCGCATTCTAGCGCGCTCTGGGAAAAAACAAAGGCCCTAATATTCCTTCAATCGTGTAAGCCATTGGCCGCAGAAAAACACCCGTTGTAAACGCCCCTGAACGTGTATGAAAAAACCTTTCAGCCGCTCCTTCACTGACAAATCTCAGACAAAAAAATGCCCGGCAAGCCGGGCATTTTTTATAGGCGTGCTTACAAGTTGTAGCCGCGTTCGTTGTGGAGCGCCAGATCGATGCCGACTGCTTCTTCTTCCTCGGTGATGCGCAGACCGATGACAGCGTCTAGCACCTTGAGGATGATGAAGGTGACGATCGCGGTGTAGATCACCGTGAAGCCGACGCCTTTGCACTGAATCCAGACTTGAGCCGCGATGTCGGTAACGGTACCGAAACCACCCAGGGATGGTGCCGCGAACACACCGGTCAGGATCGCGCCGAGAATACCGCCGATACCGTGCACGCCAAAGGCATCCAGGGAATCGTCATAACCGAGTTTGCGTTTCAGGGTAGTCGCGCAGAAGAAGCACACCACGCCTGCTGCCAGACCGATCACCAGAGCGCCCATCGGGCCCACGGTGCCAGCGGCCGGAGTGATTGCAACCAGACCGGCCACCACACCCGAAGCGATACCCAGTGCACTTGGCTTGCCGTGAGTGATCCACTCGGCAAACATCCAGCCCAGCGCCGCAGCGGCGGTGGCGATCTGAGTCACCAGCATCGCCATGCCTGCAGTGCCGTTGGCGGCCGCAGCGGAACCGGCGTTGAAACCGAACCAGCCGACCCACAACATCGCAGCACCCATCAAGGTGTAACCGAGGTTGTGCGGCGCCATTGGAGTGGTCGGGAAGCCTTTACGCTTGCCCAGTACCAGGCAGGCAATCAGACCTGCCACACCGGCGTTGATATGAACCACGGTGCCACCGGCGAAGTCCAGAACCCCCCAGTCCCACAACAGGCCGCCGTTGCCGGACCAGACCATGTGCGCAATCGGTGCGTAAACCAGGGTGAACCACACGCCCATGAAGATCAGCATGGCGGAGAACTTCATCCGCTCGGCGAAGGCGCCGACGATCAGCGCCGGGGTAATGATGGCGAAGGTCATCTGGAAGGTGACGAACACTGCCTCAGGGAACAGCGCCGCAGGCCCGGTCAGACTCGCTGGCGTGATACCGGCGAGGAAGGCCTTGTTCAGGCTCCCGAAGAACGAGTTGAAATTGATGACGCCCTGTTCCATGCCGGTGGTGTCGAACGCGACGCTGTAGCCATAAATGACCCACAGAACGCTGATCAGACCGGTAATGGCGAAGCACTGCATCATCACGGAAAGAATGTTTTTCGACCGAACCATGCCGCCGTAGAACAGCGCGAGGCCGGGAATGGTCATGAACAGCACCAGGGCTGTCGAGGTCATCATCCAGGCGGTGTCGCCGGAATTGAGGACTGGGGCCGCCACTTCGTCTGCCGCCATGGCCAGGCCGGGCATTACGAGGGACAACAGGGCTCCTAGCCCTGCGATTTTACGCAGAGTCATATTGTTTTCTCCTGGGGCGTTGGGTTTGTGGCGGCTTAGATTGCGTCGGTATCGGTTTCGCCGGTACGGATGCGAATCGCCTGTTCCAGATTGACCACGAAGATCTTGCCGTCACCGATCTTGCCGGTGTTGGCGGCCTTGGTTATCGCCTCGATAACCCGGTCCAGATCCTTGTCGTCAATGGCGACATCGATCTTCACCTTGGGCAGAAAATCGACCACGTACTCCGCGCCGCGATACAGCTCGGTGTGACCCTTCTGCCGACCGAAGCCTTTGACCTCAGTAACGGTAATGCCCTGCACGCCGATCTCGGACAGCGACTCGCGCACGTCGTCCAGTTTGAACGGCTTGATGATGGCAGTGACTAGCTTCATGAAAACTCTCTCCCGAATTGGTGGACTTGCCCCAGGAAAACAAACCCGACTCAAGTCTAAGCGCAGTGCCTGGCTTTGTAACGCATCGTTCGGCCTTACCTGCCCGTCCGACGCCAGCTAACCACTCCGCACGAAACTTCCCCCGTTCCGCTTGGCGCACTGCATTCGTCACAGCGACTGCATCAGTGCATGGGTCACCAGCGACTAAGCAGAAAGCTTGCCATCTATCCAAAACCCATTGATTTCAAGCCCTTGCCCGCTACCGCAGGCCCCTCCAGCCGATTGACGCCACAGTTACGCACAACAACAGTGCGCGGCTGTCCACTCGCATGCGCGAAAAGCGTGCATCCCAGCCGCCGAGATTGACTATAGACACTGCGTGGTACACTGCTCGCCATTGTTGACAGGACATTTCCCATGCTCGCGCCCAAAGACTTCCTCGACGCCCTGAGCGGCACCGCCTCCCGCCTCTTCAGCGGCGACACCCCACTGCCGAAAAGCGAAATCGAAAGCCAGTTCAAGGCTTTGTTGCAGAGCGGCTTCAGCAAGCTGGACTTGGTGAGCCGTGAAGAATTCGACAGCCAGATGGTTGTGCTGGCGCGGACCCGCGCCCGGTTGGAGAGCTTGGAGGCGAAAGTGGCGGAGCTGGAAGCGAAGCTCAATCCACCTGCCGAGTAACGCACTGACTCTTCTGTGAAATGCATTCCCTGTGGGAGCGGGCTTGCTCGCGAATGAGGGCGCCTCGGTCTACCAGCCCTCCCATACTGGACAGACCACCTTTGTAGGAGCTGTCGAAGGCTGCGATCTTTTGATCCTTAGCCTCGCAAACATCCCGGCAACGTCCTACAAAGAACACCACCGCCGTCCGATTGCGTCGTAAGGCCTCCAGTTTCTATGCTCATCCCCAGCTGAATGTTCAGCTCTGGGTTTGGCGACCCGGAAGACCCCGACGCACCGCGACCACATTCGACCGAGGAATTTGTTCCCATCTCGAATTATGGCGGCTATGCGTGGGAGACCTTCGGGTCTGCCGGTTTTCGGGCGTCACCGGTTCGCCAACCCGCGCATGGCTGCCACCTTTTTCGTTTGGCGACGATCAGAGGCAGTTTTCTTCATTTGATCCCGAGAACTGCACCATGGACGAAAACTATCTAATCCCCCACATCTTCACCCGCCACAAACTCCACCTCCACGCCCTCCTCCTCGAAAACCAAGCCTGGTTCAGCGCCCGCGACCTCGGCCGATTGCTCCGCCTCTTCCTCGACGAACGAGCGCTACGCAAACTCGATCCCGACCAACACCAGAATCTGCAAATGCTCATCCACGGCACTGTAGAAAACACACTGCTGATCAGCGAATCCGGCGTCTACGCATTACTGGTCTACCACTACTGCCCCGAATACCGAGGCCTGCGCGAATGGCTGACCCACGACGTAGTACCAGCCCTCAGAGACGCCCAACAACCCACCTCAACCGAACGCCCGATTCTGAGCCTGCTCAATTGGCCGCAGATGTCGTTGAGTTTGCTGCACTGGAATAACCAGCCGTGGATTCGGTTGCAGGATGTTCCGCAACTGCTGCCGAATGAGGAACGACCGCGAAGTATGGTCAATGCTCCGTGGTGGAAGCGTGCGTCACGAATACTCCAGGTATTCTGAACGACAAAAAAACCCCACGTTTATCGCGTGGGGTTCGTTCAGGAACAGAGGTTCAGGCGCAGTGCGGGAGCCGCTCAACCTGATCCCGGATCGCAGCCCCTCGTTCGATCTCGGCTTTTCGCAAATCGTATGTCGATTGCAGGTTCAGCCAAAACTCGGGAGTCGTGTCCAGGCAGATAGATAGCCTTAGAGCCATATCGGCACTGACACCTCGACGCTGAAGTACGATGTCGTTCACCGTAGGCGTCGAAACGCTCAACGCTCTGGCCAAGGCTGCAGCCGTAAGGCTCAGAGGCTCCAGGTATTCCTCTTTGAGGATCTCGCCAGGGTGAACCGGGCGCATACCATTCTTAGTCATTACTCACCTCAGTGATAATCGACGATTTCGACATTCTCTGGTCCGTTAAGACCCCAAACAAAGCAAATTCGCCATTGAGCGTTGATGCGGATGCTGTGCTGACCTTTTCGATCTCCTTCCAGCGCCTCCAATCGATTGCCTGGTGGTGATCGAAGGTCCATCAGCACCGCAGCAGCATCAAGCATCGTCAGCTTTCGTTCCACGACACTCAGAATGGCTGACCACATACGGGTCTTTCCGTTGCGAAACAGGTACTCGGTCTCAGAACACTTAAAGCCAACGATCATAATTTAAAGCTTAACGTTATGCATTAATCTTGAGTGTATAACCTGAATTCACTAATGCAAACGCGGTGTTGCGATTCTTGGTCCCCCTCTCAAAACTTTAGGAAAAGGACTACCTGAGCCCTTCAGAAGGCTTTCGAAATCCAGCCGAATCCTACAAAAACAAGCGCCAATTCCCATTGCATCAAAACCGTGTCCACCTCTTAAGCTGACTGACCCAAAAAAACCAATCTACAAATCGAAAAAGTCGCTATGAAATCTAAAAAACAAAAAGCCAAACTGTTACTCGCCACTAAATATCATGCTGAGGCACTCCGGTTAGCCGGGAGCGTATCGGCCAATCAACGCCGCTTTTTTGATGTCGCCGCTGCTCAGGGCAAAGAACTTGAACCGAGTGGCTGGCTTGCAGGCACGAGCCTGACGAAGCTCCCGGATTAGCTCACCAAAACTCGCAACATCCTGCGAAAGTTTCCTTCCCTTGCCGCCACGCTAAACCCTCACTCCCCGTCTACCCTTCAAAAACCCGCAGGAAGCGGTTCCCCGTCAGCTCAAGGAACGACCATGTCCCTATCCATCGTCCACAGCCGCGCCCAAGTCGGCGTGGATGCGCCCGCCGTCACCGTCGAAGTGCATCTGGCTAACGGCTTGCCGTCGCTGACCATGGTCGGGCTGCCCGAGGCGGCGGTGAAGGAAAGCAAGGATCGGGTGCGTAGCGCGATCATCAATTCGGGGCTGCAATTTCCAGCGCGGCGCATCACCTTGAATCTCGCTCCCGCCGATTTGCCGAAGGATGGCGGGCGTTTCGATCTGGCGATTGCCTTGGGGATTCTGTCGGCCAGCGTGCAGGTGCCGACGTTGACGCTGGATGACGTGGAGTGCCTGGGAGAGCTGGCGCTGTCGGGCGCGGTGCGGGCGGTTCGCGGGGTGTTGCCGGCGGCGCTGGCAGCGCGCAAGGCCGGGCGCACGCTGGTAGTGCCGCGAGCGAATGCCGAGGAGGCGTGCCTGGCTTCGGGGTTGAAAGTGATTGCGGTGGATCATCTGCTTCAAGCGGTCGCGCATTTCAATGGTCACACGCCCATCGAACCCTACGCTTCCAACGGTTTGCTCTACGCCAGCAAACCCTATCCCGACTTGAACGAAGTGCAGGGACAACTTGCAGCCAAGCGAGCCTTGCTGATTGCCGCGGCGGGGGCTCATAACCTGTTGTTCAGCGGACCGCCGGGGACGGGGAAAACGTTGTTGGCGAGTCGTCTGCCGGGGCTGTTACCGCCATTGGCCGAGAGCGAAGCACTGGAAGTCGCAGCGATTCAATCGGTCGCCAGTTGTGTGCCGCTGAGTCATTGGCCTCAGCGTCCCTTCCGACAGCCACACCACTCCGCTTCAGGCCCCGCACTGGTGGGTGGCGGTTCGAAACCGCAACCCGGCGAAATCACTCTCGCCCACCATGGCGTGCTGTTCCTTGATGAGCTTCCAGAGTTTGATCGCAAGGTATTGGAGGTGTTGAGAGAGCCATTGGAATCCGGCCACATCGTGATTTCCCGCGCCAAGGACCGCGTACGTTTTCCGGCGCGCTTTCAACTGGTGGCTGCGATGAATCCCTGCCCCTGTGGATATCTTGGCGAACCAAGCGGCCGTTGTTCCTGTACGCCGGACATGGTGCAGCGCTATCGCAACAAACTGTCGGGGCCGCTGCTGGATCGCATCGACCTGCACCTGACAGTTGCTCGCGAAGCCACGGCGTTGAATCCTGCGTTAAAACCCGGCGACGATACAGCCACCGCCGCCGAGCTGGTTGCCGATGCAAGAGAGCGGCAACACAAACGCCAAGGTTGCGCCAATGCCTTCCTCGACCTGCCAGGCCTACGCCGGCACTGTAAGTTATCCACAGTCGATGAAAACTGGTTGGAATCCGCCTGCGAGCGTTTAACGCTGTCGTTGCGAGCGGCCCATCGACTGCTCAAGGTCGCGCGCACGCTGGCGGACCTTGAACAAGCCGACGGGATCAGACGCGAACACTTGGCCGAAGCGCTGCAATATCGGCCGACAACACTCTAGCCGGCGTCACCCCTTGGTGAGATCAACCAACGGCGTCTGCCGCACCTCCGTCTCGCGCCCACCCTGAATCTCGCTCACCTGCTTCAATGCCTTATCCACAGCCGCTTTATCCGCCAGCAAGCTGTAGCTGATGCGGAACTGCTTCTGTTCCTTCGGCGCAATTGTCGGCACCAGGTTCAGTGGCCGCTGATACCGGCGGTTGTAGGAAAAACTCGTCCCTGGCTCCAGCCCCGTGACATAGCCCTGGCCCTGGGTATCGGTGTTTTTCCACAGGGAGAACACCGGCAGTGTTTGAGTGTTGAAGCCGACCGAGACACCCAGGCTGCCGGCCTCGTTATGCAGCACGGTCAACGTATCGCCCTTGGCATCGGCATATGGCACCACGTTGTAAACCGTCTCGTCGTAGTCCTTGGTCGGTGCGCGGTAGGTTTGCCAGTCCGCCAGATCGCCTTTGGCTTTGTCGTTGAACGGTGAGACCTGCTTCACCGGCGCGGCGAAGCGAGCGCCCTCCTCCAGGAACGGAGTGCTGAAGTTGCTGTGATACAGCGCCTGGTATTCCTTCGGATAGTCGCCGTTGTTGGTCAGGGTGTCGTTGAGAGCGAACACTACGCTGCCGGGCTCGGTCACCAGTTCGGTCGCGACGGAGAAGTCGACTTTCTTGAATGCCTGCTCTTTCAGCTCGCCGCGCAGGCTGATGGCGTATGGCGRTTTTTCATCGATGTGCAGGGTGACTTTGTTGGCCGGGATGTTGGCGGCGCGACCGTGCAGGGTCAGCAGTTCGCCATTGTCGATGCCAGGGTGGCCGACCCATTCATAGCCGCAGCGGGTGACCAGCTCATTGAAACCTTCCAGCCAGCCCAGGCCACCGCGGCCATTGAGCTCGATGAAGGACGGGTTGACCACTTCCTTGACCGGCGAATCCCAGCCCATGCGCACGTTGCCGACCGAGGCCTGCAAGACGTTCATGCCGCGAGTCGGTACCACCGAGAGTTTCATTGTGCCGTTATCGATGTCGACGATGCTGACACCCTCCTGCCGACCGCCATGCAAGGTGCGCAGGGTTACGGAGAAGGGTTTGTCGGTTTTCACGCCGAGTTGCTGGCTGGTGATCTGCCAGCTCTGGGCGGCTTTGTCGGTATCGAGCAGGACGTAATCCCAAGCCATGGCGTGGGAAGCAGCGGACAATGCGCTGAGGGCAACGAAGAGTTTGAGCGGGGTCATGGCAGCAGCCTTTCTTGGAGTTGTGCCATTTTTATAAACTTGAAGAAACGTTTCAGCAAGCATAAAAATCGAGATCACGATGGCAAATGCCAAACGATCGTCGATACGAGGCTTGTGGATAACGCGCAGAATTGAGTTGATGCCATCGCGAGCCTGCCCGCGATGGCTGTTTCGGAGGTACCTCAGCGGAACCGGTCAACCTCATGCCGCAAGTCCGCCGCGAGCTTCTCCAGCTCTTTGGCAGTCACTGCCAGGTTCGACACCACCTCCCGCTGTTCACTGTTCGCCAAGGCAATGCTTTGCAGATTGCTGCTGAGCAAGGTCGCGGTGCTGCTTTGTTCCTGGGTCGCGGTGGTGATGGCGGCGAATTGCTGACCGGCCGAGCGGCTTTGCTCATCGATCCGCGCCAGGGCTGAGGCGACGTTGGCGTTGCGCGACAAGCCTTCCTGCATCAGCACGTTACCCTGCTCCATGGTGCTGATCGCGTTGCCGGTTTCCTGCTGGATACTTTGGATCATCCCGGAAATTTCGTCAGTGGCCTGGCGAGTACGCGAGGCCAGGTTGCGCACCTCATCAGCCACCACCGCAAACCCACGACCTTGCTCACCGGCACGGGCGGCTTCGATGGCAGCGTTGAGCGCCAGCAAATTGGTTTGCTCGGCGATCGCGGTGATCACCCCGACAATGCCGCCAATTTCCTGGGAGCGCTGACCCAAGGTGTTGATCACCGTCGCGGTGCTGTTCAGCGCACCGGCGATTTGTTCCAGAGACGAGGACGCTTCGTCCATCGACGTACGACCGATCTGGGTTTGCTGTGCGTTTTCCTGCGCCAGACGCTGGGTGTTGCCCATGTTGTCGGCAATGTTCAACGAGGTGGCGCTGAACTCTTCCACGGCGCCGGCCATGCTGGTGATTTCGCCGGACTGCTGCTCCATCCCTTCATAGGCACCGCCAGACAGACCGGACAACGCTTGGGCGCGGCTGTTGACCTCTTCCGAGGCTCTACGAATGTGCTCGACCATGGTCGACAAAGCCTGGCTCATCTGGTTGAAAGCGCGGGCCAACTGACCGATTTCGTCGTTGCTCGACACGTTCAGGCGCACACTCAAATCACCGGCACCCAAGGCTTCGGCCTGACGCACCAGATCCCCCAGCGGCGCCAGTTTGCTGCGCAACAACCAGACCGCCGAACCCACGGCCAGCAACATCGCCAACAGGCTGCCGATGGCCAGGCGAATGCCGACGCTCCAGGTCACCGCGCGGATTTCCGCTTTCGGCATGCTCGCCACCACCGACCACGGCCCGCCTTCGAACGGCACGGCAATGCTGTAGAAGTCTTGCGACTTGTCACTCCAGAAATCGCCCTTGCCCGGCGTCTTGGCCAGACCGACGATGGCCGGGACGGCCACGTCCAACGCTTGCACACCGGCGATCGGCACCAGCCATTTGCTCTGCTCATCGAGCAGCGCCAGGGAGCCGGTCTGGCCGATGCGGAAGCGCTTGAGGTTTTCGAACTGGGCGTTCTGGGCGTCGGTGTAATCGAATCCCACGAACAGCACGGCAATCACCTTACCGCCGCTGTCGCGTACGGGGGTGTACTGAGTCATGTAGGACCGTTCGAAGAGCAAGGCGCGGCCGACGTAGCTCTGCCCGGCCATCAAGCGCGCATAAGCCGGGTGAGCGTGATCCAGCAATGTGCCGATGGCCCGGGTGCCGTCCTGTTTGCTCAGGGACGTGCTGACCCGAATGAAGTCTTCACCACTGCGCACGAACAGCGTCGCAACGCCGGCAGTCATTTGCTTGAACTCGTCCACTTCCTTGAAGTTGTTGTTCAACACTTCGCCACCCAGGTGCAGGCCCGGGGTCTGCACACCCGCCACGGTCACCGGCTCATCCGGGTGCACGCTCAAACCGGCGCTGAAGCGCTTCTCGAACAGGCCGCTGAGGCGCTGGGTACTCTCACGCAACGTGCCGTGGAACGTGCTCAGCTGATCGGCCAGCAGCCGCGCCTCGCTGGCCAGGTGCTCTTCGCGGGTGGCGAGGTTGGCGGCGTCCAGCGAGCGCAGGGCAAACACGGTGCTGCCGCTGATGACAATCGCCAGTATCACGGCAAGCGCAAGACCCAGCTGTGAGGCAATCCGAGCACGAGGTTGAGACATGACAGCTCCTGACCCAGTGGGCCGGATCATCCTGATCCCGTCGCACTCGGCAAAATTTCTGATAGTGGGGAAAACATGGAGCCTGGCACTAAGGTTCCATCAGCAGATTTTCGGCGGCAAAACCGAATACTTGAGTGATTAGCCGGGATATGGCTCAAGGCCGCCATTGCAGCGGCTCCATCAATTCAGCCCAGGCGTTCGACATCCGGTAATTCCATGGCCCGGACTTCGCCTTGCAGGAAATCGCTGAGTCGGCGCAAACGTTCACCGCCGGGGCGGGTTTTCGGCCAGACCAGGTAATAGTGCTCACCACTGGCGACGGCCGTCGGCCACGGCAAACTCAGGCGTCCCTGGGCGACATCTTCCGCGACCATCAGCAAATCGCCCATGGACACGCCGTAGCCCCGGGCGGCAGCGATCATGCCCAGTTCCAGCGTATCGAACACCTGTCCGCCCTTGAGCGAGACTTGATCGGTCAGGCCCATGCGCTCCAGCCAGTTGCGCCAGTCGCGGCGGTCCGGCGTCGGGTGCAGCAGCTCGGTGCTGGCCAGGCGCGCAACGTCCCACGGTTGATCCTTCAGCAGATTCGGCGCGCCCACCGGAATCAGCTCTTCGGGAAACAGCAAAGTCGTCTCCCAGTCCGGTGGAAAATGCCCGTTGCTGAGGATGACGGCGCAGTCGAAGGGTTCGTGGTTGAAGTCCACCGTATCAACGTCCATCCAGGCGCTGGTCAATTGCACCTCGTTCCCCGGTCGCAGGTGGCGAAACCGACTGAGCCGCGCCAACAGCCAGCGCATGGTCAGGGTCGACGGGGCTTTCATGCGCAGGATGTCGTCCTCGGCACGCAGGGTATTGCAGGCTCGTTCCAGGGCGGTGAAGCCTTCGCGAATGCCGGGCAGTATCAGCCGCGCCGATTCGGTCAGTTGCAGGTTGCGCCCGCTGCGATGAAACAGGCGACAGGCGAAATGCTCTTCGAGCGTACGAATGTGCCGGCTGACCGCACTTTGGGTGATCGACAGTTCTTCGGCGGCGCGGGTGAACGAGCTATGTCGCGCCGCCGCTTCGAATGCTCGAAGGGCATACAAGGGAGGAAGACGACGAGACATTGGGAAAGCTCCTATAGCGCGGTTGCCTCAACTTATCAGAAAGTCCCTGGCATGAGTTTTAATCATGCCACCCATCCTTTTTATCCCTTTGTGGAAACCCCGCAGAGCGCCGAGAATCGACGCTTCCTGTTCTCTCTGACAATCGAGCGTGATGATCATGCAGCATCCAGCGCGTATTGAACTCTGGGCCATCCTGCGGCTGGCGGGGCCGTTGATTGCCTCGCAGTTGGCGCACATGTTGATGGTCCTCACCGACACCTTGATGATGGCGCGCCTGAGTCCCGAGGCGCTGGCCGGCGGCGGTCTGGGCGCGGCGACGTATTCGTTCGTGTCGATCTTCTGCATCGGCGTGATCGCGGCGGTCGGCACCCTGGTGGCGATCCGTCAGGGCGCGGGCGACATCATCGGCGCAGCGCGGCTGACCCAGGCCGGTTTGTGGCTGGCCTGGTTGATGGCGCTGGTGGCGGGTCTGCTGCTGTGGAACCTCAAACCGGTGTTGCTGCTGTTCGGCCAGACCGCAACCAACGTCCAGGCCGCCGGCCAGTTTCTGTTGATCCTGCCGTTCGCCCTGCCCGGCTACCTGAGTTTCATGGCACTGCGCGGCTTCACCAGCGCCATCGGCCGGGCGACGCCGGTGATGGTCATCAGCCTCGGTGGCACCGTGGCCAACTTCCTGCTCAACTATGCGTTGATCACCGGCATGTTCGGCCTGCCGAAAATGGGCCTGATGGGCATCGGTCTGGTCACAGCGATCGTGGCCAACCTGATGGCGCTGGCGCTCGCGCTGCACATTCGTCGGCACCCGGCCTATGACGCTTATCCGTTGCGCCAGGGGCTGTCGCGGCCCAATCGTCAGTACTTGAAGGAGTTGTGGCGCCTGGGCCTGCCGATTGGCGGCACCTATGCGGTGGAAGTCGGCCTGTTTGCCTTCGCCGCGCTGTGCATGGGCACCATGGGCAGCACGCAACTGGCGGCGCACCAGATCGCCCTGCAAATCGTCTCGGTGGCGTTCATGGTGCCGGCGGGGCTTTCCTACGCGATCACCATGCGCATCGGCCAGCATTACGGCGCCGGGCAATTGCTGGATGCGCGGCTGGCCGGACGGGTCGGGATCGCCTTCGGGGCGGTGTCGATGCTGGGGTTCGCGATGGTCTTCTGGCTGCTGCCGAATCAGTTGATCGGCTTGTTCCTCGACCACAACGACCCAGCCTTTCACCCGGTCATAGAACTGGCCGTGAGCCTGCTGGCGGTGGCGGCGTGGTTCGAGCTGTTCGACGGCACGCAAACCATTGCCATGGGCTGCATTCGCGGGCTCAAGGATGCCAAGACCACGTTCCTGGTGGGTTTGGGCTGCTATTGGCTGATTGGTGCGCCGGCCGCCTGGTGGATGGCCTTCCATCTGAACTGGGGGCCGACGGGCGTCTGGTGGGGGTTGGCGCTGGGGCTGGCGTGTGCGGCGGTGAGCCTGACGCTGGCGTTTGAGTGGAAGATGACTCGAATGATTCGGCGCGAGCCTTCAGCGCAAGACAGCTTTCGGGTGATTCAGCCGGATTAAGATCAAAAGATCGCAGCCTTCGGCAGCTCCTACAGGACCGCGCACGACCGCGTTTTTGTAGGAGCTGCCGAAGGCTGCGATCTTTTAAATGGCCTCAACCACAACCTGCTGGCTGGAGCCGAAGGTCAAATACTCAACCAATTCCGCCAACGGCAACGGCTTGCTGATCAGGTACCCCTGCACCTGATCGCAACCAAACCCGCGCAACAAATCCAGCTGCGCCTGTGTTTCCACGCCTTCGGCAACCACTTCGAGGTTGAGGTTGTGCGCCAGGTTGATCATGGCGTGCACCAGTTTGCGATTCTCTTCCCGCTCTTCCATGCCGCCGACAAAGCTCTTGTCGACCTTCAACAAGGCGATCGGCAGGCTGTTCAGGTGCACGAACGATGAGAACCCGGTGCCGAAATCGTCCAGCGAGAAGCGCACACCGAGCCGCCCGAGGGCGTCCATGGTCTGCTTGACCAGGTCACTGCGACGCATCACCGCGGTTTCGGTCAGTTCGAATTCCAGCCATTGCGCCTCGACGCCACGCTCGGCAATCAGCCGGCTCAGGGTCGACAGTAATTGGCTGTCCTGAAACTGCCGGAACGACAGGTTGATCGCCATGTGCAGCGCTGGCAGACCCCGCTCACGCAGCGCCTGCATGTCCCGCAGGGCTCGGGAAATCACCCAGTAACCCAGCGGCACGATCAAGCCGCTTTGCTCGGCCAGTGGCACGAATTCGCTGGGGGGCAGCAAACCGCGTTCACCATGACGCCAGCGCACCAAGGCTTCGAGGCCGACGATCTGGCCGTCCGCAAGGTTCAGGCGTGGCTGGTAATGCAACTCCAGCTCATCGCGACGTAAGGCCCGGCGCAGCTCGCTTTCAAGGTCGGCGATGCTGCGAGCATTGCGATTGATCCGCTCGTTGAAGATGTGAAAGGTGCAGCCTTGAGTACTCTTGGCCTGCTGCATGGCGATGTGCGCGTGCCACATCAGCGGGTCGGCGCCGGCCTGCGCCCGGGCGTGAGCAATGCCGAGACTGGAACCGATCAACAGGCTTTCGCCGTCGATCCAGTAGGGTTCGGACAGGGCTTCGGTAATCCGTTCGGCCATCCATTCAGCGCGCTGAGGGGCGCGGCGGGTGTCGATCAGCAGGGCGAACTCATCGCTGCCCAGCCGCGCCAGTTGATCGCCGGCCTCCAGCTGGCTTTTCAGCCGCGAGACCACTTGCAGAATCAACCGGTCGCCTGCCTGATGGCCGAGGGCGTCGTTGGCGTGTCGAAAGTTGTCGAGGTCGAGGTGACCGAGGGCCAGGCCGCGGCCGTCGTTGTCCGCCAGACGCGCCGCCAGCAAGGTCTGGAAACCCTGACGGTTGGCGATGCCGGTCAGCGGATCCTGCTCGGCCAGGCGTTGCAAGGTGTTTTCCAGCACCCCGCGCTCACGCACATGACGCAGGCAGCGGCGCAACATGCCGGGATCCAGCAGATTGCGCACCAGCCAGTCGCTCACACCGTCGGGCGGCGCCAGCGGCTCGTGTTCGAGCAGCAACACCGTAGGCAGGTTGCAACGGCCGGGTGCCGGCTGCAGAGCAGGAATCGTCAACAACACCGCGCTGCGGTTGTCATCGAACAGGTTGCTGACCGACTCCCAGCTCGGTGCGCTGAGCAGCACTGCCGAACTCCCCATTGGAGCCAGACACTCGCGCAACAACGCTGCCCACGCCGGCTCTTGGGCCAGTAGCAGCAAACGCAAGGGTTCGACAGGCGTAGACAAGCTAGCTCCCTAGACTCTGCAAAGATGTAGGCGGCGGGCATTATGCCGCCCGGGTAACCAATGACCAAATGACATTAGTTATCAAACACGACTTTGTGTCTTGAATACGAACATTAGACGCAAATTCACTGCGCATCCTGCGTGAAAGTATCAAAACCGGCAAATGGAGATCGCGTGTTGCGTCACAAGTCGGAGAGAGCAGCACAATTCGCTGAGCCTGTTAAAATGCCGGCCCATTTCGCTAAAGACTCCCTGATTTCGTATGTCCCGACTCAATCCCCGGCAGCAAGAAGCCGTGAGCTACGTCGGCGGCCCTCTTTTGGTGCTCGCCGGTGCAGGCTCCGGCAAGACCAGCGTGATCACCCGCAAAATTGCGCATCTGATCCAGAGCTGCGGCATCCGTGCCCAGTACATCGTCGCCATGACCTTTACCAACAAGGCCGCGCGAGAGATGAAGGAACGGGTCGGCACGTTGCTCAAGGGCGGTGAAGGCCGCGGCCTGACGGTGTGCACCTTTCACAACCTGGGCCTGAACATCATCCGCAAGGAACATGTGCGGCTGGGCTATAAACCGGGCTTCTCGATCTTCGACGAGACCGACGTCAAAGCCCTGATGACCGACATCATGCAGAAGGAATACTCGGGCGACGACGGCGTCGACGAGATCAAGAACATGATCGGCGCCTGGAAAAACGACCTGATCCTGCCGCCCGAAGCCCTGGAAAACGCACGCAACCCCAAGGAACAGACCGCCGCCATCGTCTACACCCACTACCAGCGCACGCTCAAGGCGTTCAACGCGGTGGACTTCGACGACCTGATCCTGCTGCCGGTAAAACTGTTCCAGGAGCACGACGACATCCTGGAAAAATGGCAGAACAAGGTCCGCTACCTGCTGGTGGACGAATACCAGGACACCAACGCCAGCCAGTATTTGCTGGTGAAACTGCTGATCGGCAAACGCAACCAGTTCACCGTGGTAGGCGACGACGACCAGTCGATCTACGCCTGGCGCGGCGCCCGCCCGGAAAACCTGATGCTGCTCAAGGACGATTACCCGTCCCTGAAAGTGGTGATGCTGGAGCAGAACTACCGCTCCACCAGCCGCATCCTGCGCTGCGCCAACGTGCTGATTTCGAACAACCCGCACGAATTCGAAAAGCAGCTGTGGAGTGAAATGGGTCACGGCGACGAGATCCGCGTGATCCGCTGCCGCAACGAAGACGCCGAAGCCGAGCGCGTGGCCGTGGAAATCCTCAGCCTGCACTTGCGCACCGACCGGCCCTACAGCGATTTCGCGATTCTGTATCGCGGCAACTACCAGGCCAAGCTGATCGAGCTGAAGCTGCAACATCACCAGGTGCCTTACCGACTGTCCGGCGGCAACAGCTTTTTCGGACGCCAGGAAGTGAAGGACCTGATGGCCTACTTCCGCCTGATCGTGAACCCGGACGACGACAACGCCTTCCTGCGGGTGATCAACGTCCCACGCCGGGAGATCGGTTCGACCACACTGGAGAAGCTGGGCAACTACGCCACCGAGCGAAAAATCTCGATGTACGCCGCCACCGACGAAATCGGCCTGGGCGAACACTTGGACAGCCGCTTCACCGATCGCCTGTCGCGCTTCAAGCGCTTCATGGACAAGGTCCGCGAGCAGTGCGCCGGCGAAGACCCGATCTCCGCCCTGCGCAGCATGGTCATGGACATCGACTACGAGAACTGGCTGCGCACCAACAGCTCCAGTGACAAGGCCGCCGATTACCGCATGGGTAACGTCTGGTTCCTGATCGAGGCACTGAAGAACACGCTGGAGAAAGACGAAGACGGCGAGATGACCGTCGAAGACGCCATCGGCAAACTCGTGCTGCGCGACATGCTGGAGCGTCAGCAGGAGGAGGAAGACGGCGCCGAAGGTGTGCAGATGATGACCTTGCACGCCTCCAAGGGCCTGGAATTCCCTTACGTGTTCATCATGGGCATGGAAGAGGAAATCCTGCCGCACCGCTCCAGCATCGAAGCCGACACCATCGAAGAGGAACGTCGCCTGGCCTACGTCGGGATTACCCGAGCGCGTCAGACCCTGGCTTTCACCTTCGCCGCCAAGCGTAAGCAATACGGCGAGATCATCGACTGCGCGCCCAGCCGCTTCCTCGATGAACTGCCGCCGGACGACCTGGCCTGGGAAGGTAACGACGACACCCCGACCGAAGTCAAAGCCGTTCGCGGCAACAGCGCATTGGCCGATATACGCGCAATGTTAAAGCGCTAGAATTGAGCACTTTTATTTAGGCCTTCGGCACAAAAGACGCCAACAGAGGACAGCTTCATGGAAGCACTGCACAAGAAAATTCGCGAAGAAGGCATCGTGCTTTCCGACCAGGTCCTGAAAGTCGACGCTTTTCTGAACCACCAGATCGACCCGACACTGATGAAGCTGATCGGCGACGAATTCGCCTCGCTGTTCAAGGATTCGGGCATCACCAAGATCGTCACCATCGAAGCCTCGGGTATTGCCCCGGCGATCATGACTGGCCTGAACCTCGGCGTACCGGTGATTTTCGCGCGCAAGCATCAGTCCCTGACCCTGACTGAAAACCTGCTGTCGGCGACGGTTTACTCGTTCACCAAGCAAACCGAAAGCACCGTGGCGATCTCCCCACGCCACCTGACCAGCAGCGACCGCGTGCTGATCATCGACGACTTTCTGGCCAACGGTAAGGCGTCGCAAGCGCTGATCTCGATCATCAAACAGGCCGGCGCGACCGTGGCCGGTCTGGGCATCGTGATCGAGAAGTCGTTCCAGGGTGGCCGTGCGGAACTGGATGCCCAGGGTTATCGAGTTGAATCGTTGGCTCGGGTGCAGTCCCTGGCCGGCGGTGTTGTGACCTTTATTGACTAACTAGCCAAACGCAAAAGATCGCACCCTGCGGCAGCTCCTACGCCGAATGCATTCTCCTGTAGGAGCTGCCGCAGGCTGCGATCTTGGCGATCTCTGATTACCGGAGAAATCCCGATCGACCGGCAGTGGCCTTCAGGCCAGTCAGCAACAACCGCTGAAACAAATCCTCCTTCAGCCCTTCTGGTTTCGTCAGCTGCATCCGCTCCAGATGCTCAGGAAACTCCGAAGGCTCTGGCGCATCCAGCGCCGCCTTGCCCAATTCCAGAATCTCCGTGAGCTTGAACTTGCTCTTCAACCAGTTCAGCGCCCGCAGCAGGTCCCTCTCTTGCGCGGTGAAATCACACCCCAACGGATATTCCAGAAACAGATTCGAATGCCGTGCCTGAATGGCCTGCAAACGCTGTGGGCTGTTGTCGGCGAAACGCGGATCGAGGCGGAAATGCTTCGGCAATTTGCCAACGTTTTGCGCCTGCTCGATCAGCCCCGGCTGGAAGCGTGAGTCGCTGATGTTCAGCAACGCCTCGATCACTGCCGCGTCGGTCTTGCCCCGCAGGTCGGCGATGCCGTACTCGGTGACGACGATGTCCCGCAGGTGCCGCGGGATCGTGCAATGGCCGTATTCCCAGACGATGTTCGAACTGACTTCACCGCCCGACTCGCGCCAACTGCGCAGAAGCAGGATGGAGCGCGCGCCTTCCAGCGCATGCCCCTGGGCGACGAAGTTGTATTGCCCGCCGACGCCGCTCAGCACCCGCCCGTCTTGCAGCTGATCGGCCACGCCGGCACCGAGCAGGGTCATGGTGAACACGGTGTTGATGAAGCGCGCATCGAGGCGCTGCAAGCGTTTGAGTTCTTCCTGGCCGTAGAGCTCGTTGATGTAACTGATGCGGGTCATGTTGAATTCGAGCCGCTTGCTCTGCGGCAACTCGCGCAAGCGCTCGTAGAAACTGCGCGGGCCGAGAAAAAAACCGCCATGCACCGAGATGCCGTCGGTTTGCGCGGCCTCGTTCAGCGTGCCGGCGTTGGCCTGCTGCTGGGTCGGCACGTCAGGGTAGACTTTGCGCCGCACGATCCCGGCATCCGCCAGTACCAGCAAGCCGTTGACGAACATTTCGCTGCAACCGTAAAGGCCCTTGGCGAACGGTTCGACGCCCCCTTCGCGCTCGATCAGCTGCGTCCAGTGGCTGAGATTCAGATCCGCCAGCAACGCCTTGTAACCGTCACAGTCCGCCTGCCGCGCCAGTAACGCCGCCGTCAGGGCATCGCCCATGGCGCCGATGCCTATCTGCAAGGTGCCACCATCGCGCACCAGCGTGCTGGCGTGCAGCCCGATGAAGTGATCCTGGCAACCCACCGGCATGTTCGGTGTGGAGAACAACGTGGTGTTGTCCTTGGCGTCGATCAGCAGATCGAAGGTGTCGATGCCGATTTCCGCATCTCCAGGCATGTACGGCAAATCGTTGTGCACCTGGCCCACCATCAGGATCGTCTCCCCCGCCGCCCGGCGCTTGGCGATCATCGGCAACAGGTCGAGGGTAATGTCCGGGTTGCAGCTCAAACTCAGGCGATCGGGATGTTCGTTATGGCTGGCGATCAGTTGCGCCACCAGGTTCAAACCGGCGGCATTGATGTCCCGCGCGGCGTGGCTGTAATTGCTGCTGACGTAATCCTGCTGGGCCGGGGCGCTGTTCAGCAAACTACCCGGCTGCATGAAGAACTGATGAATGCGGATGTTGTTCGGCAGGCTGTCGCGATGCAGGTCGGCGAGGAAATCCAGTTCCGGGTAATCGCCGAACACCCGCTCGATGAAGGGTTCGAGGAAGCGCTTTTGCAAACCATCGCCCAAGGGCGGACGGCCGAGACACAGGGCGGTGTAGACCGTCAGCTGCCGCTCGGGCAGTTGCGCGACACGTTGATACAGCGCGTTGACGAAGTGGTTGGGTTTGCCCAACCCCAGCGGCAGGCCCATGTGGATATGCGCCGGCAATCGTGCCAATACGTCATCGACCGCCTGCTCGATAGAACACAGCTGCACCATCTGATCCTCCCGCCCGTTCCATGCATTGGGGTTGGACGGAGCTTGCCGGGTCTTTGCTTCAAAGAATAGCCTCGGGGGAAAATCGCAGGCACAAAAAAGCCGCTCGTAAGCGGCTTTTCGCTGAAGACGGGGTTATTTCAGGCCAGACATCTTCTGGATGGCGCCTTCAAGGTCTTTCAGTTCGCAGTCACTGCATGTGCCTTTTGGCGGCATCGCATTGAGCCCGCTCAACGCTACCTTCGCCAAGCCAGCAGCGGTGCCGCCTTCTTTATCGGCGCGTTTTTTCCAGTCTGCGGCATCACCGATCTTCGGTGCGCCCAACAGGCCGGTGCCATGGCAAGCATTGCAGTGTTTGGCAATAATTTCGTCAGGAGTTTTCGACGCACCGCCGCCAACCGAAGCAGCGACTTCCATCCCCTTGCATTCTTTACCCTGCACACAGACTTGGCCGACTGGTTCAAGACGTTTAGCGATATCGTCGTTGGTCGCAGCTTGTGCGCTGACTGCCCATAGGGCCAATACGGTTGCTGGTGCGGCCAGCATTTTCATAATTAGGTTCACGCGTACACCCTCAATGGTGGCTAGTCACGCCTGCGGCCACGGTTCGCAGGCGGGCGCAAGTATAGCGGTAAGCCCGCCACACTGAAACAACCCCAAAGTCGAAGGGGTCTTATCACCGGGCGGGAATACAGCATGGGCGTCTGCGCAATCCGGGCACGACGCCGTGTCTCTTAGAAATTCGCTGGAGTGGCTGCGCTGATTAGTCGCGCCGGGGCATCGAACGGATTCCGGAAACGGTGCGGCTTGGTACTTTCAAAGTAGTAGCTGTCGCCGGCTTCGAGCACAAATGTTTCGAGCCCTACCACCAGTTCCAGCCGACCCTCCACCAGGATCCCGGTTTCCTCGCCCTCGTGGGTGAGCATCTCCTCGCCGGTGTCGGCGCCTGGCGGGTAGATTTCGTTGAGGAACGCGATAGCCCGGCTCGGGTGAGCCCGACCGACGAGCTTCATGGTCACTGCGCCATCGGAAATATCGATCAGCTCGTGGGCTTTGTAGACGATCTGAGTCGGCTTTTCCTGCAGGATTTCTTCGGAAAAGAACTCGACCATGGACATGGGAATCCCGCCCAGTACCTTCCTCAGCGAACTGATCGAGGGGCTGACGCTGTTCTTCTCGATCATTGATATGGTGCTGTTGGTAACACCCGCGCGTTTGGCGAGCTCACGCTGGGAAAGACCTTTGAGCTTACGGATCGATTGCAGTCGTTCACCGACGTCCAATGCTTGCGCCTCCAGGGATTCAGGTTGCAGGAATATTGAGCGTTATCATGGCGACAGCGTTCAGTATTTACAACACTTGCGCCTGAATCCAGCGTGGCGAAGCGACTTTCGGTCGGGAGCGCTGTTTGTCAGGCCCCGGAATAGAGCAGCGGTACCCGACGCAGGTTGCAGAAGATCTGATAAGGAATCGTGTCGGCGGCCGTCGCGACGTCACTGGCGAGGATATTTTTACCCCACAACTCGACGGGCGAACCGAGGCCGGCTTGCGGTACGTCGGTCAGGTCGACGCAGAGCATGTCCATCGATACCCGCCCCAGCAATTGACTGCGCTGCCCGGACACCAGCACCGGCGTGCCGCTCGGAGCCTGACGCGGATAACCGTCGGCATACCCCATCGCCACCACACCCACACGCATCGGTTTGGGGGTGATGAATTTCGCGCCGTAACCAATCGGCTCGCCGGCCGGCAGTTCACGCACGCAAATCACTTTCGATTCCAGGGTCATCACCGGTTGCAGACGGGACGCCACGGCATTGGCCTCTTCAAACGGCGTCGCGCCGTAAAGCATGATGCCTGGGCGCACCCAGTCGCTCGGAATCTGCGGCCAACCGAGCACCGCCGGCGAGTTACGCAGGCTGATTTCGGCCGCCAAACCCTGACGCGCCGCCTCGAATACCGCAACCTGATCGACGCTGGCCTGGCAGTGAAGCTCATCGGCGCGGGCGAAGTGACTCATCAACACGATCTTCGCCACTTTGCCGCTGGCCAACAGCCGTTGGTAGGCTGCCTGGTAATCCGCTGGATGCAGGCCAACCCGATGCATGCCGGAGTCGAGCTTGAGCCACACCGTGATCGGTCTGCTCAGCGTGGCTTTTTCGATGGCTTCGAGTTGCCACAACGAATGCACCACACACCAGAAGTCATGCTCGACGATCAGCGCCAACTCATCGGCTTCGAAAAAACCTTCCAGCAACAGTACCGGCGCACGAATACCGGCGGCGCGCAGCTCCAGAGCTTCCTCGATGCACGCCACGGCAAACCCGTCCGCCTCGGCTTCCAGCGCCTGGGCGCAACGCACCGCGCCATGACCATAGGCATCGGCTTTGATCACCGCGAGGGCTTTGGCCCCCGTGACTTCACGGGCAATCCGGTAGTTGTGACGCAGGGCTTGGAGGTCGATCAGGGCACGGGCAGGACGCATGGCGGCGGACTTCTAGTCGGTCATTAGGAAAAAAACCGGCGCTGGCTGACAGCGTGAACCACCAACAGCGCCGGGAGAGGGATCTTTCTGACTTGATTAATGGCAGAGCATTTATGGCAACGCGGCGACAACCGACAGCTCAACCAGTATTTGCGGTTCGCACAGCTTCGCTTCTACCGTGGCACGGGCCGGCGCGACGCCTTTTGGCAGCCACTGGTCCCACACCGAATTCATGCCTGCGAAGTGCGCGTCGATGTCTTTCAGGTAAATCGTCACCGACAGCAGACGGTTCTTGTCCGTCCCGGCCAGATCCAGCAAACGCTCGATATTGGCGAGGGCTTCACGGGTCTGCTGTTCAATCCCGGCGCTCATGTCGTCGCCGACCTGTCCTGCCAGATACACCGTACCGTTATGGACAACGATCTGGCTCATGCGCTCATTGGTGAGCTGGCGCTGGATTGACATGTTTTGCAGGCTCCTTAAGTGTGTTGCCATAACGGGAAATATCGAGACCTTCGGCGCTGATCTGCGGCGTTCTCTTGGCCATCAGGTCAGCCAGCAAACGACCGGAACCACAAGCCATGGTCCAGCCGAGCGTACCGTGGCCCGTATTCAAGAACAGGTTTTTGAACGGTGTGGCGCCGACAATCGGCGTGCCGTCCGGAGTGGTCGGACGCAGGCCGGTCCAGAAACTCGCTTCGGGCAGATTGCCGCCCTGAGGATAAAGGTCGTTGACGATCATCTCCAGGGTTTCGCGCCGGCGCGGGTTCAACGACAGGTCAAAACCGGCAATTTCAGCCATGCCGCCGACGCGGATGCGGTTGTCGAAACGAGTGATCGCGACCTTGTAGGTCTCGTCGAGAATGGTCGACGTCGGAGCCATCGCCGGGTTGGTGATCGGCACGGTCAGCGAGTACCCCTTGAGCGGATACACCGGAGCCCTGATGCCCAGCGGCTTGAGCAACTGCGGCGAGTAACTGCCGAGGGCCAGCACGTAACGGTCGGCGGTTTCCAGCTTGCCGTCGACCCACACACCGTTGATGCGATCACCGGCGAAGTCGAGGCGCTGGATGTCCTGGCCGAAGCGGAACTCCACACCCAGTTTCACAGCCATTTCGGCCAGGCGGGTGGTGAAAATCTGGCAGTCGCCGGTCTGGTCGTTCGGCAGGCGCAAGGCACCGGCGAGAATGTCGGTGACGCTGGCCAGGGCCGGTTCGACCCGGGCAATGCCGGCGCGGTCGAGCAGTTCGAACGGCACGCCGGACTCTTTCAGCACGGCGATGTCCTTGGCGGCCCCATCGAGTTGTGCCTGGGTGCGGAACAGCTGGGTAGTGCCGAGGCTACGGCCTTCGTAGGCAATGCCGGTTTCGGCGCGCAATTCATCGAGGCAGTCGCGGCTGTACTCGGACAGACGCACCATGCGCTCCTTGTTCACCGCGTAACGGCTGGCGGTGCAGTTGCGCAGCATCTGCGCCATCCACAGGTATTGGTCGATGTTGGCAGTGGCCTTGATCGCCAATGGCGCGTGGCGCTGCAACAGCCACTTGATGGCTTTGAGCGGCACGCCCGGCGCGGCCCACGGCGAGGCATAACCCGGCGAAACCTGCCCGGCGTTGGCGAAACTGGTTTCCATGGCCGGCGCTGGCTGACGGTCCACGACCGTCACTTCAAAGCCGGCTCGTGCCAGATAATAGGCACTGGCGGTACCGATGACGCCGCTACCCAAGACCAGAACGCGCATTTTCATATCCCTCATCGCGGCTTACCGCTGACGTTTATTGTGCAGACCGAAGATGTGGGCAGTTTAAAAAAGATTAGCCAGTGCTTTTCACTATATAAGTGCTTATATTTGGCGACAATTCTCGGCAAAAACCCTTTTCACGGAGGCGCATCCCCTATGCGGACCAACACTCAGACCAAACGTGAGCTGGACAAGATCGACCGCAACATCCTGCGGATTCTGCAAGCGGACGGGCGTATCTCCTTCACCGAACTGGGGGAAAAGGTCGGCCTCTCCACCACCCCCTGCACTGAACGGGTACGGCGCCTGGAGCGCGAAGGGATCATCATGGGCTACAACGCCCGGCTGAATCCGCAGCACCTGAAGGGTAGTCTGTTGGTGTTCGTCGAGATCAGTCTCGACTACAAATCCGGCGATACTTTCGAAGAGTTCCGACGTGCGGTGCTGAAACTGCCCCACGTCCTTGAATGCCATTTGGTGTCAGGGGACTTCGATTACCTGGTGAAAGCGCGGATTTCCGAGATGGCCTCGTACCGCAAATTGCTGGGCGACATCCTGCTCAAGTTGCCGCATGTGCGCGAATCCAAGAGCTATATCGTGATGGAAGAAGTGAAAGAGAGTTTGAGTCTGCCAATTCCGGATTGAGCCCTACACCAACACCTGCCGGGTACTGGCCATGTATTCGTGGATCTGCTTCTCGACCCGCGGGTGAATCAGCTCCACCGGCCGCCGCCCATTAGGGCATGGCAATGTCTTGGTGGTACCGAACAGACGGCAGATCAATGGGCGCTCGTCATACACCGTGCACCCGTTGGGCCCCAGATGGACGCAATTGAGTTCGTCCATCGCCGCGTCCTGCTCGGCCCGGGTCTTACGCGGCAGGCGGGACATTTCTTCGGGCGAGGTGGTGACCGGCCCACAGCAGTCATGGCAGCCGGGCACGCACTCGAAGGTGGGAATTTGCTGGCGCAGCGTGCGAATTTTCTGACTGTTGCAGCTCATCTAAACGGTGACCGAATGCGGAATAGACCGGGATTCTGACGCAAAAGCCCCGATCCAGACAGCACCAACCGACCAATGTTGCCCGTATCCGAAGGGGCGGCTTATGCTCCGTCAACTTTTTCAAACACACGCATCAGGATGACGTCCATGAACGCCCCCGTTCAGCAACCTGCCCCTAACCACCGGCACGTCGCCTCTTATTACGCCGCCAGCAGCCTGCCGCAACCCGACTTTCCAACACTCACAGGTGAGCTGGTCGCGGACGTGTGCGTGGTGGGCGGTGGGTTCTCCGGCCTGAACACGGCGCTCGAACTGGCCGAACGTGGCTTGCGCGTGGTGCTGCTGGAAGCGCACAAGATCGGTTGGGGCGCCAGCGGACGCAATGGCGGGCAATTGATTCGCGGCGTCGGCCATGGCCTCGATCAGTTCGCCAATGTGATCGGTACGGACGGTGTGCGTCAGATGAAACTGATGGGACTGGAAGCGGTGGAAATCGTCCGACAGCGGATCGAGCGCTTTCAGATCCCTTGCGACTTGACCTGGGGTTACTGTGACCTCGCCAACAAAGCCCGTGACCTGGAAGGCTTCGCCGAAGACGCCGATGAACTGCGCGGCCTCGGTTACCGTTACGAAACCCGTCTGCTGCAAGCCAACGAAATGCACAGCGTGGTAGGTTCCGAGCGCTACGTCGGCGGTTTGATCGACATGGGCTCCGGGCATCTACACCCACTGAACCTGGCACTGGGTGAAGCGGCCGCCGCCCGGCAATTGGGCGCCAAACTGTTCGAGCAGTCGGCGGTGACCCGCATCGACTACGGCCCCGAGATCAAGGTCCACACCGCCCTGGGCTCGGTCCGCGCCAAGACTCTGGTGCTGGGTTGCAACGCCTACCTCAACGATCTCAACCCGCAACTTGGCGGCAAGGTGCTGCCCGCCGGCAGTTACATCATCGCCACCGAACCCTTGAGTGAAGAGCAGGCTCACGCGCTGCTGCCGCAGAACATGGCGGTCTGCGATCAACGGGTAGCGCTGGATTATTACCGACTCTCGGCGGATCGCCGCCTGCTGTTCGGCGGCGCCTGCCATTATTCAGGACGCGATCCGAAAGACATCACCGCATACATGCGTCCGAAGATGCTGGCGGTGTTCCCGCAACTGGCCGGGGTGAAGATCGACTATCAGTGGGGCGGGATGATTGGCATCGGGGCTAATCGCCTGCCGCAGATCGGCCGGCTCAAGGAGCAACCGAATGTGTATTACGCCCAGGCTTATTCCGGTCATGGCGTAAACGCCACGCACCTGGCAGGCAAGTTGTTGGCTGAGGCCATCAGCGGCCAGCACAGTGGTGGTTTCGATCTGTTTGCCAAGGTGCCACACATTACCTTTCCAGGCGGCAAACATTTGCGCTCGCCGTTGTTAGCGTTGGGGATGCTTTGGCATCGTCTTAAAGAACTGGCCTGAACCCCTGTAGGAACTGCCGAAGGCTGCTCCTGCAAGGGATCGCGGTTTATCTCACAGACGCCAGAAAGGTTTAAGCCCCTCCTCCCGCGCCTGCTCCCGACTCAACCCGACATCCTTGAGTTGCTCCGGCGTCAGTTCCAGCAACGCTTTACGCGTGTGCAGACGATGCCAGAACAGACCCCAGCGACCCAGGCAGGACGGGGCGTTGCGCATGACCGCCTCGCGCGCGCCGTTCTGTTGCCCTGCCGCCAGTTCCTGACTGTGTAACGTCAGCCGCACATCGCTCAAGCCGTTCATTTTCGTCGCTCCTGTTTACTTGGGTAGCCAGAGCTTTCATGATGCGCGGACGGCAAAAAGCATTACAGATTCAACAGAGCAGTATTAACTCCATACAGTTTTTCTGTTTCGGCCTCTGAATCGCTTATTTTTGCCCCATCTGTATTGGTTAACCGAATCACCCACATCGAGACTGCACCATGACCCTTTACGTCAACCTCGCCGAATTGCTCGGCACACGTATCGAACAGGGCTTCTATCGCCCCGGTGACCGGCTGCCCTCGGTGAGGGCGCTGAGTGTCGAGCACGGGGTCAGCCTGAGCACGGTGCAACAGGCCTATCGAATGCTGGAAGACGTAGGCCTGGCGATGCCCAAACCCAAATCCGGCTATTTCGTACCGGTGAGCCGCGAACTGCCAGAGCTACCCGTGGTTGGCCGCCCAGCCCAACGACCGGTGGATATTTCACAGTGGGATCAGGTGCTGGAACTGATCCGCGCCGTGCCGCGCAAGGATGTCGTGCAGCTGGGCCGCGGTATGCCGGACATCACCTCGCCGACCATGAAACCGCTGCTGCGCAACCTGGCACGAATCAGCCGCCAGCAGGACATGCGAGGCCTGTATTACGACAACATCTGCGGCACCCTCGAACTGCGCGAACAAATCGCCCGCATGATGCTCGACTCCGGTTGTCAGTTGAGCGCCAACGATCTGGTGATCACTACCGGTTGCCACGAAGCGCTGTCGACCAGCATCCGCGCCATCTGCGGACCGGGTGACATCGTCGCAGTGGATTCGCCAAGCTTTCACGGCGCCATGCAGACCCTCAAGGGCCTTGGCATGAAAGCGCTGGAAATCCCCACCGACCCGCTCACCGGCATCAGCCTCGAAGCGTTGGAACTGGCGTTGGAGCAATGGCCGATCAAGGCCATACAGTTAACCCCCAACTGCAACAACCCGCTGGGCTACATCATGCCGGAGTCGCGAAAACGTGCGCTGTTGAACCTCGCACAGCGTTTCGATGTGGCGATTATCGAGGACGATGTGTATGGCGAACTGGCCTACACCTACCCCCGCCCGCGCACGATCAAATCCTTCGACGAGGACGGCCGCGTCCTGCTCTGCAGTTCCTTTTCCAAGACCCTGGCACCAGGCCTGCGYATTGGCTGGGTCGCACCGGGCCGGTATCTGGAACGGGTGCTGCACATGAAGTACATCAGCACCGGCTCCACCGCAACGCAACCACAGATTGCGATTGCCGAATTTCTCAAGGCCGGGCACTTCGAACCGCATTTGCGGCGGATGCGCATGCAATACCAGCGCAATCGCGACGCAATGATCGATTGGGTCACCCGTTATTTCCCGGCCGGCACCCGCGCCAGCCGTCCGCAAGGCAGCTTCATGCTGTGGGTTGAGCTGCCGGAGGGCTTCGACACCCTGAAACTCAATCGTGCCCTGCACGATCAAGGCGTACAGATTGCCGTGGGCAGTATCTTTTCCGCCTCGGGCAAATACCGTAATTGCCTGCGGATGAACTACGCTGCCAAAACGACCCCGCAGATTGAAGAAGCTGTGCGCAAGGTCGGTGCGACAGCAATCAAACTGCTGGCGGAAACCGACTGACCTTTCTTCGGGATACGGCGTCCATATGCTATCCGCCACCATCCGGAATACGCGCCGTGAGAATCAGACAGCCCCTGCTTGCTCCTCTGTTACTCGCCTCACTTCTGGGTGGCTGTACGACACTCAATATCCCTCGCGAACCGAGTCAGGCCCTGCCGGCGGCCAACTCTGCTTTCGGCCGTTCGATCCAGGCCCAGGCCGCTCCCCACCAGGGCCAGTCGGGCTTCCGCTTGCTATCCGATAGCACCGAGGCCTTCACCGCCCGCGCCGAGCTGATTCGAAATGCCCAAAGCAGCCTCGACTTGCAGTACTACATCGTCCATGACGGCATCAGCACACGGATACTGATAAGCGAGCTGCTCAAGGCCGCCGACCGCGGTGTACGGGTGCGGATTCTGCTCGACGACACCACCAGCGATGGCCTGGATCAGATCATCGCAACCCTCGCTGTCCATCCGAAGATTCAGATCCGCGTGTTCAACCCGCTGCACCTGGGCCGCAGCACCGTCGTGACGCGTACCATGGGCCGGCTGTTCAACCTGTCGCAGCAACATCGCCGCATGCACAACAAACTGTGGGTGGCGGACAACAGCGTGGCAATCGTTGGCGGGCGCAACTTGGGGGACGAGTACTTCGATGCCGAGCCCAACCGTAATTTCACCGACATCGACATGCTCAGCGTCGGCCCGGTTGCCCAGCAGCTGGGGCATAGCTTCGACGAGTATTGGAACAGTGCTCTGAGCAAGCCGATCGAGCAGTTTCTCTCGATCAGGCCGACACCCAAGGACCTGGAAAATACCCGGACGCGACTGGACGAATCCCTGGAGGAAACGCGCAAACAGAATCACGCGCTCTACCAACAGTTGATGACCTATACCACTCATCCTCGCCTGGAGACCTGGCGCCAGGAGCTGATCTGGGCCTGGAACCAGGCGCTGTGGGACGCACCAACCAAGGTGCTGGCCGACGGCGAGCCGGCTCCGTACCTGCAGCTGTCCACCCAGTTGGCACCCGAGCTCAATGGAGTCAGCAAGGAGTTGATCATGGTCTCGCCCTACATCGTACCCGCCCAACCGGGCCTGGTGTACCTGACCGGTCGCGCCGATGCCGGCGTGTCGATAAGTTTGCTGACCAATTCACTGGAAGCCACCGATGTGCCGGCCACGCACGGTGGTTACGCACCTTATCGCAAAGCCTTGCTGGAGCATGGCGTGCAGCTGTTCGAATTACGCCGCCAGCCCGGCGACAACGGAGGCAGCGGACCGAGCCTGTTTCACAGCGGGAGCAGTTCCTCCCGTAGCTCCGACTCCAGCCTGCACAGCAAGGCGATGGTATTCGACCGACAGAAAACCTTCATCGGCTCGTTCAATTTCGACCCGCGCTCGGTACTGTGGAACACCGAAGTCGGAGTACTGGTGGACAACCCACAGCTCGCCGGACGGGTGCGTGAATTGGCGCTGGAGGGTATGGCGCCCCCTCTCAGCTATCAGGTCCGACTGGAAAAGGGCCAGATGGTCTGGGCCACTGAAGATGACGACAAGCCGCACACACTGACCAAAGAACCGGGAAGTTGGTGGCGGCATTTCAGTTCATGGCTCAGCAGCATGGTCGGCCTGGAGCGGATGCTGTAGCTTGAATTGCCAGGATCTACGCCGGCTGCACCGCCCCAAACGCCCCTTGCCGCGATACCAGAATCACCAGCCCCAACGCGCCCGCCGCCATCAGCAACGGCAAGGCATGCCCGCTGATCCACTGGCTCCCGGCGCCGGCTGCCAACGGCCCGATCAAACAACCGATGCCCCACAACTGCGCGATATGGGCATTGGCCCGCACCAGCGCATCGTCGCGATAACGCTCACCGATCAGGATCAGCGACAAGGTGAACAGACCACCGGCGCTGGCGCCGAACAACACCCACAGCGGCCAGATCAACAGCGTATCGATCAGCAATGGAATCGCCAGGCTCGACAGCAGCAAGAGCATCGCGCAGCCGGTAAACAACGTACGCCGCGACAAGCGATCGGCCAGCGCGCCAATCGGCAATTGCAGCAAGGCATCACCCACCACCACCGTGCTGACCATCGCCAAGGCGATTTCCGTGGTGAAACCCTGACGCAGGCAGTAGACCGGCAGCAAGGTCAGAATCATCGCTTCGAACGCGGCAAACAGCGACACCGCCCAGGCAATTGCCGGCAGGCCACGGCAGAAGTTCAGCAAGTCGCTGAGGGTCACACTGCAGGCTTCACTGGTAGGTGCGCCGCTACGACCCAGCAGCAGGAACGGTGACGTCATCAGCAAACCGACGCCCACCCAGAAACCGTAATCGTGCTCGGTGCCCAACGCCCCCAACAGTAACGGCCCGGCCAGCTGACTCAGCGCATAACTGCTGCCATACAGAGCCACCAGTCGCCCGCGCCATTGCTCGACCACCAGTTGGTTGATCCAGCTTTCACCAAGGATAAAGACGAGGGTCAGGATTACCCCGATCATCAACCGCAGCACCAGCCAGATCGGGTAGCTCGGCCACAGCGCCAGCAAACCGATGGACACCGCCCCGCCCCACAGGCACAGGCGCATCAGATTGGCCGTGCCGAGACGGGCCGCGAGATGGCTGGAGATCTTTGCCCCCAGCAGTACGCCAATGGCCGGCATCGCCGCCATCACGCCGATCGCGAACGAGCCGTAACCCCAACCTTCCAGACGCAGCGACACCAACGGCATGCTGACGCCCAGGGCCAGGCCGACACTCAAGACAGACGCCAAGACGGCGAAATAAGTCGCCCAACGCATGTTCCACGCTCCTGTGGATATTTTTATGTACAGCGCAAAACAGTGTGGGAGCGAGATTTTGTGGCGAGGGGGCAAGCCCCCTCGCCACAAAAGCTCGCTCCCACAAGGGATATGCGTCGTTCAGGAGCCCGATTTACCGCCAGGCGCCCTCACTTGCTTACAACTTGATCCAGGTCGCCTTCAGCTCGGTGTACTTGTCGAACGCGTGCAGCGACTTGTCCCGACCGTTGCCGGACTGTTTGAAGCCACCGAACGGCGCAGTCATGTCGCCGCCGTCGTACTGGTTGACCCACACACTGCCGGCGCGCAAAGCCTTGGCGGTGAGGTGAGCCTTCGAGATATCCGTGGTCCATACCGCAGCCGCGAGGCCGTACGGTGTGTCGTTGGCAATCGCAACGGCTTCTTCGGCGGTATCGAAAGTGATCACCGACAACACAGGGCCAAAGATCTCTTCCTGGGCAATTTTCATCGCGTTGCTGACACCGTCGAAAATCGTCGGCTCAACGTAGGTGCCCCCGGTTTCCTGAAGAATACGCTTGCCGCCAGCCACTAGCTTGGCGCCATCGGTGTGACCGGATTCGATGTAGGACAGCACGGTGTTCATCTGCTGGGTATCCACCAGTGCGCCGACATTGGTCGCCGGGTCCAGCGGATTGCCCGGCTTCCAGGCCTTGAGAGCTTCGATCACCAGTGGCAGGAATTTATCCTTGATCGAACGCTCGACCAGCAGGCGCGAACCGGCGGTGCAGACTTCGCCCTGGTTGAAGGCAATAGCGCTGGCAGCCGATTCGGCGGCGGCTTGCAGGTCCGGCGCATCGGCGAACACGATGTTCGGGCTCTTGCCACCGGCTTCGAGCCAGACACGCTTCATGTTCGATTCGCCGGAGTAGATCAGCAGTTGCTTGGCGATCTTGGTCGAACCGGTGAACACCAGGGTGTCGACGTCATTGTGCAGGGCCAAGGCCTTGCCGACAGTGTGACCGTAACCCGGCAGCACGTTCAGCACACCTTTCGGGATACCGGCTTCAACTGCCAGCGCTGCAATGCGAATAGCCGTCAGCGGCGATTTTTCGGAAGGCTTGAGGATCACCGAGTTACCGGTGGACAGCGCCGGGCCGAGTTTCCAGCAGGCCATCATCAACGGGAAGTTCCACGGCACGATCGCACCGACCACACCGACCGGCTCGCGAGTCACCAGCCCCAGCTGATCGTGCGGGGTGGCGGCGACTTCGTCGTAGAGCTTGTCGATGGCCTCACCGCTCCAGCCAAGGGCTTGCGCCGCACCGGGAACGTCGATGTACAGGGAATCGCTGATCGGCTTGCCCATGTCCAGGGTTTCGAGCAGGGCCAGCTCTTCGGCGTGCTGTTTCAGCAGGCCGGCAAAACGAATCATGGTGGCTTTGCGCTTGGTCGGCGCCAGGCGCGACCAGGCGCCGGAATTGAACGTGGCGCGAGCGTTTTCCACAGCGCGCTGGGCGTCGGCGGCGTCACAGCTGGCAATCTTGCCCAGCAGACGGCCATCGACAGGGCTGATGCACTCGAACGTTTCACCGGAGACTGCATCGGTGTATTCGCCATTGATGTAGGCACGGCCTTCGATCTTCAGATCGCGCGCCCGCTGTTCCCAGTCGGCACGAGTCAGGGTGGTCATACGAGTGTCCTCCTCTTATTGAATACGAGCGCCCGCGCTCTTCGCGGGTGCTGTCAGGAATTCTGCCCGGGCAGCCTGCTTTTCGGCTCAAGGCAACCGTTACCCTAAACCAGCGGTGGGTGAAGTTTCAATATATTTGACAAAAGGCCGTTAAACGGCCTTGCGATGTTCATTTTAATAAACATAGACTTTCAATTTTCCAGCCAGTCGCGCCGCAATCATGGGAATACCAGCATGAGCATTCAGGATATCGTCGATTTCAGTCAGGTCACCACCCAGCCCGATCGCTATCGGCCCGACCCGGCCAAAGTCCTCAAGGGCGACCCCGAGCAAACGGTGTACAACCACTACAACAGCCCGTGCGGCCAGATGAGTGCAGGTGTCTGGGAAGGCGAAGTCGGTCAGTGGCGGGTGAACTACACCGAACACGAATACTGCGAAATCGTTCAGGGGGTGTCAGTGCTGCGCGATGACGACGGCGGCGCCAAGACCCTGCGCGCGGGTGATCGCTTCGTGATTCCGGCCGGTTTCAAGGGCACCTGGGAAGTGCTGGAACCGTGCCGCAAGATTTATGTGGTGTTTGAACAGAAGGCTTGAGGGTTTGTGCCGCTTGAACCGACAGGCAACAAAAAAGGCCCGTATCTCGCGATACGGGCCTTTTTCGCAAGGAGGAAAAATCAATTACTTGATTTTGCCTTCTTTGTAGATCACGTGCTTACGAACAACCGGATCATATTTCTTGATCTCGATTTTGTCCGGAGTAGTGCGCTTGTTCTTGTCGGTAGTGTAGAAGTGACCAGTACCGGCGCTCGAAATCAAACGAATCAATTCACGCATGATTAGCTCCCTTAGATCTTGCCATCGCGACGGATTTCGGCCAGCACGACATCAATGCCACGCTTGTCGATGATACGCATGCCTTTGGCAGATACGCGCAGACGCACAAAACGTTTCTCGGACTCAACCCAGAAGCGGTGATGCTGCAGGTTCGGCAGGAAACGACGACGGGTTTTGTTGTTTGCGTGGGAAATGTTATTCCCAGTCACCGGACCCTTACCGGTAACTTGACAGACTCTCGACATGCCTCAGCCCTCTAAAACCACATGCCCAACCCGGCATGGGTTGGCCGCTTAATCTCTCAGTCATTTGGCGCCAGGCGCCGCGTTTCTTTAAGGGTCTTACCGGCTACACCTACAAACGAAGGAACCGGGCCCCTAGAAAAGAGCGCTGCTTTATACCAGAAAGACCAGAGAGCAACAACAACCGGTGTGAATTGAGTTGATAAAAACCCGATTTTTCGGGCGCTAAGTGCCTTGGACAAAGGCTAAGCCCGATAGCGACCGCTCGTCGCAGAGAATCGGCCAACGAGCCAATTCAGGGTTTTTCTCAACCGTCACTCACCGAAAACAATCGCCCATACTCCCCTGAAAATGAAAAAGGGGATAGTCATTTGCAAAAGAGCCCACTAGGGTAAGCCTTTTCCAGACTGCACTTGCAGATGGGCCTTCGATCTGTAAAGGAATCCGACCATGCGCCTCGCTGCCCTACCCCTGTTGCTCGCCCCGCTTCTGCTGAGCCCCCTGGCCCATGCCGCCGCCCTGAGCGTCTGCACCGAGGCCAGCCCGGAAGGGTTCGACGTGGTGCAATACAACTCGTTGACCACCACCAACGCCTCGGCCGACGTGCTGATGAACCGCCTGGTGGACTTCGACACGGCCAGCGGCAAAGTGGTCGCCAGCCTCGCGGACAGTTGGGAAGTCACGCCCGACGGCCTGACCTACGTCTTCAAATTGCATCCGCAGGTGAAATTTCACCGCACCGAGTATTTCAGCCCGACGCGCGACCTGACCGCCGAAGACGTGAAATTCAGTTTCGACCGCATGCTCGACCCGGCGCACCCGTGGCACAAAGTCGCCCAGAGCGGCTTCCCGCACGCGCAGTCAATGCAGTTACCGACACTGATCAAGAAGATCGACGCCCTGGACCCACTCACCATCCGTTTCACCCTCGATCACCCGGACTCGACGTTCCTGCCGACCCTGACCATGGGCTTCGCCTCGATCTATTCGGCCGAGTACGCCGACCAACTGATGAAGGCCGGTACTCCGGAGAAGCTCAACAGCCAGCCGATCGGCAGCGGCCCGTTCATCTTCACGCGTTTCCAGAAAGATGCCTCGATTCGCTATAAGGCCAACCACGACTACTTCCAGGGCAAGCCATCGGTGGACCCGTTGATCTTCGCGATCACCCCGGACGCCAACGTGCGCCTGCAGAAATTGCGCCGCAACGAGTGCCAGATCGCCCTGTCGCCGAAGCCGCTGGACGTACAGGCTGCGAAGCAGGAGCCGACCCTGAAGGTAGAAAAGACTGACGCCTTCATGACCGCTTTCGTCGGCATCAACAGCCAGCATCCGCCGCTGGACAAGCCGGAAGTGCGCCAGGCAATCAACCTGGCGTTCGACAAGGCCAACTACCTCAAGGCCGTATTCGAAGACACCGCCGAGCCTGCCAATGGGCCCTACCCGCCCAATACCTGGAGTTACGCCAAAAACATGCCGGGCTACCCGCATGATGTCGAGAAAGCCCGCGCATTGATGGCCAAGGCCGGGCTCAAGAACGGTTTCCAGACCACCATCTGGACTCGCCCTTCCGGCAGCCTGCTGAACCCCAACCCGAGCCTCGGCGCGCAATTGCTTCAGTCCGACCTGGCGGAAATCGGCATTCAGGCCGAGATCCGCGTGATCGAATGGGGCGAGCTGATTCGCCGCGCCAAGGCCGGCGAGCATGACCTGCTGTTCATGGGCTGGGCCGGCGACAACGGTGACCCGGACAACTTCCTCACGCCGCAGTTTTCCTGCGCGGCGGTCAAAGCCGGCACCAACTTCGCCCGTTACTGCAACCAGGATCTGGACAAGCTGATCAGCGCCGGCAAGACCACCGGCGAGCAAGGTGTACGCACCAAACTCTACGAACAGGCCCAGGCGCAGATACAGCAACAGGCATTGTGGCTGCCACTGGCCCATCCCACGGTCTTCGCCCTGACGCGCAAAGACGTCGAGGGTTATCGGGTCAGCCCGTTTGGCCGGCAGGATTACTCCAAGGTCAACTTCAAGTAATCAGCGTCGCCACAAAAGCTGTGGGAGCAGCCTCGCTCCCACAGGGACTCACTAGCCTTTCCCCTTCACATCCACCCGTACTCGGCCATGGACAACGGATCGCCTTCACCGACGATGAAATGGTCGAGCACCCGCACATCGATCAGGTCCAGCGCTTCTTGCAGGCGCTTGGTCAGCATCCGGTCGGCTTGACTGGGGTTGGAGTTACCCGACGGATGGTTGTGGCAGAGGATCAACGCTGCGGCGTTGTGGGCCAAAGCGCGTTTAACCACTTGTCTTGGATAGACACTGGTACTGTCGATGGAGCCGCGAAACAGCACTTCAAAGGTCAGCACTTGATGTTTTGAATCCAAAAACAGACAGCCGAATACCTCGTGAGGCTCGTGGCGCAGCATCGACTTCAGGTAATCACGAACCGCCTGCGGATTTTCCAGTGCCGATTTCTGGCGCGCACGTTCGGCTAAATGCCGCCTGCCCATTTCCTGTGCCGCTTGCAACTGAGCGAATTTCGCCGGCCCGAGCCCCAATTGCCTGCTGAACGCAGTTTGATCGGCTTCGAGCAGTGAACGCAGGCTGCCAAACTGACTCAACAGATGTCGTGCCAGATCTACTGCACTTTTACCCGATACACCGGTACGTAAAAAAATCGCTAGCAACTCGGCGTCCGAAAGACTCGCCGAACCCAACTCAAGTAACCTCTCCCGCGGTCGCTCCGCCGCTGGCCAATCGCGAATGCTCATAACACCTCCATGTAAGTGGGCGCCGCTGTTCCGTAGCGGTCGCTGTGATATCGTAGCCCATCTTTTTTGCGGGCGATTTCACCCCTGGGGAGGGGGTATCGCCATGCAGTCATCAACGAAATGAAAGGCAGACCTATGCAGCGGCTGTATCGGAAACGCATCGTTCTGGGCGTCGGCGGCGGCATTGCTGCCTACAAGAGCGCCGAGCTGGTTCGCCGCCTGATCGACCAGGGCGCCGAAGTGCGCGTAGTCATGACCCGTGGCGGCAGCGAATTCATCACCCCGCTGACCATGCAGGCCCTGTCCGGGCACCCGGTCCACCTGGACCTGCTGGACCCGGCGGCCGAAGCCGCCATGGGCCACATCGAACTGGCCAAATGGGCCGACCTGGTGCTGATTGCCCCCGCCACCGCGGACCTGATCGCTCGCCTGGCCCAAGGCATTGCCGACGACCTGCTGACTACGCTGGTGCTGGCCACCGACGCAGTGGTCGCCGTGGCACCGGCGATGAATCAGGCCATGTGGCGCGACCCGGCGACCCAGGCCAACCTGCAAACCCTCGAAAGCCGCGACTTCAAAGTCTTCGGCCCGGCCTCCGGCAGCCAGGCCTGCGGCGACGTCGGCATGGGCCGCATGCTCGAAGCCACCGACCTCGCCCAGTGCGCGGCAGACTGCTTCCAGCGCCAGGCGCTGACCGGCAAACACGTGCTGATCACCGCCGGCCCGACCCAGGAAAACATCGACCCGGTGCGCTACATCACCAACCACAGCTCCGGCAAAATGGGCTTTGCCCTGGCCGAAGCCGCGGTAGAAGCCGGCGCCCGCGTGACCCTGATCACAGGTCCCGTGCACCTGCCGACTCCGGATCGCGTCACGCGCATCGACGTGGTCAGCGCCCGGGACATGCTCGCCGCTTGTGAAGCCGCGATTCCTTGCGACCTGTTCATCGCCTCGGCAGCGGTCGCGGACTACCGTCCGGAAGTCGTGGCCCCACAGAAACTCAAGAAAGACCCTACAAGCGGCGACGGCTTGTTGCTACAGATGGTGCGCAACCCAGACATTCTGGCCACCATCGCCACCCGTCCCGACCGTCCGTTCAGTGTCGGCTTTGCCGCCGAAACCGAACACCTGCTCGACTACGCTGCCCGCAAGCTGAAAGACAAGAACCTCGATCTGATCGTCGCCAACGACGTCGCCAACCCGAGCATTGGCTTCAACAGCGAAGAAAACGCCTGCAGCGTGATCGACCGGGAGCTGCACGCCACTATTTTTGCCCAGACCAGCAAGGGCAAGATTGCCCGCCAGCTGATCACTTTTATCGCCGAACGTCTGAACCAGGTTTAATTTACATGCACGCTTTGCAAGCCAAGATCCTCGACCCACGCATCGGCACCGAATTTCCGCTGCCGCAGTACGCCACGCCCGGCTCCGCCGGCCTCGACCTGCGCGCCATGCTGGAAAAAGACACCGTCATCAAGCCGGGTGAAACCCTGCTGATCCCTACCGGCCTGTCGGTGTACATCGGCGATCCGGGCCTGGCGGCCTTGATTCTGCCGCGTTCCGGCCTGGGCCATAAGCACGGCATCGTGCTGGGCAACCTGGTCGGCCTGATCGACTCCGATTACCAAGGCCCGCTGATGGTGTCGTGCTGGAACCGTGGCCAGACCGATTTCAACATGGTGGTAGGCGAACGCCTGGCCCAATTGGTGCTGGTGCCGGTGGTTCAAGCGCATTTCGAAATGGTCGAAGAGTTCGTCGAAACCCAGCGTGGCACCGGCGGCTTCGGACATTCCGGCAGTCACTGATCATCGGCATTCAGACTGGGCGCACTGCCTGGCCTGACCTGCCCTCTGCATTTTAAGGATGAAAATTGCACAGACGTCATCTGGAAGGTTTACCACTGGAAATCAAGGCATTGGCCGGCCAATTGCTCGCCGATGTTGATGGCATGGCCTTTTCACACCACGAACTCTCGGTGGAAAACACCGTCATACCCTTCAGTTTGAGCCCGCCGACGAGCTTTTCGCCAGCAGGTCCAGCCACTTTCAAGACGGAGCATTCCTACAGATGAGCACCCCAGCCCAAGTCGCACCCAAGTTCCCCGACAGCATCTTCCGCGCCTACGACATTCGCGGCACCGTCCCGGAGTTCTTGAACGCTGAAACCGCTTATTGGCTCGGTCGCGCCATCGGTTCCCAGAGCCTGGCCCAGGGCGAACCCAACGTATCCGTCGGCCGCGACGGTCGCCTCTCCGGCCCGGAACTGGTGGAACAACTGATTCAGGGCCTGGCCGACAGCGGTTGCCACGTCAGCGATGTCGGCCTGGTGCCAACGCCAGCGCTGTACTACGCCGCCAACGTACTGGCCGGCAAATCCGGGGTGATGCTCACCGGCAGCCACAACCCGTCGAACTACAACGGCTTCAAGATCGTCATTGCTGGCGATACCCTGGCTAACGAACAGATCCAGGCCCTGCACGACCGCCTCAAGACCAACAACCTGAGCAGCGGCAAGGGCAGCATCACCAAGGTCGAGATCCTCGACCGCTACAACACCGAAATCGTCCAGGACATCAAACTCGCCCGCCGCCTGAAAGTAGTGGTCGATTGCGGTAACGGCGCGGCCGGCGTGATTGCCCCGCAACTGATCGAAGCCCTGAACTGCGAAGTCATCCCGCTGTTCTGCGATGTCGATGGCAACTTCCCGAACCATCACCCGGACCCGGGCAAGCTGGAAAACCTGGTAGACCTGATCGCCAAGGTCAAGGAAACCAACGCCGACGTAGGCCTGGCCTTCGACGGCGATGGCGACCGCGTGGGCGTGGTCACCAACACCGGCAGCGTCGTGTTCCCGGACCGTCTGCTGATGCTGTTCGCCAAAGATGTGGTAGCACGCAACCCCGACGCGGAAATCATCTTCGACGTCAAATGCACCCGCCGCCTGATCCCGCTGATCAAGGAATATGGCGGTCGTCCGCTGATGTGGAAAACAGGTCACTCGCTGATCAAAAAGAAAATGAAACAATCCGGCGCCCTGCTGGCCGGCGAAATGAGCGGCCACATCTTCTTCAAGGAGCGCTGGTTCGGTTTCGACGACGGCATTTACAGCGCCGCGCGGCTGCTGGAGATCCTCAGCAAGGAAAAATCCACCGCGGAAGAGTTGTTCGCAACCTTCCCGAACGATATTTCTACGCCGGAGATCAATATCCATGTGACCGAAGAGAGCAAATTCAGCATCATTGATGCACTGCATGACGCGCAGTGGGGTGAAGGCGCCGACCTGACCACCATTGACGGCGTGCGAGTCGACTATGCCAAAGGCTGGGGCCTGGTTCGCGCCTCCAACACCACACCGGTGCTGGTACTGCGCTTCGAGGCCGATGACGAGGCTGAATTGCAGCGCATCAAGGATGTGTTCCACGTCCAGCTGAAGCGCGTTGCACCTGATCTCCAACTACCGTTCTGATCTATTGAAGCACCCGGAGCCCTGAATGACCCTCGAACGCGAAGCCGCCGCCAACACCGCCAAGGTCCTGTCCGAAGCGCTGCCTTACATTCGCCGCTATGTCGGCAAGACGCTGGTGATCAAATACGGCGGCAACGCGATGGAAAGCGAGGAGCTGAAAACCGGCTTCGCCCGCGACATCGTGCTGATGAAAGCCGTCGGCATCAACCCGGTGGTGGTTCACGGCGGCGGCCCGCAAATTGGCGACCTGCTCAAGCGACTGTCGATCGAGAGCCACTTTGTCGATGGCATGCGCGTCACCGACGCCGCGACCATGGACGTGGTGGAAATGGTCCTCGGCGGCCAGGTCAACAAGGACATCGTCAACCTGATCAACCGTCACGGCGGCAGCGCCATCGGCCTGACCGGTAAAGACGCCGAGCTGATTCGCGCGAAGAAGCTCACCGTCACCCGCCAGACCCCGGAGATGACCCAGCCGGAAATCATCGACATCGGCCACGTCGGCGAAGTGGTCGGCATCAACACCGACCTGCTGAACCTGCTGGTCAAAGGCGATTTCATTCCAGTGATCGCGCCAATCGGCGTCGGTGCCAACGGCGAGTCGTACAACATCAACGCCGACCTGGTGGCCGGTAAAGTGGCCGAGGCACTGAAAGCTGAAAAGCTGATGCTGCTGACCAACATTGCCGGTCTGATGGACAAATCCGGCAAGGTTCTGACCGGTCTGAGCACCCAGCAAGTCGATGATCTGATCGCCGATGGCACCATCTACGGCGGCATGCTGCCGAAAATCCGTTGCGCGCTGGAAGCGGTACAGGGCGGCGTGGGCAGCTCGTTGATCATCGACGGTCGAGTGCCAAATGCAATTCTGCTGGAAATCTTCACCGACACCGGTGTGGGTACGCTGATCAGCAATCGCAAGCGTCCCTGATTCAAAACCTTAAAAGATCGCAGCCTTCGGCAGCACCTACGGACTTTCGGATGTACGAAAACCCTGTAGGAGCTGACGAAGCCTGCGATCTTTTTTATGCGCGCCGGAAATGCCTGACCTGATCGAGCGAAACGTCCGACATCACGATGGAAGCAATCTGCATAGGATCTTCTCTGTACCCACAGGAGATTTACCATGCAAAAAGACTATGTCCCTTACGGTAGCGATGTTTCACCTGGCACCTATGCCTGTGTCGATTGCGGTCACGAATACTCGAATCAGGGCAAAACATCGATGCCGCCCTGCCCGCAACTCCGAAAAACCGCACACACCCGTCATGGCTGGAGAATTCTGACTGGCCAGGGCGATGCCGTGGCTGATCCGTACCCGGAGAAAACCAATAAACCCACCGGGATCAAAAAGGCCGAGACATTCAGCAGCACCAGCAAAAAATAAATCTGGGGGGCTGGGCCATACATAAACAAAAGACCCCACTCAACTTGCTGAGCGGGGTCTTTTGCTGTCCGCAATCCCTATGGGAGCGTGGTTACACGCCGAACTGGGCGCGGTAGGCTTCAACCGCAGGCAAATGCTGCTTGAGCTGCGGATCATCAGCCAGGAACTCCAGCACCTGGTTCAGCGAAACAATGCTGATCACCGGGATGCCGAAGTCACGCTCTACTTCCTGGATAGCCGACAACTCACCGTTGCCACGCTCCTGACGGTTCAGGGCAATCAGCACACCGGCGGCTTTGGCGCCGTCCTGGGAGCCGATGATCTGCATCACTTCGCGGATGGCGGTGCCGGCGGTGATCACGTCGTCGATGATCAGCACATCGCCAGTCAATGGCGCGCCGACCAGGCTGCCGCCTTCGCCATGGGCCTTGGCTTCCTTGCGGTTGAAGCACCATGGCAGGTCACGGTCGTGATGTTCGGCCAGCGCCACGGCGGTGGCTGCCGCCAACGGGATGCCTTTGTAGGCCGGGCCGAACAGTACATCGAAGGAAATACCGCTCTCGACGATGGCTGCCGCGTAGAAACGGCCCAGCTGTGCCAGGGCTTTCCCTGAGTTGAACAGGCCGGCATTGAAGAAGTATGGACTGGTGCGCCCGGACTTCAGGGTGAACTCACCGAAGCGCAAAACGCCGCGATCGATGGCAAAACGAATGAAATCGCGTTGATACGCTTGCATGAAAAAAACCCCAAATACCACGGATTTAGCTAATTAGGTAGACGCCGTGTATCATACCCGCACGCGATTTTTGGGGCCACTTATGCGGATCATCAGTGTGAACGTCAATGGTATTCAGGCTGCAGTCGAGCGTGGTTTGCTCAGTTGGCTGCAAGCACAGAATGCCGACGTCATCTGCCTGCAGGACACCCGCGCCTCCGCCTTTGAACTGGACGATCCAGCCTTCCAACTGGATGGCTACTTCCTTTATGCCTGCGAAGCCGAAGTTCCCGCCCAAGGTGGCGTGGCTTTGTACTCGCGGTTGCAACCGAAGGCTGTCATCAGCGGTCTCGGCTTCGAGACGGCCGACCGCTACGGGCGCTACCTGCAAGCCGATTTCGACAAGGTCAGCATCGCGACCTTGCTGCTCCCTTCGGGGCAGAATGGCGATGAAGACTTGAACCAGAAGTTCAAGCTAATGGACGACTTCGCCCGTTATCTGGATAAACAGCGACGCAAACGTCGCGAGTACATTTATTGTGGCTCGCTGTACGTGGCGCAACAGAAGCTGGATATCAAGAACTGGCGCGACAGCCAGCAATCCCCGGGCTTCCTGGCGCCTGAGCGTGCCTGGATGGACGAGATTGTCGGCAACATGGGTTATGTCGACGCCCTGCGGGAAGTCAGCCGCGAAGGCGACCAGTACAGCTGGTGGCCGGACAACGAACAGGCCGAGATGCTCAACCTGGGCTGGCGTTTCGACTACCAGTTGCTGACCCCTGGCCTGCGCCGCTTCGTACGCAGCGCACGCCTGCCACGTCAGCCACGGTTCTCGCAGCACGCACCGTTGATCGTGGACTACGACTGGACGCTGACGATCTAAGCGTCTTTTCGCAGATGCAAAAAAGCCGACATTGCTGTCGGCTTTTTTGTGCGCGCTTGATTCCCGTAGGAGCTGCGTTTACTTGATCAACCGCCAGGTGAAGGGATAGCGGTAAGGCACCCCGTCATTGGCCTTGAGCCCGGCAATGATGCACAGCACCATCGCCCCGATCAGGACCAGCGGCAGCAGCGCAAAACCGATCAACACCAGCATCAGCACGTAACAGATGCCCGAGACCAGGGCCACGGTGATCTGAAAGTTCAGCGCTTCTTTGCCTTGGGCATCGATGAACGGGTCGGTTTCACGCTTCCACTGCCAGAGGATCAGCGGCCCGATCAGGTGACCGAACGGAAACCAGACACCGAGAAACGCCGAGAGGTGACAAAACATCGCCCACTGGCGAGCCTCGGAGCTCGGGGTAGGAAGCAACTGCTGTTCATCACTCATGGCGCTCTCCATTGCCGGACATCAAAACAATCAGTCAGCCAGTGCAGCCTTCTGCAGTTCGAAAATCTCGATCATGCCTTTCTTCGCCAGTGCCAGCATCGCGTTCAGCTCTTCCGGCTGGAACGGTGCGCCTTCGGCAGTGCCCTGGACTTCGATGAAACCACCGGTGCTGGTCATCACTACGTTGAGGTCAGTCTCGGCAGCCGAGTCTTCCAGGTAGTCGAGGTCAAGCACAGGCTCGCCCTGATACATGCCCACCGAAACGGCAGCGATCATTTGCTTGAGCGGGTCGCCACCTTTGAGGCCGCCGCGCTTCTTGATCACTTTCAAGGCATCGACCAGTGCAACCATGGCGCCGGTGATGGACGCGGTGCGGGTGCCGCCGTCAGCCTGGATCACGTCGCAGTCGACGTACAAGGTGACGTCGCCCAGCTTGGACATGTCCAGCGCAGCGCGCAGGGAACGACCGATCAGACGCTGGATTTCCAGAGTGCGGCCGCCTTGCTTGCCGCGGCTCGCCTCACGCTGGTTACGCTCCCCAGTGGCGCGCGGCAGCATGCCGTATTCAGCGGTCAACCAGCCCTGGCCCTGACCCTTGAGGAAACGCGGCACGCCGTTCTCGACGCTGACGGTGCAGATGACCTTGGTATCACCGAACTCGACCAGTACAGATCCCTCGGCGTGTTTGGTGTAGTTGCGGGTAATGCGGATCGAGCGGAGCTGATCGGCAGCGCGACCACTTGGACGTTTCATAGGGATTACCTGTACGGGGGACGGAAAACTGCCGAGCATTATAGAGCCGTGGGCCGCGAGTGGGCACTTCTAAAAAATTCGCCCGACGATTGAAGGCTCTGAATAGAGCGTAGCCGACGGCCTGCAGCTCATTGTCACAGCGTGTGATTGGGCGCATCCGCCCCACTGCGCTACAATCCTGCGCCTTTGCTGCCTGTCGGCTTTAATTCACAGATAGCGGGTCCGCGAACCATGGGTTACGCGCCGACCTGCATTGCGAGGTACCTCCATGGTGCACAGCATGACCGCCTTCGCCCGCGTCGAGAAAGCCGGCGTCCAGGGCACCCTGAGCTGGGAGCTGCGCTCGGTCAACAGCCGCTACCTGGAACCCCATCTGCGCCTGCCGGAATCTTTCCGCGACCTCGAGGGCGCGGTCCGCGAAGCCCTGCGCCAGGGAATTTCCCGGGGCAAGCTCGAATGCACCCTGCGTTTCACCGAAGAAAGCACGGGCAAACCGCTGCAAGTGGACCGCGAGCGCGCCGCGCAATTGGTCGCTGCCGCCGAGACCGTCGCCAGCCTGATCAAGAACCCCGCCGCGCTGAACCCGCTGGAAGTCCTGGCCTGGCCCGGCGTGCTGGTGGCCGACGCCGCCGACCCGCAAGCGCTGAATGCCGAAGCCCTGACGCTGTTCAACCAGGGCCTGAAAGAGCTCAAGGCCGGCCGCGAGCGCGAAGGCGCGGAGCTGGCGCGGTTGATCAACGAGCGCCTGACGTCCATTGAAGAGGATGTGGTGATCCTGCGCGAACTGGTGCCGCAGATGCTCGCCACCCAGCGTCAGAAAGTCCTCGACCGCTTCACCGACATGAAGGCCGACCTCGACCCGCAGCGCCTGGAGCAGGAAATGGTCATGCTCGCGCAAAAGAGCGACGTCGCCGAAGAACTGGATCGCCTGAGCACTCACATCATCGAAGTTCGCCGGGTGCTCAAATCCGGCGGCGCTGCCGGTCGGCGCCTGGACTTCCTGATGCAGGAGCTCAACCGCGAAGCCAACACACTGGGCTCCAAAGCCTTCGACCCGCGCAGCACCCAAGCGGCGGTCAACCTCAAGGTGTTGATCGAGCAGATGCGCGAACAAGTGCAGAATATTGAGTAAGGCAAACCTGACATGACCCACAGCACCGGCACCCTGTACATCATTTCCGCACCTTCGGGCGCGGGCAAGAGCAGCCTGGTCAAAGCCCTGACCGACGCTGATCAGGAGATCCGCGTCTCGGTCTCCCACACCACCCGCGCCATGCGCCCCGGTGAAGTGAACGGTGTGAACTATCACTTCGTCGAACGCAGCGAGTTCGTGAAGATGATCGAGCACGGAGATTTCCTCGAGCGCGCCGAAGTGTTCGGCAATCTCTATGGCACTTCGCAAAGCCACCTGCAGCAGACCCTGGACGAAGGTCACGACCTGATTCTGGAAATTGACTGGCAGGGTGCGGAGCAAGTGCGCAAATTGATGCCCCAGGCCCGTTCGATCTTCATTCTGCCGCCGTCCCTGGACGCCTTGCACCAGCGCCTGACCAATCGCGGCCAGGACAGCGACGAGATCATCGAAGGCCGGATGCGTGAAGCCGTCAGCGAGATGAGCCACTATGTCGACTACGACTACCTGATCATCAACGACGATTTCGCCCACGCGCTGCGCGATTTGCAGGCGATTTTCCGCGCCAATCAGCTGCATCAGAAGCGTCAGCAGCAGCGTCATGGCAAATTATTGGCTGAATTGCTCGGCTAATCAGCTCTTCCCAAAACCGCTGCAAGGGCTTTACATTGGTGCTTATAGCGCGTTGAAGAGCCTGGTCAAAAAATCAGCGCTTCCCTAATCGCTGGTGATTTTTTAAACTGTTGAGTCCGCTCGCCCAACCGGGCAGCGCGCATATTTGCATTCGCTCCGAGGAATACCATGGCCCGCGTAACCGTTGAAGACTGCCTAGAACACGTGGAAAACCGCTTTGAGCTGGTCATGCTCTCTACCAAGCGTGCCCGTCAACTGGCCACCGGTGGCAAAGAGCCCCTGGTTCAGTGGGAAAACGACAAGCCTACAGTTGTAGCGCTGCGTGAAATCGCTGAAGGCCTGATGAGCTACGAGTTCATCGCCAACGCTGAAATCGTCGAAGACGAACCGCTGTTCGCAGCGTTCGAGGACGAGTCCAACGAGGCAGTATAAGGCCATGCCTGGTCGACGTAGCACGGCGCGGGGTCATAGCAAACGGCAGGTGTCATCATGCCGAGCATAGACGCCCTCGCCGATCGCTTATCGACCTACCTCGGCAAGGACCAGGTCAACCTGGTCCGCCGAGCGTACTTCTACGCCGAACAAGCCCACGACGGCCAACGCCGCCGTAGCGGTGAGGCGTACGTCACGCATCCTCTTGCGGTGGCGAATATTCTTGCCGACATGCACATGGACCATCAAAGCTTGATGGCTGCAATGCTGCATGACGTAATCGAAGACACCGGTATTGCCAAGGAAGCGCTGCAAGCGCAGTTCGGCGAAACCGTGGCCGAACTGGTCGATGGGGTCAGCAAACTGACCCAGATGAATTTCGAGACCAAAGCCGAAGCCCAGGCCGAAAACTTCCAGAAAATGGCCATGGCCATGGCGCGCGATATTCGCGTGATCCTGGTCAAGCTGGCCGACCGCCTGCACAACATGCGCACCCTGGAAGTGCTGTCCGGCGAAAAACGCCGGCGGATCGCCAAGGAAACCCTGGAAATCTATGCGCCCATCGCCAACCGGCTGGGCATGCACGCCATCCGCATAGAATTCGAAGACCTCGGCTTCAAGGCCATGCACCCGATGCGTTCCGCGCGGATCAACCAGGCGGTCAAACGCGCCCGGGGCAACCGCAAGGAAATCGTCAATAAGATCGAAGAATCCCTCAGTCACTGCCTGGCTATCGATGGCATCCAGGGCGAGGTCAGCGGTCGTCAGAAACACCTTTACGGCATCTACAAGAAAATGCGCGGCAAGCGTCGGGCCTTCAACGAGATCATGGACGTTTATGCGTTCCGGATCATCGTCGACAAGGTCGACACCTGCTACCGCGTGCTGGGTGCTGTGCATAATTTGTACAAACCGTTGCCGGGGCGCTTCAAGGATTACATCGCGATCCCCAAGGCCAACGGCTACCAGTCGCTGCACACCACGCTGTTCGGCATGCACGGTGTACCGATCGAGATCCAGATCCGCACCCGTGAAATGGAAGAGATGGCCAACAACGGCATCGCCGCCCATTGGCTGTACAAATCCAGCGGCGACGAGCAGCCCAAAGGCACTCACGCCCGCGCCCGCCAGTGGGTCAAAGGCGTGCTGGAGATGCAGCAACGGGCCGGCAACTCGCTGGAATTCATCGAGAGCGTGAAGATCGACCTGTTCCCGGACGAGGTCTACGTGTTCACGCCCAAAGGCCGGATCATGGAGCTGCCCAAAGGCTCCACGGCGGTCGACTTCGCATACGCGGTGCACACCGACGTGGGCAACAGCTGCATTGCCTGCCGGATCAACCGTCGTCTCGCGCCGCTATCCGAACCACTGCAAAGCGGCTCCACGGTCGAGATCGTCAGCGCCCCCGGCGCGCGGCCGAACCCGGCTTGGCTCAACTTCGTGGTCACCGGCAAGGCGCGGACTCACATCCGCCATGCGCTGAAACTGCAACGCCGCTCCGAATCCATCAGCCTCGGCGAACGCCTGCTGAACAAGGTGCTCAACGGCTTCGACAGCTCCCTGGAAAAAATTCCGGCCGAGCGTGTGCAGTTGATGCTCCACGAATACCGCCTCGAACTGATCGAAGACCTGCTCGAAGACATCGGCCTGGGCAATCGCATGGCTTACGTGGTCGCCCGCCGCCTGCTCGGCGAAGGCGAACAGCTGCCGAGCCCTGAAGGTCCGCTGGCGATTCGTGGCACCGAAGGCCTGGTGCTCAGTTACGCCAAGTGCTGCACGCCGATCCCGGGCGACCCGATCGTTGGCCATCTGTCCGCCGGCAAAGGGATGGTGGTGCACCTGGACAACTGCCGCAACATCAGCGAAATCCGCCACAACCCGGAAAAATGCATCCAGCTCTCGTGGGCCAAGGATGTCACCGGCGAATTCAACGTCGAGCTGCGCGTCGAACTGGAACACCAGCGCGGCCTGATCGCCCTGCTGGCCAGCAGCGTCAACGCGGCCGATGGCAATATCGAAAAAATCAGCATGGACGAACGCGACGGTCGTATCAGCGTGGTCCAACTGGTGGTCAGCGTGCACGACCGCGTGCACCTGGCCCGCGTGATCAAGAAACTGCGCGCCCTGACCGGGGTCATCCGCATCACCCGCATGCGCGCGTAGCCCACCCTTCACAAGGAGTCATACATGACCAAGACCGTTATCAACAGCGACAAGGCCCCGGCCGCCATCGGTACTTACTCCCAGGCGATCAAGGCTGGCAACACCGTTTACATGTCGGGTCAGATTCCTCTGGACCCAAAAACCATGGAACTGGTCGAAGGCTTCGAAGCCCAGACCGTCCAGGTGTTCGAGAACCTCAAAGCCGTGGCTGAAGCCGCCGGTGGCTCGTTTAAAGACATCGTCAAACTGAACATCTTCCTCACCGACCTGAGCCACTTCGCCAAGGTCAACGAGATCATGGGCAAGTACTTCGACCAGCCTTACCCAGCCCGCGCCGCCATCGGCGTTGCAGCCCTGCCAAAGGGTTCGCAGGTTGAAATGGATGCCATTCTGGTCATCGAGTAATGTGTCTGGCGCAGCCTTGCGAGGCTGCGCCGACTGATCTTGTACAAAGGGTTCTGAAAGGATTCCACCATGCGCCACGCGCTAGCTCTCTCGCTGGTCGCCCTACTCTTGGGCGGATGTGCCAGCAACCCTGCCGACCGTGATATCAGCGGCACCTGGATCAACCAGGTGGCGATCGATGCCGCATCCAAAGGCGGCCCCCTGCGTGAAGCGCTCCAGGCCTATGGCCCGAATCTGGAATGGAACGTCAACACCAGAGCCGGTCAGGCCCGCTACACCAATGGTTTTGAAAACGTCGAAGGCAAGCTGCTGGGCGAAAAGTCCGGCGCCTGGAATGTCGACTTTTATGGCAGCTCCGCCAGCGAGCTGAAGCGTGATGGCAAGCGACTGAGCCAGGCTGCCAACGACAACGAGCCCGAGCAAGTCTTCGACCGTGCATCGGTCCAGGTTCCGGAAGGAGCGCCGATTGGCGCCAGTTTCGAGCGGGCGCTGTATTCGGCTTACATGGGCGGCAGCTGGAAAATCCTCAGTGGCCCGGGCGAAGGCAGCACCGTCCAGTTCCAGGCAGACGGCCAGGTCGCCGGTCTGCCCGGTGCAGATCGCTATGCCCTGTGCCTGGCGGGCGATTGCGCGTCGATGAGCGGCGGCAACGACAACATCTGGCTGCAGTTGAATGGCCAGGGCAATACCTGGATCTTTGCGCGCAAGGGCAAAGAACTGGAGATTTTCCAGACGGTGAACACTGCACTGGCGGACGAGATGCCTTCGTTCACACCGGGTGATCGCAAGTGGTTGCTCGAAAAGCAGTAAGCCGGCCCTGAGGCCAACGCAGAACCCATGTGGGAGCGGGCTTGCTCGCGAAAGCGGTGTAACAATCAACGATGATGTTGAATGTTATGGCCCCTTCGCGAGCAAGCCTGCTCCCACATTTGGTTTGAGGTGACTGGAAGTCAGCAGCGGCCTTCGAGGATCGCGGCATAACCTTCGCGGAAACTCGGATAGCGCGGTGTCCAGCCCAACGCCTTCGCCCGGGAATTACTGCAGCGCTTGCTGCCGGCACGACGCACACTGGCATCATCGGCCCATTCGGTCACGCCCAGATACTCACGCAACCAGCCCACCACCTCTGCCATTGGCGCAGGCGCATCATCGACACCTATATAAGCATCATCCAGCGCCACTCCACGCCGATCCGCCTCAAGCAGGAACGCCAGCAACCCCGCCGCGTCGTCGACGTGAATGCGATTGGCGTACAGCGGGGGATCGATCGCCACGCGATAACCGCGACGAACCTGAGTCAGCAGCCACTCTCGACCCGGACCATAAATGCCAGTCAGGCGAACGATGCTGGCCGGAATGCCGCTATCACGCGCCACTTGCTCGGCCTCCAGCATCAAACGCCCCGAATAACCGCCCGCCACCGTCGGCGAGGTTTCATCGACCCACTCACCGTCCTGCTGACCGTAAACACTGCTGCTGGAGACAAACAGAATGCGATTTGGCTGCTGGCCATGTTGTTTCAACCACCCCAGCACATGCTGCAAGCCTTCGACATAGGCGGCGCGATAGCCCGCCTCGTCGTGGTCGGTGGCAGCGGCGCTGTACACCAGATAGTCCAGTGGCGTGGTCGGCCAGTCAGCCGGGCATTGCGCGCTGAACAGGTCACCCGCAACGCCAACCACTCCGGCTGGCAAGCGCGACACATTGCGGCGCAGACCATAAACCTGCCAGTGCCCTGCCAGCAATTGCGTAGCCAGACGGCTGCCGACATCACCGCAGCCGGCGATCAAAACAGAAGGCGCGGACATCAGAAGACTCCCTCAAGAAAGGTACAGACTAGCGCCCGAAATGGATGAGCAGCTAGCAATGGAAGAAAAAAAGAGACGCTATTACTTTTGTTAACAAGAATTAATTGCAATAATGCCAGCCACTTTTGTTCTCGGCCTTACGAGGCCTGGAAGAACACTTACCATCTTTTCCTCTCAGGTCCGGCCAGCATGACACGCAATCAACTCTCCGCTTCGCCAACCAAACGACCTCGCGCCTGGAGCGCGGTAGCCGCCCTGCTGCTCAGCCTGATGCTGGCGCCAACCGCCGCATTCGCTACTGAAACTTCTGTTCCCGCAGCCACCAACGTGCCAGCTGCTCATGCCACGCCTGACGTACCGAGAAACCCCGACGGCAGTGTCGATACTTCATCACTGCCGCCAGAAGTGCAAAAGGCTTTGGCTGAATTCGGTGAACAGACAAAGCTGATGGAAAAGCAGCTGGAAGAAGGTAACTCCCTGGGCATGGCCCACGACCTGTCGCCATGGGGCATGTACCAGAACGCCGATATTATCGTGAAGATCGTGATGATCGGCCTGGCCATCGCCTCGATCATCACCTGGACCATCTGGATCGCCAAGGGCTTCGAGCTGATGGGCGCCAAGCGTCGTCTGCGCGCTGAAATCGTTCATCTGAAAAAAGCCGCCACCCTTAAGGAAGCCAGCACGACGGCGGCCAAGGAAGGCACCCTGGCCAACCTGCTGGTCCATGACGCGCTGGAAGAAATGCGCCTGTCGGCCAACAGCCGCGAGAAAGAAGGCATCAAGGAACGCGTGAGCTTCCGCCTCGAGCGCCTGGTGGCCGCCTGCGGTCGCAACATGAGCAGCGGCACCGGCGTACTCGCCACCATCGGTTCCACCGCGCCGTTCGTCGGCCTGTTCGGCACCGTGTGGGGCATCATGAACAGCTTCATCGGCATTGCCAAAACCCAGACCACCAACCTCGCCGTCGTGGCCCCCGGCATCGCCGAAGCCCTGCTGGCGACCGCGCTGGGTCTGGTTGCAGCGATTCCTGCGGTGGTCATCTACAACGTCTTCGCCCGCTCCATTGCCGGTTACAAGGCACAAGTGTCCGACGCCTCAGCGGAAGTCCTGCTGCTGGTCAGCCGTGACCTCGACCACCTGCCGCCCGAGCGCGTCTCGCAACCGCACATGGTGAAAGTGGGGTAATCGGCCATGGGCCTGCATTTGAAAGAAGGCGCAGACGACGATCTGGCCGAGAACCACGAAATCAACGTCACGCCGTTCATCGACGTGATGCTGGTGCTGTTGATCATCTTCATGGTGGCGGCGCCGCTGGCCACCGTGGACATCAAGGTCGACCTGCCCGCCTCCACCGCCAAACCGGCGCCGCGACCAGAGAAACCGGTGTTCCTCAGCGTCAAAGCTGACCAGCGCCTGTTCCTCGGCGAAGACGAAGTGAAGACCGAAGCCCTCGGCGCCACGCTCGACGCCAAGACCCAGGGCAAGAAAGACACGACGATCTTCTTCCAGGCCGATAAAGGCGTGGACTACGGCGACCTGATGAGCGTGATGGACGCCCTGCGCGCCGCCGGCTATCTGAAGGTCGGCCTGGTCGGACTCGAGACGGCAGCCAAAAAATGATCAACACGCGCCAAAAGCTGACGCGTTACAGCGGTAGCCTGGCCGTGGTGCTGGGCGTCCATGCGCTGGCCATTGCACTGGCGCTGAACTGGACGTCACGCCCGCCGATCGAGCTGCCGCCGCAGGCGATGATGGTCGAACTCGCGCCGATGCCGGCCCCGCCACCGCCCGCACCGCCGAAGGTGATCACGCCGCCACAGCCACCGGCGCCGGTGGAAGAACTGCCGATTCCAAAACTCGCTGAAGCGCCGAAGGCCGAGATTGCCGTGCCCAAGCCGGTCAAACCCAAGCCGAAGCCGCAACCGCCCAAGCCTGTGGAGAAAAAGCCGGAGCCACCGAAGGAAAAGCCTTCCGAGGAGAAGCCTAGCGACACGCAGCCAACCCAGGCGCCGACGGAGAAATCCGCTCAGCCGGCTCCCGGTCCATCACCGGCACAGCAAGCGGCTAAAGCTAACTGGCAAGGAACCCTGCTCGCGCACTTGGCCAAGTACAAAGAGTACCCGGCCAGTGCACGGATGCGAGGCAAGGAAGGTTTGAATCGCCTGCGCTTCGTGGTAGATGCCGAAGGTAACGTGTTGTCATTCGAACTGGTGGACCGCTCGGGCACTGCCGACCTGGACCGGGCCACCCTGCAAATGATCCGCCGCGCCCAACCGCTGCCTAAGCCACCGGCCGACATGCTGAACAACGGCACCATCGAAATCACTGCACCGTTTGTTTACTCGCTGGAAAAACGCCGACGCTGAAACACCGCCGTTCCCATAGGTTCTTCGGCAGCTACAAAACCTATGAAAAGGCACCGAAAGGTGCCTTTTTGCATATCTGGAAACGGCAAACCTGCATTGCCCAGTGTCACTTAGCACACTCAGTCTGATAACGTGCGTCTATCGATTGCAGCCGGTATGCTTGGCCCGCAACTTCATGGACGCTTGCTATGACTCTCACAGAATTACGCTACATCGTTACCCTCGCCCAAGAGCAGCACTTCGGCCACGCGGCCGAGCGTTGCCACGTCAGCCAGCCAACCCTGTCGGTGGGCGTGAAAAAGCTTGAAGACGAACTCGGTGTGCTGATTTTCGAGCGCAGCAAGAGCGCCGTGCGCCTGACCCCGGTCGGTGAAGGCATTGTCGCCCAGGCGCAGAAAGTCCTGGAACAGGCCCAAGGCATCCGCGAACTGGCCCAGGCCGGCAAGAACCAGCTGACTGCACCGCTGAAAGTCGGCGCGATCTACACCGTCGGCCCGTACCTGTTCCCGCACCTGATTCCGCAACTGCACCGGGTCGCCCCGCAGATGCCGTTGTACATCGAAGAAAACTTCACCCACGTGCTGCGCGACAAACTGCGCAACGGCGAGCTCGACGCGATCATCATCGCCCTGCCGTTCAACGAAGCCGACGTGCTGACCTTGCAGCTCTACGACGAGCCGTTCTACGTCTTGATGCCGGCCCAGCACCCGTGGACGCAAAAAGAATCCATCGACGCCGCCCTGCTCAACGACAAGAGCCTTCTGCTGCTCGGCGAAGGCCACTGCTTCCGCGATCAAGTGCTGGAAGCCTGCCCGACCCTGGCCAAAGGCAACGACGGCGCCAAGCACACCACCGTGGAATCCAGCTCGCTGGAAACCATCCGCCACATGGTCGCCTCTGGCCTGGGCATTTCGATCCTGCCGCTGTCGGCGGTGGACAGCCACCACTACGCCCCGGGCGTGATCGAAGTGCGCCCACTGAGCGCGCCCGTGCCGTTCCGCACCGTGGCCATCGCCTGGCGCGCGAGCTTCCCACGGCCCAAGGCGATTGAAATCCTCGCCGACTCCATTCGCCTGTGCTCGGTGGCCAAGCCGCCAGCGCCGGTGGTGGCCGGTTAAGTCGCTGTCATGACCGAGTTGTCGCAAGTGTCGGTGACGGCACTCAAGGGTGTCGGCGAAGCCATGGCCGAGAAACTGGCCAAGGTCGGTCTGGAGAATCTCCAGGACGTGCTGTTCCACCTGCCGTTGCGCTATCAGGACCGCACTCGCGTGGTCCCGATCGGCCATTTGCGACCCGGGCAAGACGCGGTGATCGAAGGCACCGTCAGCGGTGCCGACGTGGTCATGGGGCGGCGCCGTAGCCTGGTTGTCCGTCTGCAGGACGGCACCGGCGGGCTCAGCCTGCGCTTCTACCATTTCAGCAACGCCCAGAAAGAAGGCCTGAAACGCGGCACGCGCATTCGCTGCTATGGCGAAGCGCGGCCCGGTGCGTCGGGGCTGGAGATCTACCACCCGGAATACCGCGCCATCACCGGCGACGAGCCGCCGCCGGTGGATGAAACCCTGACCCCGGTCTACCCGCTCACCGAAGGCCTGACCCAACAGCGTTTGCGCCAGTTGTGCATGCAAACCCTGACCCTGCTCGGCCCTAGCAGCCTGCCCGACTGGCTGCCGACCGAACTGGCCCGGGACTATCAACTGGCGCCGCTGGCTGATGCGATCCGCTACCTGCATCACCCGCCCGCCGATGCCGATGTCGACGAACTCGCCCTCGGTCATCACTGGGCCCAGCATCGTCTGGCCTTCGAAGAGCTGCTGACCCATCAACTGTCCCAGCAACGCCTGCGCGAAAGCATGCGTGCCCTGCGCGCGCCGGCCATGCCCAAAGCCACGAAGCTGCCAGCACAGTATCTGGCCAATCTCGGCTTCACCCCGACCGGCGCCCAGCAACGGGTCGGCAACGAAATCGCTTACGACCTCAGTCAACACGAACCGATGCTGCGGCTGATTCAGGGCGACGTAGGCGCGGGCAAAACCGTGGTCGCCGCCCTCGCCGCGCTGCAAGCGCTGGAAGCGGGTTATCAGGTCGCACTGATGGCGCCCACCGAAATTCTCGCCGAGCAGCACTTCATCACCTTCAAGCGCTGGCTTGAACCGCTGGGCATCGAAGTTGCGTGGCTGGCCGGCAAGCTCAAGGGCAAAAACCGCGTGGCCGCGCTGGAGCAGATCGCGGGCGGCGCACCGATGGTGGTCGGCACCCACGCGTTGTTCCAGGACGAAGTGCAGTTCAAGAACCTGGCGCTGGCGATCATCGACGAACAGCACCGCTTCGGCGTGCAGCAGCGCCTGGCTCTGCGGCAGAAAGGCGTCGGCGGGCGGATGTGTCCACACCAGTTGATCATGACCGCCACACCAATCCCCCGGACGCTGGCCATGAGCGCCTACGCCGACCTCGACACCTCGATCCTCGACGAATTGCCCCCCGGCCGCACCCCGGTGAACACGGTGCTGGTCACCGACACCCGGCGCGTCGAAGTGATCGAACGGGTGCGCGGCGCTTGTGCCGAAGGGCGTCAGGCTTACTGGGTATGCACGCTGATCGAAGAATCGGAAGAGCTGACCTGCCAGGCCGCCGAAACCACCCATGAAGACCTCACCGCCGCCCTCGGCGAGTTGAAAGTCGGCTTGATCCACGGCCGCATGAAGCCCGCCGAGAAAGCCGCGGTGATGGCCGAGTTCAAGGCCGGCAACCTGCAACTGCTGGTCGCCACCACGGTGATCGAAGTCGGCGTGGACGTGCCCAACGCCAGCCTGATGATCATCGAAAACCCCGAACGCCTCGGCCTCGCGCAGCTGCACCAGTTGCGTGGCCGCGTCGGCCGGGGCAGCGCCGTCAGCCATTGCGTGCTGCTCTACCATCCGCCGTTGTCGCAGATCGGCCGTCAGCGGCTGGGCATCATGCGTGAAACCAACGATGGTTTTGTCATCGCCGAAAAAGACCTCGAACTGCGCGGCCCCGGCGAAATGCTTGGCACACGCCAGACCGGCCTGCTGCAATTCAAGGTCGCGGACCTGATGCGCGACGCCGACTTACTGCCCGCCGTGCGCGACGCCGCCCAGGCCTTGCTCGAACGCTGGCCGGATCACGTCAGCCCGCTGCTCGACCGCTGGCTACGCCATGGGCAGCAATACGGCCAAGTGTGAGCACTGTCGCAGTTTCTGGACCCTGGCTTTAAACAAGCTGGTTATACTCCTGCAATTGTTTGAAAACGGATACAGACCATGACAGAAGCTGCCCTCGCCCCCGAAACCCCGCACGCTCCGTCTGTTATTCGGCTGCTGCTCGGCAAGCTGGGCATCGCCTACCAGGAAGTCCTCGACCATCACGGCCTGAACGCCGCACGCAAAGTGCAGGCAGTTTTGCTGGACGATGCCGTCGGCGCGCTCATGGTGCTGTTTCCGCAAAGTCAATTGCTCGACCTCAACCGCCTCGCCGAACTCACCGGCCGCCGGTTGACCGCCGTATCCACCGAACGCCTGGTAAAAATGCTCGGCAAACACAGCCTGAGCCTGCTGCCCGGCCTGCCGGCGCTCACCAGCTCGCCGTGCCTGTACGAAGAAAGCCTGCTGCGCGAACCGAAGTTGCTGATCAACTCGGGCGAGCCAGGCGTGCTGCTGGAAATCACCAGCGAAGATTTCAAAACCATGCTGACCAAGGCCAGCGCCGGCAACTTCGGCGAAGCCGTGCACAGCATCCGCCCGAACCTCGACCGCCCCGACGATGACCGCGAGGAAATCACCCAGGCCGTGCAAGCGTTCACCGCGCGGCGCATTCAGCAACGCCTGGAAGCGACCATCGAAATTCCGCCACTGGCCGAAACCGCGCAAAAAATAATCAAACTGCGGGTCGACCCCAACGCCACCATCGACGACATCACTGGCGTGGTCGAAACCGACCCGGCCCTGGCCGCGCAAGTCGTCAGCTGGGCGGCGTCGCCGTACTACGCCTCGCCGGGCAAGATTCGTTCAGTGGAAGACGCCATCGTCCGCGTGCTGGGTTTCGACCTGGTGATCAACCTGGCGCTGGGCCTGGCCCTGGGCAAAACCCTGAGCCTGCCCAAAGACCACCCGCAACACACCACGCCGTACTGGCAGCAATCGATCTACACCGCCGCCGTCATCGAAGGCCTGACCCGCGCCATGCCCCGCGCCCAGCGCCCGGAAGCCGGCCTGACCTACCTCGCCGGCCTGCTGCACAACTTCGGCTACCTGCTGCTGGCCCACGTCTTCCCGCCGCACTTCTCGCTGATCTGCCGCCACCTGGAGGTCAACCCGCACCTGTGCCACAGCTACGTGGAACAACACCTGCTGGGCATCAGCCGCGAACAGATCGGCTCATGGCTGATGCGCTACTGGGACATGCCCGAAGAACTGGCCACCGCCCTGCGCTTCCAGCACGACCCGAGCTATGACGGTGACTATGCCGAATACCCGAATCTTGTGTGCCTGGCGGTGCGTTTGCTGCGTGGTCGCGGGATTGGTTCGGGGCCGGATGAAGACATTCCAGATGCCCTGCTGGAGCGCGTAGGCCTGACTCGCGACAAAGCCAACGATGTGGTCAGCAAAGTGCTTGAAGCTGAAGTGCTGCTGCGCGAACTGGCTTCGCAATTTAGCCAGGCCTAAAAGCATCGTCGGATCGCCGCCCGGACCAAGCCACGCAGGATTCAGGTAATCCTTGTGGGAGCGGGCTTGCCCGCGATGAGCCAGCGAAGACAGGAAGTGAGCCCGCTGCTATGATTTGACTGCAAATAGAGGGCTTTCCGATGACCCAAACAGCTGCTGTCAGTGTTGCAAGCCAAGTCCGCAAGCTTGCTAAAGAAAACAAGGTCACTGCTGGACGTGACGGCATGAGTCGTATGGCCGTGTGCATTACCCGTTTGGCTGGCGATGTCGTCGAGTTGGATGGCATCGAACAGTTGCTCGTCAACCTCAAGAGAAAAGGCGTTCTGAGCAAGTCTGAGATCCTGGCGCTCCAAGGGCGCTATCTTCAGGAAAGGCGCGCACAGAAACGTAGCGCATGACTTTTGATCCGTTCGGCGACTTCGAAACTGCTGGATATCTTCAAAACTCGCTGCAACTGAAAGATCCCACCGAAGTAAAAGAGTCAGAGCATCTTTCGTTCGAATTGAGTATCGAAGATGCGCTTGCCTATTTGGCTAAGAAGAAGCCAATCGATTACAAGACAGTACTCAAAGTTCACGAAATCCTGTTCTCAGGCTTCTATCACTGGGCAGGAAAAGACCGGAACGAGCTTGTCCCTCACCTGGCAGTCTTCAAGGGCTCCCTCGACGATCCCCGCAGCACCGTCTTCGAGCGCCCGGACTCCATCAAAATGTCTGTCGACTATGCGCTGAAGCTAGCAGCTGACAAGAAACGCTTCAGAGACCATCCCGGCGGGGTGATGGGCCAGCTGGCTTTCGCACACCCCTTCCTGGACGGCAATGGGCGCACGATTCTATTAGTCTTCATGGAACTCTGTTATCGGGCCGGGTTCGCCATCGACTGGTCAAGGACAAGCAAAGACGACTATCTGCGGGCACTCAGCGGCGAGATCCGAGAGCCTCGCGAAAGGCATCTCGATAACTACCTCAACCCGTTCGTAGTCGAGATATCCAGTCGTGACGAATGGCCAGAGACCATCAGTGGCATCAGAGGCCTGGATGGCCTGGACAAGGAAGACATCACATACGAAAACCTGGACAACCCGCAAGTCCAGCAGATCTACAAGACATACCGGGGCCAGCCACTGGACGCCGGGCCTCCTGAGCCGGAAGGCTGAAGAAGCCGGCTTGTCCTGGCGAACTACCTGAAAGACCTATGCCTTCGGCTTGGCCTTCTTCGGCTTCAAATACTTGGTCAACCCCTGAAACCAGATCACCAGCGCCGGGTTGCCCTTGATCTGAATCGACTTATCCTGAATCCCCGTCATAAACGCCAACTGCTTGTTCTTCGCCTGCATCGTGGCAAAGCCATACGCCGCGTCCTTGAACGCAATCGCAAACGCCGGCTCCGCATACACCCCAGCCTTGCTGGTAATGCGCTGATCCTTCACCACGAAATGCCGCGCCACTTTCCCGTCCAGGGTCTGTAGCTGAAACACCAACGCCTTGTCACCCAACTGCTGCTGAAACGCAGGATTTGTCCGACTGGCCTTACCCATCAACAAACCCATCATCCACAGAAGAAAACGAAATTTCATGCGCACAGCCTCAAAAGAAAAATGAACGGCCGGCGCAGTGTAGCCGCTCCAAGCCAGAACGCCACCATCGGGTTGCGTTAGAAGAAGATGAACCGCTTTTCCCGCATGATGACCGCCAAGTCACGCTTTGCCCTTCATTCTGAGGGATCCGACCTACACCTAAAGAAACACATTCCTGTAGGAGCTGCCGAAGGCTGCGATCTTTTGATCTTGATGCCCTCAAACCTCTCGGACATTTCCTTCAAAACGCCGGGCTGTCCGTGAACTAGGCACCCTTGGCCTTCACCGATAACCTCTGTTCGTCACCGCAAAATCGGTGACACGGACGTGCAAGTCCGATCTGGAACACAATCGTTAATGGCAATTGGTCGAGCATTTTCTTATGCTCGCGGATCGTTATGGCGACTGTGTATGGGAGACCTTCGGGTCTGCCGGATGCTCCGGACCGGTCTTGCACACCTATGCACAGTTGCCACCTCTTTCGAAGTGCGAGCGAAACGGTGTCAACTCCTATAACCGGAAGATACCTATGTTCAAGCCAACACCGAATCCCCCAGAAAACCCAGCCACATCCCCCTACGAATCCTTCGATTCCAGAAAACTCCACGAAGCCGCCGAACGCGCCCTCGACCACCATTTCGCCCCACCACCCAACGAAAAACCCAAGCGCAAAGGCAAACTCTTCACCGTCTCCCCTGACATCGACACCGAAGCCCTTCTGGCCAACGCCTCCGAAGACCTGAAGTCCATCAGCGCCATCGCCGCCGATCTGGCCGACGACATCGACGGCACTCGAAGATCAGTAGCCCTGGCGCTCAGCAGAATGGCCGATGGGGTGCAGTTGTTGGTGGAGCGAGCGCTGGATCATATTGATTCGCCGAATTCGGCGGAGCATCGGGCGAAGGTGTAGCGGAACCGCGAATAGAAAAGGGGACGCTGCGTCCCCTTTTCAGCATATCAACGGCCACTCTCCGTCAATTAATCCTTCCGAGATCGTACCAAGCTATAAACCAAAACGGATCGTGTTTGGAAATCCGCCATATCCAACTTCCCCTAGATCTCTAATATCACAGACTTTACTTGTGTGAGATCTCACCGTAATGGTTACAGTTTTGTCTTCAGCATTATGTTTGAATTCGATAATAGCTTTTCCTTCTGAAAAACCATCAGTAATCACTAGCTCTGACACCCCATCAGGATAAAGCTTATCTTTATCCCCAGTAAGAGCATAGTAACCGCCCCATGTTCCGAAATTATCTGAATCTCGACTTTCAACCTTGACCAGTTCTCCAGAGATTAATTGATAAAATGGACCCGCAACATTAAGGCTTACATTAGTCAAAAGCGAAAACATCTCGGTGTCGGGTATCGTTTTTGATTTTGATATTGTAGCAATAGTGCCCCCTGTTGAGCACCATCCATCTTCCGGCACAATGAATACGTTATTTTCCAATTCTACCGCGGCATTAATCTTATTAGCATCCTGCGTTGGAGCTTCAGCACTCAAGACTACCCCCCCGACAACATCGTCGTATAGAACCAGTGATGCTGCAACGCCTCCGCTCTCTAGCGATCTGTAGGTGATCTGGTTGCCGTCCTTAATTAATTCGAACAGGTATTCTTTTGAGTCGGACGCCATTAACAGTTGCTGAGACAGTCGGTTATACCCACGCCATTTCCCATAGTTATTCATCTTCCTACTGGTTGAATACCTGCCACCAATGGAGTTCTTCCCGATGTATTCGACAAGGTTAAATGTAGGATCCTCCCCTGGGCGCACACTCTTGGCGTAAAGCGGCGGCGCCAAGAAAAGATCTTTTCCAGAATACCAATTATCGATAAGAAAGCTTACTTGAGCTGAAGTGGTTACATCTGCGTACCTTTTCATATTAATTCCCTTTTATAATCCAATAGAGTAGCTATGCCATGATGACACTCTAAAACCATGAATCTTCGGGTTCGTAGTATCTACTGTCAGAAATAACAGTTCCGACGAATGGTATAGAGGAACCCCTAGAACGATGTGTAGCGAGATGCTTTACCGCCCCTTTTTACGCGAACCCTCAACTCAAAAACTCTACTAAACCGCCGAATTCGTCCTCAACTACCATTTCTCTCCTCCGCGCAGCGATAAACCCAAACCTCGCAAAGGCAAACTCTTCACCGTCTCCCCCGACATCGACACCGAAGCCCTCCTGGCCCTGAAGTCCATCAGCGTCATCGCTGCCGACCTAGCCGACGACATCGAAGGCACCCGCCGCTCAGTCGCCCTGGCACTCAGCCGAATGGCCGATGGGGTGCAGTTGTTGGTGGAGCGAGCGCTGGATCATATTGATTCGCCAAACCCGGCGGAACATCGGGCCAAGACGTAGCTAATCCGCGAGCGAAACCTGTGGGAAGGGCACACCGCCGCTTCCACAGGGATTTCAATTAACTGACTGACATTGGACAGTGGGTCGCCCAGAGCCGCAGCGGTTGCAACCAAGACGATGTAGCGCCCATAGCGTCACGCAGTTGGGCGGCAGTAATCGTGCGATCTGCCGCATCGAACGCCAGCGCTGTTCGCAGGGCTAACCAGCAGTGTTTGGGTAGATTTCGGGGTGCGTGAAGTTCGCGGTCGAGGTGCCCGTCGCGGGCTTCGGTCGACGGCAAGCGGCGGAACGGGTGTTTGCCGCCCGCCAGTTCGTAGAGCACACAGGCCACGCCGTACACGTCCGCGCTGGCCGACAGCGGCTGGCCTTCGAGCAGTTCGGGGGCGGCGTAGCCAGGGGTCCAGGCGTTGAAGCGGCTGCGACTCAGGTGCGGCAGGCCGTGCAAGATGCCCTCTTGCGCCTGGCCGAGGCCGAAGTCGAACAGGCGCAGGCCTTCTTCGCTGAGCATGACGTTGCTCGGCTTCATGTCACCGTGCAGCACGCCGCGAGCGTGGGCGTAGGCCAGCGCGTCGAGCAGCGGCAGCGCGATGTCGCGCAGCTCGAACCACGGCAGACCCAGGGGCCGCTCGCAGAGTAATTTGTCCAGGGGAAAAACGGGGACAGACCACGTTTTTCAGATCATTATTGAAACGTGGTCTGTCCCCATCTCATTTTTGAGCGCAACAAATAAATCCACCCCCTTTACTCAGAAGAGATTAAGGATTGTCATATTCAACTTTCTGCGCAAACCGACTCTCATCAACTAGATCCCTCTCCTTAACACCATATTTGTTAAGCAAGTCCTCATAAGATCCGGAAGTATCAAATAATTTATATGAGTTACTAAAAACATGATAAATCAGCTTCCCCTCCTTTGAGTAATAACCGTGCCACTCAGGGCAAGAGCCGCATCCACCAAAACCACCTATAGACACCACGCTTTCTTTGCTGCCTTTAATACAAGCCATAGAAACTACAACATTTGATAAAGACTTAACCTTTCTTCCGGAGTCTGTAAGCTGAGAGACCTTATCAATTTTACGACGATCTTCTTTGCCACTTATATTAATAACTTGATCAGTACATACAGGCAGCCCCCATGCGGCTGGGATATCTCTACCGTATCTTTCTGGCAACTCGACACCAACTCAACTTTAATTCCTTCACAATCCATGACATCTTTTTTTACATACGACTCAGCACCTGAAGAAGACACAGCAATGCCTGACGATAAAAACGACAGAAAAAAAAACAGCAGTTCTATTCTTGAACATCTGCAAATACTCCTACTCTATAAGAGGGAAAAAACCGGAAAAACCGGGACAGACCACGCTTTCAGATCATTATTGAAACGTGGTCTGTCCCCATTTCACTTGCGGATCGTTATGGCGGCTGTGCGTCGGAGACCTTCGGGTCTGCCGGGCACCTGGACCGGTCTTGCACACCAACGCACAGCTGCCACCTCTTTCGAAGTGCAAAGCGAAACGGTGTCAGCCTCTTAACTCCAGGAAGTTAACATCTATGATCAAGCCAACACCGAATCCCCCCGAAAACCCAGCCACATCCCCCTACGAATCCTTCGACTCCAGAAAACTCCACGAAGCCGCCGAACGCGCCCTCGACCACCATTTCGCCCCACCACCCAACGAAAAACCCAAGCGCATCGGGCGAAGGCGTAGTGAAACTCGGATAAAAAAGGGACGTTACGAAGGGGACTTAAAGTCCCCTTCTTCAGCGTTTATACCTGCACGGTGAAATTTACAGACAGTGACTGGCCTTTATGTCTGAGCCTTGCGAAACCAAACGCTTCACGCCGTCGCTCCCCCCCGGGCTACCTTTATCAGCTGACAACTGATAACAGGCCAACGCCCGGGACATATCCTTTGTTCCCAACTGGCCATTCTCAAAAGAAGACCCCAGGTAATTCATCGCATCTGTGGAGCCCATGGAAACTGCGCGAATAACCTCCCTTTCTGCCTGCTCGGGGTGCAGGCAAGGGCCGCTATAGTCGGTGGAATTACCGTTACAAAAATAAGTGGCATAACCCAGCGCGCCGTTCGGTGTCGTCGATGCCGCTTTGAACAATGCCTCAAGCTTGCTGGTTTCCAATTGAGGCGCCATCTGCGAAAGACTCAATCTTGCCGCCGACAGACTCGCCTGTGGATCGCCCGACTCCGCAGCACAGACATAGTTTTCCAGGGACGCTTCAATCAACTCCCCAGTCAGACGGTATCGCTCAAGAAACCCTAACCCACCCAAGCCCTCAGCACGTTGATAACAAAGGTTCTCCGCGCGGCTCATTCCGGGTCTACCGGGTGCGACAAGCTCCTTCTCGCTGATCGACCAATCCTCAATCCCCACCAGCGACCAGCACGACTTTTTAGCAAAGTTAAAAATCTTGATGTTGCTGTTACCGGCCCGTTTATCCACAACGTTCATGTGAGTGTCATCGACTGTCTCGATCTCAACCCCTTCAGTCTTGCCCACCATCGCTGCCATCAACGGAAACGTCAAACTGGAGCCAGTCTCCGCAGTAATTTTCGGTTCAAATTGACCAGGGTCCGAGGTGCGCTTCAATACCAATATTTTTACCGCCAGTGCGGTTAGGCGCTTCTGGGACTCAGCACTGGCGGAGAATGCCGGCAGAAACTGAGCAAAGCTCTGGGAAAGACACGAGACGTCTGACCCTCGCCCAACAGTTGAACCACTGACGATGTCGGGCGCAATACTGTCCAGAAAGACTGTGCGCTCGCGGCTCATTCTTGCGATGCAATTGTTCACCGTTGCCACATAAGCGGACGTGCCAGGCTTAATCTCAAACGCTTCGAGCGGACAGTTCGCATCGCGCAATTTTATCCACACGCGCTGTGCTTCTTTGACCTTCGCCGTGTACGCCGCCCCCGTGTCGGGTTCGGCTCGATACTGCGCTTCGAGTCGAGCCATAAGCTGGTGATAACTCGTATTCAACTGCGAATCGGCAGCGCTCTTCGCGACATCAGAACACCTGTCAATTTGCTCGCTTATGGTGATCTCGCTGCAATCATCCTGCGCAAACGCAGTGGGCAAACCTAGCAGACCGCTAAATACTGCACCAATAAGGAGCCTTATAAACTGATTCATCCCAATCATCCTTGTAATTTTTAACAGTTCCCTTCGTAAGGGGTTATCGCGTATTAAGGTGCTTCTTTACGTATGCCTTTATTGAGGCCGCATCTTTATAAGCAAACGTTTGTGGCACACCCTCACTAAAGCCATCGATCCCGCTCAAATACCTATTGGCCTGAATCAATTGATTAGAGATCAACCTATCATTGCTACTTCGTGCATAAGCATAGACCTGATACAGAGTACCGTAGGTACCAATGCCTCTACTGTTAATTTCCCAAGAAACCAAAACAAAGACATTCTTTACATCCTGAACCGGATAAAAAAATATCGACTCGACCTTAGGTGACGAACCTGCAACATCATATTTATCAACTAACTGTCTAGCCGATACTCCATCGCTGTTTTTCACGTCGAGGACTAAAGACACGGGATACTCTGCATCTCCCGTTTCCAAAACCGATAATTCCGCATTTTCGACAGCAGTTGTTTTATAGGGTCCATCTACTACCACCCCCCGCAGATAGAGGCTATCGTCCTGAGCCACGGAGACCCTACAGAGCATAAATACCAATAATAAAAAACAAAATTTACGCATCGTAACAACCTATTTAAACAAACAATGGCAACCAAATACTCGGCCTTTAAGTGGACAGCAAAAAGGGGACCGATTTATTAATCGCCAACTAAACCTACCTCATAACTAAATCAGTCCTCTTTCGCTACCTTTCGCTAAGCGCAGCATATAAAACCAGCTGTAAAACACACCACGCTTACCTAATCATTTTTCCTTAGGGGCGTTATAGTTATCTGGAAAAGTATTATCTAAATACTCTGAACGCTCGAGACTCATTTTGGTGACGCAAACATTTACCGTCACCTCATAAGCCGGCATTTTCTCATCATACTCAAAAGCTTCTATAGCGCAATTAGTATCTCGCAACTTCAGCCAAGCCAATTGTGAAGCTTTTAACTTAACCAAAAATTTCGCTCCTTGGTCAGGAGCTATTTGATATTGAGACTTCACTCTCGCGATAAGTTGCTTGTAACTAACATTCAATCTAGAGTCAGCAGAATCATGTACCTGCTTAACACATAAATTAAACTCCAAAGTTGACGTAACTGCACCACAACTTTTTTCACCTGAAAAAGAAAAGATCGGAAAAACTAAGCAAACAAACAAGATAAACGATTTCATTGTCACTAAACCGATACTTTCAAATAAAAAAAGGGGTCGATTTATTTAACAACAACTAAACCTACCTCATAACTAAGTCAGTCCCCTTTTCGCTTTTGTTTTCACATCAAACATACGACTATATATCGGCGCCATCCGCCTGTTTTTTCACTACTCAATTCTCTAGTAAAAAAGGAGGACGAGTAAGAAACGAGACGGCTCTATTTATTGGAGCCGGCATTTAACCTCACAGACAACCCCCATCCCCACAAACAAAATTACTTATTAAGCTTAGCAATACAACCCTTATACAACTCYGCGTATTTTTTATCATACTTCAACTCAACAGGCTCATCCAAATCTGCCGATGCATTAAATAGCGCCTCATCTTGAACATAATACTTAACCCACCCAACAATACCTTCACCAGAAGTTTTATAGAACAACTGAGCCAGTATGCGCTCACCATTATCATCATCAATCAACAGATTAATTTTTTCTTTCTTTGTATAACGAAATGGAAAGTCACTACTCCTAACCATCTCGGTCAGGTAGCCATAGCAGCCTTCACCCTCAGAACGAGCATCAACACCGTCTTGACCATCTGCGAAAGCCAATCCTGTAATTAAAAAAAGCGCTGCCCCAATGCATGCTTTGAAGGCAATACTAGGAACAAAATTTAAAATCTTCATTTACTCTCCTTTCTCCAGCGCCTCTACAAACCTAGCGCGAATTGCTTGAATATGAGTTTTATACGCATTTTGCGCACCTATTTCTTTAGAGTGCCAGCGTGCCCAGTTACCGTCATACTTGTTGATGTATGCAGCCTTATACTCCATGCCAGCCAACACCGAAGGCAATACTATGAAAACTTTTTTCTTATCTGTAACCTGTTGGTTGCCGCCTTGGCCGCTCATCCCCTTGTTCTCGAATGCCGACCAAGTACCAACCGGTGCATATTCTGGATTTGCTTCGAAGATTGCACCATCCCAACCATAGTAAGGAGGGCCGCCAAAAGCCTCCATCCCACCGGTTCCACAATTTGCATATTGACCCGACTCAAAATGGGCCGTCTCGTCGCGATACATCCGCTCGATAATGATCGCCATTTCTTTTCCATATTTTTCGTAAATCACTTTAATCGCTGCTTTACCGTCTGCCACAGTAAATAACCCGGTATGGGCTGCACCACCCTTCGGCTTAAGATTACTAATAAATTCTATAGGATGGAAATGATAAACTTTATTGGTGAATGCAACCTGCATCGAACCAGCCATTTCATCCCAGAATACAAGCTTATCTATTCGCTCCTGCTCATGTCTGAGTAGCTCCGGTGAGTCCTCCAGTAGAGTTTTTAACTTTTCCCACTTTGCCTCAGAAGACTTTGCCTGCCACTCGGTAGGATGATTAGCAATCAACTTTGACCAACTACTACGTATTTCCGGATCACGCAGAGCCGCTTGAAGCTCAGCCGGAGTTACGTCATTGTCTTTAGTACCCTTGGCATCGATTTCTGCATACAGCTCCTGAAAGAATACCGGCATATCCCCTGGATCCAAGAACCCATCGGCGTTAGGATTGGATTCTTTTACTACTCTGAAACCCAGCTTTTCCCAATCATGCTGACAAATCAGCTCTCCCTTTTCTTTATTAACAAACCCAGTTTGAGGTTTACCGTCATTTCGGACAGTAACTTTTACCCATTCCTTTCCTGCAGCATCCTTTACAATACTAACTCGATCCATCGAAGCATAAGTTTTTGCCTTCATAGCAGGCTCCTGCTCGGTGAATACAGGAGCTTCATCAGTCCCAGTTTTGGCGGCCAGCATCTGCCCTTCGTTCAAAACCAGGTATTTCTTCCCATCAACCAACGCCGCTGGATTTTTCAAGTAACTTTCTAGTTCTGTATCCGCACTAAAAACCTCGACATGAACCTGATATTTGCTGTGAACTCCACCTTTTGCATTAGCAGGCACCTCATAGAGTCCCATATATCCTACTGGCTCGCCTGCCTTGATTGCTGAATTAGTAATAACCACGCTATCAAAAACGGTCGGTGTGATTTTTTTCCTTGTTATTAGTCGTTTCGGACCGACGTCATCCACGCAGCACCAGAATTTTTCTGGCAATACACCGGCCCCTTTGAGGCCGGTTCCTTCTGAGGGAATAAATGAACACTCCGCCATTGGGTATTTTTTTCCATCTTCAAGGAACAACCACTGAACCTTCCCACTATCAAACCGTATCATACTCCCAGTACAAAGCACTTGCTCCGGTGCAACCTGCGCCCCGCCATTTTCACCGACCGGGGCACTTCTTACTTTGAGTCCTTGTAATGAACTGACACTTGCATCGACCATCCCTTTCCAATAGCCGGGCGTTAGTCGCTCAGGAGGAAGAACTGCTTTTAATCGCTCCTTGCCCTTGCTATTTCTTATTGGCTTGCCATCTTCTTGAGTAGCGAACCAAACAACATCCCCTTTTTTTAGCTCGGCAATTTTACCTTTAAGTATCCGTCCTTGGGCGAATGTATACTTACCATCAAGGGTAGGTTGCTCCTTCAGAATTTCGAACTCAACGCCATTATGTATATCACCTACAGTACTACTTTCAGCTTGATCTTTATGATGATTACGTGCAGGCCACCCACCATTTACGACTTTAACAATCCTACTAGTTTTTTCTTCTTCCGCACTATAAAGCTCATAGGGCAAAATATGCATATAAAGACTAAAAAAACTTAATTTATTGCTTTTTACTGCTTCCGACTTCTCATTGGCAGGAGACTCATACTCGTGGCGCACTAGGCAAAATGATGTCGAATACTTTAAATTCGCACAGCTTGTCGCCCCTGCGTACTCTGAAGACAGATAGTTTTTATTCAATCTATAAGCCACAACCACACCATCACCGATACAGCGTACAGGCTCATCACGAACGCACTGAGGTGCGCTGGCATTAGTGATATGAATCCCTCCGTGCCAGAACTGATTACTTCCAAGCAAGTAGTGCCCCGATGTTTCAGCTTCGAGAGCTTTGTATAGTTCATCAGCATCTTCAAACTGACTCCCGCCATGTTTTCTGATGGGATACTGAAAATTCATAATAGAAGCTTTGCTGGTCGACGGTTGGGCCGTCTTTTGAGCAGGTGCAGGCGCTGCTGCACCGGTCCTAAACTCTTCTTTAGCCCTTAGAAACTTTGTAACGACGGGCCAATAGTGGCTTGGAGGCTTAGGACCAAACAAAGCCTTTGCAGGGCCAGTGCTTGTTTGCGCACCAAATATATGTCCGCTGTTAGTGCCAGGATTGAAATCTTCAACAATTCCTGTGTGAAATAGCGGGCTACCGCCTTTATGGGAAATCTCATTAATCCAAAGAGCAATATCTCCGCGTTTCACATCTTTCGGCAAAACAGTCGTGTAATAGTTGGAATTCTCCATCTCACGCGTCTCTTCATACGGAATGTTGTAGCCGGCACCTGTCAGCAACAAATTAACCATATGCGAACAATCAATCAGTTTTTTTCCGGTTACGTTCGTTTTGACGCCGTCCCCGCCCATCTTGTATACGTAGTCGCCGCCGGTGTACTTGTTCGTTAAATCAAGTGGCTCTGTCATTTCTGCATCCTGCAAATTAGTAGCAATGGCTGCTGGCTTGATTAGCTTCAGCCGCTTGCGTTTTCAATCGATTCAAATTGTTCAGGGCAGTGTCGTTACCCTTGTCGGCGGCCAGGCGATAGCACGCCAGTGCCTTGGATAAATCCTTGGTCACCAACTCCCCTGTTTCAAAGGAGTAACCCAAATAATTCATAGCGTCAGCCGAGCCCATCGATGCCGCGCGGATAAGCTCCTTTTCAGCTTGTTCGGGATGCTGGCAAGGGCCTTCAGCCGCGGTGTTATTCCCGTAGCAATAAAACGTGGATAGAGAGGCGGCACCATCGGCGAGAGTGGTCGCCGCCGCTTTAAAAAGCGCCTCAACCTTCTCCGTCTCCAACTGCGAAGCCATCCCCGAAAGACTCAAACTCGCAGCATTCAGACTGGCCTGAGGATCACCCGAGGCGGCCGCACATAGATAATTTTCCAGCGAAGCTTCGAATAACTCACCTGTCAGCCGGTATTGCTCTAGCCCCCCCAGCCCTCCGTAGGCTTCCGCACGCTGAAAACATAAATTCTCGGCGGTGCTCATGCTCGGCTTGCTCGCCACCACCAGATCTTTCTCACTGATCGACCAGTCTTCAACACCCTCAAGCACCCAGCACGCCTGGCGCGAAAAGTTGAAGATCTTGATGTTGCTGTTACCCGCCCGCTTATCCACAACATTGAAGTGACTGTCGTCGATCGCTTCGACTTCGACACCTTTTGTCTTGTCTGTGGCTACGGGCGCCATTAGCGGAAACGCCAAATTGGAACTGTTGACTCCCCTCGTTTGCGGCTCAAAAACCCCATGTTCTCCCACCGGTTTCAAAACCAGCGACTTCACCGTCATCGCAGTCAACCGCTGCTGGGTTTCAGCATTCGCAGAGAACGCCGGAAGGAATTGGGCAAAATCCTCAGACGGACATTCGTCCGCATAAACGCTGCTATGAAACAGGCTCAGCAGCGACACGGTGAAAACCGCTACAGCGAAGCCATTGCTCTTCTTCAACACACCATTCATGTCGATCACTCAGAAAACACAAAAAAAACCTTCGGTTTAACCTTCTCAGGCGGAGCATTCCTCAACGCCTGATCCATCAAACTCCCCGCCTTATCCTTATCCGCAGCCCCCGGCAACACCGGTGGCTTAATCCCAATCCCCGTCCCACTCCCCGCCGATCCACCGGCATTAATCTTCACCACCGGCCCAACCACGGTAACCCCACCCGCATCGAGCTTGATGAAGCTTCCGCCCGCTTTTACCGTCAGTTCCATCCCTGCTTCGATGACGATTTTGTCCCCAGCCTTGAGGTGTATTTCCTTCCCGGCACTAGTCAGCTGCGCAGTCCCCAGCTTGATGTGCTGGTTCTGCCCAACCGTCAGGTGATCATCCATCCGCGCTTCTGTCTTGCGATCAGCAATCGTGGTCCGATGCTCCTCAGCCTTCAGCTCGGTATAGGTGTTCTTCACCACCGTGTCGTGGCGTTCATTCCCCACCCGAATCTTCTGGTCGTGCTCGATGTTTTCATCCCAATCCCGCTGGGCATGAATAAAAATCTGCTCCGCCCCTTTCTTGTCTTCAATCCGCAGTTCGTTGTACCCGCCGCCACCCGGTGAGCTGAGGGTTTTGAATACGGTGCGGGTTTTGTTCGCCGGCAGTTCGTACGGAACCTGGTTTTCCTTGTGGTACAGGCAACCGGTCACCAGCGGTTGGTCCGGATCGCCTTCGAGGAAGGTGACGAGCACTTCCATGCCGATGCGCGGGATGGCGATGGCGCCGTAGCGGTCGCCGGCCCAGCTCGAAGAGACGCGCAGCCAGCAGCTGGTTTTGTCGTCGGCCAGGCCTTCGCGGTCCCAGTGGAATTGCACTTTGATGCGGCCGTATGGGTCGCAGTGGATTTCTTCGCCTTTGGGGCCGGTGACCATGGCGGTCTGGCTGCCGAGGACGCGGGGTTTTGGGTGTTCCAGGGCCGGGCGGTAGAACACGTTCCACGGGGTGGCGAGGAAGCGGTTGCGGTAGCCCTGGTGGAAGTCGTCTTTGTTGTCGGTGGTGTCGCTGGTCACCGCCTCTTCGAGCACTTGCGGTTGTTTGCCTTCGTGGACGATTTCGGTGAGTAGCCAGAGGTCGTTCCACTCGGTGCGTGGGTGGTCGGACATTTCCAGGAAGTGGCCACTGACGAGGGTGGTCTGGTCGCCACGGCCTTCGGCTTGTTGATAGTCGGCGCGGTGGCGCTCCAGGGCGCGTTGGCTGAGGAATTTGCCGCGGGCGCGGTCGAGGAAGCGGCCGGGGTAGTCGTAGTCTTCCAGGTCCGGTTCGGTGCTTTCACCGTCGGGCTTGTACGCTGCTTCGAGTCGCAGGTTGGGCTTTTCGAAGTCGTAGTCGCGGCGGGTGACGCGGCCGGTGCGGGTTTCCAGGCGCAGTTTGAAGCCTTTGATCACTGGCTCGTCAGCGACCATGCCGCTGCCTTGCACGTAGGCGGTGGGCTGGCCGAGTTTGGGGAACACGGTCTGGTCGTCGCCGAACACCAGCAGGTGGGCTTTTTCGCTGTGCTGGAAGTGGTAGTGAATGCCTTCTTCTTCGCACAGGCGCTGGACGAAGTGCAGGTCGGTTTCGTCGTATTGCACACAGTAGTCGCGGTCCGGGCACGGGGTGCTCAGCTGGAAGCGGTAGGCGTTGCCCTTGATGCCGTGTTCTTCGAGGATCAGGGCGATGATTTTCGGCGCCGACATCTGCTGGTAGATGCGCTGGTTGGTGCGGTGATGCAGGTATTGCAGGTGTGGCACCAGGGAGACTTTGTAGCGGGTCAGGCGCTTGCCGGCATCGCCTTGGGCGACGCGGTAGATCTGGCCGTGGATGCCGGAACCCTTTGGATCGAAGGCCAAAAAGGCCTGTTTGTGCAGGAGCTTTTCCAGGTCCAGGTCGGGGTTTTCGCTGACCAGTTCCAGGTCGAAGCGATACGGCTGGCTGATGCCTTCGGTGCCGGTGAACGACAGCACTTGCAGGTTGCCGACGTAGTCTTCGACGGTGAGGCTGAAGTGCGTTTCGTTAGCTGAGTTGAACATTGCTTGCTCCCTGTTCGGTAGTCATCCGTTACGCCCGCAGTCGCAGGCGTTGCAGCAAAGACGAAGTGGCGCCCAGGGCGTCACGCAATTGGGCGGCGGTGATGGTGCGCTTGGCCGCATCGAAAGCCAGCGCCGTTCGCAGGGCTGGCCAGCAGTGTTTGGGTAGGTTTCGAGGTGCATGCAGCTCGCGGTCGAGGCGCCCGTCGCGGGCTTCGGTCGACGGCAAGCGACGGAACGGGTGTTTGCCGCCCGCCAGTTCGTAGAGCACGCAGGCCACGCCGTATACGTCTGCGCTGGCCGAGAGTGGCTGGCCTTCGAGCAGTTCGGGGGCGGCGTAGCCGGGGGTCCAGGCGTTGAAGCGGTCGCGGCTCAGGTGTGGCAGGCCGGGCAAGATGCCCTCTTCGGCCTGGCCGAGGCCGAAGTCGAACAGGCGCACGCCCTCTTCGCTGAGCATCACGTTGCTCGGTTTCATGTCGCCGTGCAGCACGCCGCGAGCGTGGGTGTAGGCCAGTGCGTCGAGCAGCGGCAGCGCAATGTCGCGCAGCTCGAACCACGGCAGGCCCAGGGGCCGCTCGCAGAGTAATTTGTCCAGGGTCAGCCCACGCATGAGTTCCATGGTGATGAAGGCCCGCTGGCAGTCGGTGTCCACTTCGAAGGTGTGCAAACGCAGCACGTTGTCGTGGCGCAGTCGTCGGGTCAGGGTGAACTCGCTGTAGAGCAAGGCACTGGCGTCCGGCGATTCGGCAAATTCTTCGCTGAGGATTTTCAGCGCAATGTAAGGGTCGGGATCGCCGAACTGTTCGCGCAGCAGATCCCGTGCACGGTAAACCGCGCCCATGCCACCGGCACCGAGCAGGCGCTCGATGCGGTAACGCCCCGCGAGCACGTCGGGCAGCTCGCCGATGCTGGCCCGGGTCGGCGCCAGCGCGGGTTCGGCCTGATGCGGCTTTCCGTTTAGCGGCTTTCCGTTTAGCGACGTGGCGAAAGCGAAGTAAGTCAGGTTATTGGCTTCTTCCTCGGTCACCAGCAGGTCGTCTATCGGTGGCATGAATTCAGTCATTGGCGGATCACCACGGCAGTCAGGTTATCCCGGGCCGAGCCACGCAGAGCGCCGTCGAACAGACGCTCCAGCGCAACGTGCGGCGCGGTCAGGCTCAGGGCGTTGCCCAGGGCATCACTAGTCAGCCCTTGATACAAACCGTCGCTGCACAACAGAAACGCATCGCCGGGATAGACTTCGAGTTCCAACACATCCAGCGTCAGTTGCTCGGCAGCGCCGACCGCGCGGGTCAACGCATGAGCGGCAGGATGCGCGCGAGCGTTTTCGACGCTCATGTTCTGTTCGTCGATCAGTTGCTGTTGCAGCGAATGGTCCTTGGACAGTTGATACAAACGCTGGCCGCGCCACAGGTAGCAGCGGCTGTCGCCGGCCCAGATGCAGGCCGCGCGATTGCCTTCCACCAGCAGCGCCACCACGGTGCTGCCCATGATGCTGTCGTGACGCCCTGCGGTGACGGTCAACTCCTGACCCAAGCGGCGGTTGAGCCAGTGCAGGCACTGGCGAACACCTTTGAGTCGTTCGTCGAAGTCGTCCTGCACCGGCAATTCCGCCAGGCTGGCGACGATCAACTGGCTGGCGATGTCGCCACCCTGATGACCGCCCATGCCGTCCGCGACCACCCACAGCCCCTGCTGTGGACAGTCGAGAAAAGCATCTTCGTTGCGCGCCCGAACCTTGCCCGGATCGGTACGCGCAGCGCTGCGCCAGGGGCTGGCAACCAGCATCAGAGCTGCACCGGCATACGGAAGGTGCGCAGCACGCCCATGTCGAACGGGTTCGGCGTGCGTTGGCTCGACAGCAAGTAGTTGGCGCGCAGGCCGCCCACGTCAGCCTTGAGCACCAACACGTCGCGACCGGTCAGGTACTCGGTCTGCATCAGGTCGAACAGACGGAACAGCGACCATGGGCCGGTGTTCTTTTCGATGCCGATCGGGCGGCCAGCCATTTTGTCGAGGACCAGGCTGGTGCGACCGTCTTCGGCGTCGGTCGGCCATTTGAACGACACCGGCACGATCGGGCCGTGGCGGTATTCAATGGTCTTGTCGCCAAACTTGAACTCGGAACGGCTGACCGCCGGGTCGAGGGTGTACGGCTCCAGTTTGAACTGCACTTGCGGCTCGGCCGGGTTGATGGCGAAGAAGCTCTGGCGGATCACTTGTGCCGCGGCCATCTGGTCGAGGTAGACCTTGGAGATCGGCATGCTGTGACCGTCGATGCTGCGCAGGCGGTAGTTGCCTGGATCGCCACTGACGAATGGACGCATGTAGGTATCAAAGAACCGATCGGCGATGCCCTGGGCCTTGAAGAACTCGCGGAAGTCGCTGATCGCAACGTCGCTGGTGCTGTGGGCGCTGAACGGGTAACGCTTGTTGATCGCCTTGCCGTAGAAGCTGTACAGCTCGCTCTGATAACGCTGGTTCAGGTACTGGTAGGAATCGTTGAGCACCAGACGCCAGGTGTCTTCGGCCAGCACGTTGAACCACACGCTCACCGGACGCGGCAGACGGTTCGACGCATTGCGCAGGTTGCTCAGCGCATCGCGCTGGCCGCTCATGCGGGTCTTGGCCATTTCGAACGCAGCCTGCTCTGGCGAACTGGCGCGGGCCAGGCTGGCCATTTGCATTTGCAGGTCGTTGAGTGCTTGCAGGGCCGGAGTCAAATCAGCGGCCGGGCCGTTGTTGTCATCCAGCAAGCGGTGCAATGGTTCGAAGCGACGTTGCAGGGATTTCTTCGCGGTGTCCGGCAGGTTTTTGGTCGCGGCCATGTCAGACGCCGCGTCCGCTGCGGCCGACGCCAGTTTGCCCAACTTGCCGAGCTTGCCCTTCTGCTCGCCCAGTTTTGCAGCGGCATCGGCGGCTTCATCAACCGGTTCGGCTTCCGCCGGGAAACGGGTGTTCTCGCGCACTTCCACCAGCAGTTGCAGCACCGGGGAATTGGCCGACGTCAGGCCCGCCAGTTGCTCGGCACCCTCACTGAAATCGCTGATTGCGGGCAGTGCCACCTGGCCGACCGCCTCGCTCCAGAAGTTGGCGTAGTCGCGGAAGTACAGTTGCTCCAGTTCGACCATCAGGCGACGCAAGTCCATGCCGCTGATGCCCGAGCCTTCGCCCAGCACCCAGTTGTCGCGCAGGATATCGGTAACCAGAGCAGCACCCTGGACCGAGAAGTACTGCTGATAGCCCTGTTGGGTGTAGAACCCCGGAATCACGTAATCGGTGCCGACAAACAACGAACCCTGCGGGCCGATGTGTTGGCTCAGGCGGTATTCCGGCAGATTACGGGCCTGCTCGCGCAGCATCCGGTAAACCACGTTGGCCAGCGACTCGCTGCGCAGAACCTGACGCGCCTGCGCCACCAGTTGTTCGTTGAGCGGGTAGATAAACGGCTGCTTGAGCAAACGCTCGAAGTGGGTGTTCAAACCGTTCTGCACGGCAGTGTTGCCGGCATAGCGCAGGGACCAGTCAGTGGCGACCCAATCCTTGAGCCATGCCGCATCGCGGCGATCTTTCATGTTCAGCATCAAGTACGCGCGCAGGCTGTTGAGCAGGCGTTCGCGGTCCTTCATGTTGGCGCGGATCTGCCCTTCCAGCAGCGTCGCGACCCGTGGCAGCAGTTGCGCTTCGAGTTCACGCTCATAGGCGCTCTTGACCACCGGATTGGCATCTTCGCCTTGGTACAGGCCGCCGCGCTCGTGGTACGACACGTCGCCTTTGTTCGGGAAGACTTGCGTCGCCGCGTAGCTGGTGTCGAGGGTCTTGAGCACCGCCATCGAATCATCGCGCGCGGTCAGGGCCGAGCGTTGCTGGTTCCAGGTTTGTGCCAGGGAACGCAGGTTTTCCAGACGCTCATAGTTGGCCGAGAAGCCGCCCGCCCAGAGCATGCCGAACAGCGCCAATGCCGCCAGTGCGCCCACGTACAGGGCACGTTGACCCCAGTGGATGCGGCTGCGCTCGCGCTTGTCCAGACCGGCCAGATCGGCCTCGGGGAAGATCACCCGGCTGAGCAAATGGTGAATGAACCGCGAACGGCCGCTGCGCAGGGTTGGCAGCATGCCGGCGCTCATGCCCAGGTTGGCGCCGATACTGGCGGTGGTCTGGTCCATCTGTTGAGTCAGGTGCGGTGCGCTGGTCAGGTAGAAACCGCGCAACTGGCTGACACGCTGGTAGCGGTTGCCGGTGAACGCCAGGTCGACGAACAGGCACAGGCGCTCGCCGATCTGCCCCAGTTGATGCGGGAAGTCGAGGATGCGGCCACGGCGCTGAGTGTCGCGCTCCTGGTGCATGCGCATGATCACCTGGCTGTTGAGACGACGCAGCAGCTCTTCGAACTCGGCGCGCAGCACGGCCACATCGGTGCCGCTCTGCTCTTTGCGGAAGCTGGTGCCGAGGACCTGATCGCTTTCTTCGCGGGTCAGTTGATCGAAGAACTCGTCGAAGCCGAGCAGGCGATCAGCCTTGCTCAACACCAGATAAATCGGCACATCGACGTGCAGTTTCTGATGCACGTCTTGCAGGCGCGCACGCACCTGGCGGGCCAGGGTTTCGAGGTCTTGCTCGCTGCCACCCAGCAGGGTTTCCACCGGAATGGTCACCAGCACGCCGTTCAACGGACGGTTGCGGCGACGCTTGCGAAGCAGGTCGAGCAAGGTGCTCCAGGCGCTGCCATCGACTTCGGCATCCGGCTGGGTCAGGTAACGCCCGGCGGTGTCGATCAGCACGCCGTGGTCGGCGAAGTACCAGTCGCAATGCCGTGTGCCGAGGGTGTCGCGGGTGAGTTTGCGGTCGATCTTGTTGATCGGAAACTCAAGGCCCGAGAAGTCCAGCAGGCTGGTCTTGCCGCTGCCCTGCGGGCCGATCAGCAAGTACCACGGCAAATCACTGCGCCAGCGTTCACTGCGGCCGCGATACAGGCTCGAGGTCTTCAGGGTTTTCAGGGCGTCCTTGAAACGCACCTTCAACTCTTTCTCTTCTTCGTCGATCAGCTCTTCACGGCGAATGCGGTCCTGGCCGTCTTCGGTGGCTTCCACAGCCTTTTTGCGCACACCGGCGCGCCAGCTGACGAAGACCATGGTCAGGCCCCAGATCAGGAACAGCACACTGATGGTCAGCAAACGGGAGGTCGAACCTTCCCAGAACTTGTAGTCATTGACCGCCAACAGCGGGCCGACGAACCACACCAGCAGCGCGACGAACAGCACCAGCAGCAGGGTCCAGACCCAGGTCTGGCGCAGGAATGCGCCGACTTTCTTGAAAAACTTTTTCATCACACGTCCCTGTTTACGGCTTCGACTGCGGCTGAGCCGTGGCCGGATCAAGCTGCTGATAAGGTTGCAGAACGGTTTCGCGTTGTTCGCCCAGCACCCAGGCGAAGCCCGAATACATCACCACCAGGCACACCACGGTGAACAGCACCACCATCCACGCCGGCACGATGCGCACCAGGCTGCGGCGCTGATCGTTCAAGCCTTCCCAATGCGGCGACAACTCGCGAGGCACGTCGCCGCGCAGTTGGCGAATCTGCCGATACAGGGCGTCGCGGATGCCTTCGAGCTCGAGCATGCCGCGGGCTTGCACCCGGTACTTGCCTTCGAAGCCGAGGGACAGGCACAGGTACATCAGCTCCAGCATCGGCAGGTGCTTGACCGGGTTTTTCGACAGGCGATCCAGCAGTTGGAAGAACTTCTCGCCACCGAAGGTTTCGTTGTGGAAGCTGCTGAGCAGGCTCATCTGCGACCACTCGCTTTCGTTGCCCCACGGCGTGGTGACGACGGCTTCGTCGACCACGGTGCAGAGCACGTAACGGGCGGCCATCACCTGGCTGCTTTCGGCACCGTTGTGCAGCGCCCGCACTTCAAACAGCTTCAGCCCGGCGGTCAGCCGCTCGTTGAGCGCGTACAGGTCTTCGCGGGTGTCGCTGTGTTTGAGCCGCACCACTTCCGACAGCAGTTCGGATGCCGCCGCCACCAGTGAATTGAGGCTGATGTTGAACGCTTCGGCCGGGCGCAGACGCGCGGCGTAGATCATCCGTTCTTCCAACTGTTCAAAACGCGGCGGTGCCGCGAAGTCAGTCAGCGGACTCGAGGCCGGGCCGTGGCCCTGGCGGTCGAGCAGGACGGTTTTGTCGTCCTGGGTGTGTTCCATGTCCTTGATCATGTCGGTCAGTTCCTGATGGCCCAGAATTTCAGTTCAAGCTCGGCGAATTCGCCGGACACGTGGAACGCGAAGCCGCCGGAGCGTTCGAGTTGCGCCAGGTCTTCGGAACTGAGTTCGAGGATGAAATAGGTTTTGTTGGAGTGGAACGCGATCTGCCGTGGGGCCACCGGCAGCGGTTTGACCTTGATACCCGGCAGGTGCAGGTTGACCAGTTGGCGGATGCGCTCCACCGGGCCGACCTTGAGGTGCGCCGGCAAGCGATGGCGCAGTTCTTCGGAGTCGCAGTTGGCACTGGCCGCGAGCACGAACGAGGCCGAGCCCAGCAGTTTGTGGTCGTGCAACGGCGACACGATGATCCCGTACTGACGCGCTTGCAGCACCAGTTCGATGGCGTGCTGCTCGAGCACCATCGACAGCACCTGACGAATCGCCTCCATCAGTTTGCGGAAGCTCGCGCCCTGGTCGCTGTGCTGGTAACGGCTGTCCAGACGCGGGCGTTTGCTGTCACTGGAAAACGTCGCCAGATCACCGAGCATGGTCAGCAGCGTGCGGTACAACTCCTCCGGGTGAACCTGTTCCAGGCCGAGGTAATGGCGCAGCAACAATTCAGTGCGGTTGATCAGTTGCAGCATCATGAAGTCGCCGACTTCCGCGCCACCGACCTTGCCGTTGGAGCGGATCCGGTCGGCGATGGTGTCGCCCCGGTGGCCGAGCATGCTGATTACTTCTTTGAGGCACGACAGCAGGTAGCTGGACGAGTGCGCCTGAATGTAGGTCGGCACGAAGTCCGGATCGAGGCTGATCACGCCGTCGGGCGTGGTGTCGAGCACTTCGCAGATCTTCAGTTTCACGTAGGCCTGATCGCTCTGCTGCTCGCCGAGCAATAGCTTGAAGTCCGGACGGGCGCAACTGACCTGGCTGGCGGAGTCGTCACCGGCGTTGGAGTCGGCCACTTCCGCTTCGTACGCGGTGTAGCGCGCCAGCACGTCGGATTGCTCCGGGCGACGGGCCTCGATGTGGTTACCCGTCACCAACGGCAGCGCCAGGTAGATCGGCGTGTTGCCGGTGTTCGGCGGCACGTCCAGGGCCAACGGCTCGGTGTTGCCGCCCAGTTCGAACAGGCTGCCATCCGGCAGAATCCCCGAGGCCTGGCTGATCACCAGTTTGCCCATGTTGAGGAACTGCAAGTCGATTTCCAGGTTGAGGAAGCCCCAGGTGTAGCTGCCCAGCAACTGGGTACGGGTCTTCATCTGGTGGTCGTAGTAACGATCGTTGTGCTGGAAGTGCTGCGGACGCAGCAGCATGCCTTCCTGCCAAATGACTTTATGGGCATTCATGTTCAGTCATCCGCCTTGGCGAGCGTTTCATGGGTGTTGCGGATGCCGGCCTGATCGAGGGTCAGGTCAGCCGCGGTGACTTGCACCGGAGTGATTTGCACGGTGTAGCGCCACTTGGTTTCCGGCAGGTCGCGGTAGGCGGCGAGCACGCCAACGTAACGGCTGCCCTCCTCCACACTGAGCTTGAGCTCGACGGTTTCACCCGGGCGCAGCTCCAGCTCTTCGCTGGCCACCAGGTCCGGGGCCAGGGATTCCTTGGCGCGTTCGTAGAGGCTGAAGAAATCAGCGTTCTCGAAGGCCACCGGGTGCTTGAGCTCGAACAGGCGCACGACGATCGGCGATGGACGACCGTTGAGGTCCGGGTTCAATTGATCGCTGGCGGTCAGCTTCAAGTTGAGTTTGGTCACGGTGGAATACGGCGACAGCGACGAGCAACCGGCCAGCAGCACCAAAGCAGCGAACGCAGTCAGCATCTTGAAAAAAGCGGTGGAACAGCGAGACATGCGCATCATCCTTGGTGGTCGGTGTGAAGGGTGGAAATCAGGCGGATCTGTTCTTCGTAGGCCTGGGCGAAGTCGCGGGCCAGCAGGCGCTCGCTCCAGTCATCGTCCTGACGCAGGGCCTGGTGATAACGCCCATAAGCTCTCCAGCGACTGCCGGAGGTGGCGAGCAACGGCTTGTTGTCGCGCTCGAAACGCAGGGTCAGCTGTTGCGGCGAGAAGTGCTCCAGGGTGCCGCGAACGGCGGCGCGGCTGGCGGTCAGCAAGGCCACCTGATGCGCCTGCAAATCGCGGAACGCACGGGAGATCGCTTGCTCGGCCGGCAATTGGCCCGGCTTGTTGCCCTGCAACAGAATGCCCAGCGCTTCACCGGCATCGACGGCGAATTTCAACGGGTTCTTTTGGCTGCCTTGTACGGTGGTCTGGGCCAGGCGCAGTTCGTTTTTCAGCTCGCTGCGGGTGCGCAGGCTCTGCTGCAAACCGCCGACGCTCTGCTTGAGCAGGCGTGCGGCGTTCAGGGCCAGGGCTTCGCGGGCGTCGTGGTCGAGGCCTTTGAGGTCCACGCCCAACGCCGCACCGAAGTGCTCCCAGAAACCTTCGCTCTGACGCTCCACCGCTTTCGGCGGCGGGGCTGGCGCTGGTTCTGCCGGGGCGGCGATCAGCTCCGGCACCATCAGGCTTTCCATGTCGATGCGCGCGTAGTCGGCGCGCTGACGGGTGTCCTCGATCACCGTGCTCGGGGAAATCAGCTCCTCGATCTCCGAATACACGCGCTCTTGCTGGTCGAGGGCATTGAGCGGGTCGAGGTCGAGGAACGCATCGTCCGGAATGATGCTGCCTGCCGCTTGCGGGCGGCCGACTTCCACGTCGAATGTGGCCGGGTCGCGCACCAGCCGCGCACGGATCTCGAAGTCGCCCAGCACGTACACGCTGCCGTGCTCGATGCGCATCGGCTCGCCCTTGCGCAGGCGTGCGCCGCTTTCGCTGTCCTGAATACCGTTGCTGCTGGTATCGGTCAGGAAAAACGTGCCCTCGCGGTAGCTGATCACCGCGTGGTGGTTGGACAGGTGACGCTTGCGGTCGGGGATGATCCAGTCGCAGTCCTCGCCCCGGCCGATCACGCCACCGGCCTGTTTGAAGGTCTTCTGGCACAAATCCGTGGGCACGAACTGCTTGGTGTTCAGCATTTCGAAAACCAGTTCCATGATGATGCTCCTTGCGGTCACTTGCCGCGATTGACCGCCTGCGGATCACCCAATGGGCGATAGGTGTTGTCGTTGTATTTGTAATTGCCGCTACAGCCGCCGAGGCCGCATAGAACGACGAGGGTCAGCAGGACGGCTTGCCAGTGACGAACAGGCATCAGAGGGTCTCCAGGGGTAGACAAAGCACAAAGCGCCGACCCTTTCGGGCGGCGCTGTTAGAAGCAAATGAGGCGGATCCGACGGTCTTTTGCCTACCCATCGAAGTCACCCAAATTGATATTCAGCCGCCCGAGGCGATACAGCAGCGTGCGCCGTGGCAGCCCGAGTTCGCGGGCGGCGAGGGTCTGGTTGCCGTCGTTTTTGCGCAGGCAGTCGAGCAGCAGACTGCGCTCGACCTGCTCCAGGCGTTCGCGCAGGTTCAAGCCGCTGCTGTCCTCCGGCATGGCTTCCATGCGCAGGGAGAAATGCTCGGCCAGCAACTCGCCGCCCTCGCACAGCAGCACTGCGCGCTCGACCAAACCCTTGAGTTCGCGAACGTTGCCGGGGAAGGCGTAACCGGACAGGTGATCCAGCGCCGCGTCGGACCAACGCACCGCATCGCGCTGCAAGAACGAGCAGGCCTTGTCGGCGAAGTGCCGTGCCAGATCGAGAATGTCGCCTTCGCGCTGACGCAACGCCGGCAGCTCGATCGGGAATTGCGCGAGGCGGTAGTACAAGTCCTCGCGGAACTTGCCTTCGCTGACCAGCACCGACAAATCCCGGTGCGTCGCGGCAATGATCCGCACGTCGATTTTGTGGGTGTCGTTGGAACCCAGCGGGCGGATCTCGCCTTCCTGCAATACCCGCAGCAATTTGGCTTGCAGGGACAGCGGCATGTCGCCGATTTCATCGAGCAACAAGGTGCCGCCGTTGGCCGCGTCGAACAGCCCGGCACGGTCGCGGTCGGCACCGGTGAAGGCGCCTTTGCGGTAGCCGAACAGCTCGCTTTCCAGCAGGTTCTCGGGGAACGCCGCGCAGTTCTGCACGATGAACGCCTGGGACCGGCGCGGGCCACAATCGTGAATCGCCCGCGCAACCACTTCCTTGCCGGTGCCGGTCTCGCCGCGCAACAGCACGGTGTATGGGCTGTGCAGCACTTTGCTGATCAGCGAGTAGGTCTGGCGCATGGCCGCGCTCTTGCCGATCAGGCCATAACCGCTGGCACTTGGGACGTGGATCGGCACCGGGCGCGTATCGACGGTCGGCTGACGCAAACGCTGCAACAAGTGCAGTTGACCGAGCACGAACGAGCCCAGTTGACCGAGGGAATCGGCAAAGCCTTGCAGGTCGATTTCCCGGCGACTGGCGCACAGCAGTAAACCTTCAACAGCCTTCTGCTGATTGACCAGCGGCACGCACAGCAGCGACTGCCAGGGCGTGGCCTGGGGCGGCAGGAAACTGGTTTCGTGCAGGCTGCCGCTCAGCTCGCTGAGGCACACCACGCGGTTCTGGCACAGGGCGAATTGCAGCAGTTGTTCACCGTTGTAATCCGCCGGCAGGCTGGCCCCTTCCCGGGGTTGCAGAACGCCGTTCAGGCACTCGGCGTTCATCCCCAGGCAGGTGTGGGTCGCGTCCAGCAGGTACAACTGCGTCAGCTCGCAACCGCTGAGTTCGGCCAGGCCGCGCACGAAGTCACCCAGCAGCGCAGCACCGTCCGCCGCCCGCGACAGGCTGGCAAACTGCGCCAGCAAGGCTTCGGCATAGACCAGCGGTTGCGGCACTTGAGTGAACATCACACCCACCTCAGGCGAACTCGCACGTCACGCTGGCATTGCCGTCGAGCGTCGCATGCACGCGCTTGAGGCTTTCACCGGTGGCCATTGCATCGAGCAAACGGTCGGCCACCAGCGGCAGCACATGCAGGTCGAGCAAGTGGTCGATCAGGCGTGCGCCGCTGTCGCTTTGAGTGCAGCGTTCGGCCAGGTGATCGACGAGGTCCTGGGAGTAAGTGAAATCCAGCTGACGACGGTTCAGGCGCTCGCCCAGACGACCGAGTTTGATTTCGATCAGCTCGCGCAGCACCGGGCCGCCCACCGGGTAGTAAGGCACCACGCGCATGCGCGCCAGCAACGCCGGTTTGAAGTGTTTGCTGAGCACCGGGCGAATGGTTTCTTCGAGGACTTCGGCGGTCGGCCGCGCGCCGTTTTCGCAGAGCTCGCTGATGCGGTCGCTGCCCAGGTTCGAGGTCATCAGGATCAGCGTGTTGCGGAAATCGATCTCGCGCCCTTCCCCGTCGTTGGCCACGCCTTTGTCGAAGATTTGGTAGAACAGGTTGAGCACGTCCGGGTCGGCTTTTTCGACTTCATCGAGCAGCACCACCGAGTACGGTTTCTGCCGCACGGCTTCGGTGAGCATGCCGCCCTCGCCGTAACCGACGTAGCCCGGCGGCGCACCGATCAGGCGCGACACGGTGTGCTTCTCCTGGAACTCGGACATGTTGATGGTGGTGATGAAACGATCACCGCCGTACAACAAATCGGCGAGGGCCAGTGCGGTTTCGGTCTTGCCGACGCCGCTCGGACCGACCAGCAGGAACACGCCGACCGGGGCATCCGGCTTGTTCAGGCCAGCGGCGGTGGCGCGCATCGAACGGTCCAGCGCATGAACCGCTTGCTCCTGACCACGAATACGCGTGCGCAGGTCGGTGGCGAAGCTTGCGACCTTGGCGTTGTGTTCGCGGGCCAGTTGCGCCAATGGAACACCGGTCCAGGCACTGATCACTTCGGCCACCAGACGCGGGCAGACTTCGAAGCTCACCAGGCGTTCTTTGACCTGAAGCTCGGTCAGCGCTTTGTGAGTTTCGTTGAGTGCGACTTCCAGGGTTTCAACGCTTTGCGCTTCGTCCACCGGCAGCGTTTCGATCACGGTGCCTTCGGCGTCCTCTTCAACCGTGATGGTCGGTTCGACAGCGGCGGACTCGCGGGCCTTGGCCAGTTGCTGACGCAGCTCCAGCAGACGCTCGGCCAGCTCTTTCTGCTCGGTCCACAGCGTTTCCAGAGCGACCCTTTCGTCTTCGGCGTCGGCCAAGCGATCTTCCAGAGCATCCAGCGCTTCGTGATCGATCAGCAAACCAGCTTCGGCATCACGACGCAGGGCCTGACGCTGACGGCCACCTTCGGCCAGCTCGCCACGCAGGCGCTCCAGGCTTTCCGGGGCTGCGGCGAGGCTGATGCGTACGCGGGCGCAGGCAGTGTCGAGCACGTCGACGGCCTTGTCCGGCAGCTGACGACCCGCCAGGTAACGGGCGGACAATTCGGCCGCCGCCACAACGGCGTCATCGCGCAGGTAGATGCCGTGGCTCTTCTCGTAGACCTGAGCCAGGCCACGCAGGATGGTCACCGCTTCGCTGACGGTCGGTTCGTGCAGTTGCACCGGCTGGAAACGACGAGCCAGCGCCGGGTCTTTCTCGAAGTATTTTTTGTACTCCGCCCAGGTGGTGGCGGCGATGGTGCGCAACTCGCCACGGGCCAGGGCCGGTTTCAACAGGTTGGCCGCATCAGAACCGCCGGCGTTGCCACCCGCGCCGATCAGGGTGTGGGCTTCGTCGATGAACAGGATGATCGGTTTCGGCGAGGCTTTGACTTCGTCGATCACACCTTTGAGGCGACGTTCGAATTCGCCTTTGACGCTGGCACCGGCCTGCAACAGGCCCATGTCCAATGACAGCAGCTCGACGCCTTTCAAGACTTGCGGCACTTCACCGGCGGCGATGCGCGAGGCCAGGCCTTCGACGATCGCGGTTTTACCGACGCCGGCTTCACCGACCACAATCGGGTTGTTCTTGCGGCGACGAGCGAGGATGTCGACCATCTGGCGGATCGCGCCATCGCGGCACAGCACCGGGTCGAGTTTGCCGTCGCGGGCCTGTTGGGTCAGGTTGTGGGTAAAGCGCTCCAACAACGATTCACCAGGCACCGCCGGTTTGCCGGTGGCCGGCTGTTCTTTCTGCGACAGGGCGAATTCTTTCAGGCGCTCGATGTTCAGCTTGGCCAGCAACGACTGATAACGGCTGCCGGCGTAGCGCATCGGGTTGCGCAGCAGCGCGAGGATCAACGCGGCTTGCTCGACCTGGCTCTGGCCCAGTTCGAGGTTGGCCACCAGCAAGGCATCCTGCAGCCACTGCACCAGTTCCGGGGCGAACACCGGGTTGCGCGAGGCGCTGTGCTCGACCCGCGATTGCAGCGCGGCGCTCAGCTCGCCGGCGTCCACTTCGGCATCCTGCAACGCCCGTGCGAGCAGGCCTTGCGGACGCTCCAGCAGGCCCAGCAGCAAGTCTTCGACGAGGATCTTGCTGCCGCCACGGGCGACGCAGCGCTCGGCAGAACTTTCCAGGTCACGACGGGTTTCGGCGTCCAGCGCCTGGATAAGTTGTTGCAGGTCTACGTTGATCATGTGTCATCTGTCCTTAATGAATTTTGCTGCCCAGGGTCACCACGCCGTCCGCTTTTTCGCGGCCGAGCCAACTGGTCCACCCCAGGCGACAGGCGTYCTGCTCACCGATGCGCAGTTCGCGGATTTCTTCCTGGCGCAGCACCAGGCGAATGTCGTAATCGAGCGGGTCACGCAGGGTGAACCGCACCAGCGCGCACAGCGGCTGGTAGCCGAAACCGATCGGCAGAAATTCGTGAAAGCGTTGCCAGTCGAGCTCGCGGATGTGAATGCGGAATTTGCCGCTGCGGTCGCGTACGTGTTCACCCAGCACCAGGTCTTCGCCGAGCATGCTGTTGCCGCGACCGAGGCGATTGCGTTGCTCGTCGAGGATTTCGACGCGGCGCTCGATGCACTGCTCGATAGTCAGTTCGGCGTGCTTGAAGTAGTAACGCAGCACCGCTTCGATCAACGCCGCCGAGTGCGCCCGCAAGCTGAGCAGGCCGAGGTACGGCAGCAGGCGTTTCCAGTTCAGTTCCTGAGCCTTGCGGATCTCTTCGCCACCAAGGCCGATCAGGGCAAACAGTTGCGCCGAAAACGGATCGAGCGCGCCACTCTGGAAACTGGCGCGGTAGCGGTATTTGCGCCAGATCGGCAGCATCAGCCGTTGCAGGCGATGGTGAAACAGGTCGAGGAAGTTACGGGTCGGGTTGCCGTCTTCGCTGTCGCCCAGGGCCTGTTCACCGTAAAACGCAGGCAGCGGCGAACCGGAACCGACCAGGCCGATCAGGTTGAAACGCAGACGCGCACGCATCTGCCCGTGCTCTTTGAAAAACTCCACGCGATCGACGTCACTGCCAGGGAAACCCAGGCTCGGGTTGGCCTGGAATTCCAGCTGGTCGTACAGGTCGTCTTCGCTCAGGTGCGGGTGTGCATCGCGCAGCCGGTCGATCACCAGCAGCACGGCCTGAAACAGCGAGTACTCGCGTATTACCCGGGTCAGCCCGCTTAAAGCAGGGGCTGCAGGCCCATACGTGGTGTCCATTGGTACACCTCTCCCTGTGTGCTTTTTACCCGCAGCTCGTGGTACGAATTGAGACTGGCGTAAAGCGCGAAAAACTCGTTAAGAACCGAAGCGAACACGAACAGGTCGCCCTCGCCGATATACCCTTCCGGGTCGATAGTCAGCTCGGTGCGCAACCCGCGAACCGGCAACCCTCGGTGCAATCTGTCGACATGCTGGTGCTTGATCGACTTGAGCCCGCCCAGCAGGCGTTTGCTGACTTTTTCCGCGTGTTGGTCGTAGTAGCGCGGCAGGTCGTAGGTTTCGAGAATCACCTTCAACGCATTGACGTCGGCCAGCGACAGATAGTTGAGCGACATGTTGCTGATCAGCTTCCAGAGGAAGTCGCGGTTCAGCGGCGGCGCGAAACTCGAGGTAGCCGGGGTGATATTGCGGAAACTCAAAAACTCCGGCGTCTCTTCGCAGGCCATGCGGATGTCGCCGAGCTTGAGCTTGCGCGGCAGGTTCTGGTTGGTGCACATCAGCTCGATCGACAGGGTTTCGTGGGCTTCGGTGTGGCGGATGCCGAAGCTCAGGTAGGTGTCGAGGCCGTCGTGCAACAACGACGAACGCTGGCGGATGCTGTAATGCGGACGGCTGTTGGGCACGTCGAAACTCGGGTCGTGCTCGAAGGATTCGAATGGCACGTACTCTTGATAACCGAGGCCGCCGGGCTTCCAGCCAGTCACGGTTTCCACCGAAAACACACCGCAGTTTTCCAGGTCGTATTCCGCCGGCAGCAGCAGGTATTCGTCCTGCTTGCCGTCGAGGCGAATCGGCAGTGCATCGTGCTCGAACAGGTTGACGATCGGCGTGCAATAGAGCTTCACGTTGTCCAGGGTCGGACGCATCCGCATGATGCCGCTCTTGCGAATATCGAAGCGCAATTCCAGGCCGCGCATCTGCTTGAGCGTGTCTTCCGGCAGTGCCTTGAGCAGGTCCAGACCGTTGATATCAACGAACAGGAATTTGTCCTGGAAGGCGAAATATTCCTGCAGGTAGCGATAGCCACGGAAGGTGTTCAGCGGATACGGGATCAACGCTTCTTCTTCGGCAAAACCCACCGGCTGCACGCGGTCGCCGGGCATCTTGAACGCCATCGGCTGACCGCTCACACCGTTGATGGCCTTGCCGGCAGCGTCCAGCGGGATCAGCTCGATACCTTCGAGGTTGCGCAACAGGCTCAGGTACAGCATCTGGCTGATGTAGCGCTCACCGGCGAAGTGCAAGCGCAGACGACTCAGCTCCAGCTCGCCGAGGTGACCATCCGCGCTCATCTCCAGGCGCAGGCTCAACAGCGAACCGTCACCCTTCACCGAGTAAGTCAGCGCGGCCAGATCCAGCGGCAAGACTTCGGTCGGGTAGCAGGTGCGGAAACGGCAGCGCACCTCATCGACCGGCACACTCTCCACCGGCGTATCACGCTCGACCCTCAACGCTGGCCCGGAACGTTTCAACGGGTCGAACTGCAAAATGCTGAACGCCGGCAGCGGTCGCATGTAGTTCGGCCACAGCAGCTGCATCAGCGAGTGGCTGAGCTCCGGCAGCTCGTCGTCGAGCTTCTGGCGCAGGCGCCCGGTCAGAAAGGCAAAGCCCTCCAGCAACCGCTCCACATCCGGATCCCGCCCGGCCTGACCGAGAAAAGGCGCCAACGCCGGGCTACGCTCGGCGAAACGACGACCTAACTGGCGAAGTGCGGTGAGTTCGCTTTGGTAGTAGTGGTTAAAGGACACGAGGTACCTTCCTGGTAGTGGATCTCATCAAAAAAATATCCTGTAGAGCACGACCGTCACGCCGGCACAGAAATAACCGACGATCAGGAGGTACGGCACGATCAGGATCCAGCCGTAGGCCATGTAAGAGTCACTGAGCTGCCCGGCGACCAGACTGAACAAGCCATAAAGCATCCATGGCACGGCGTAGAACGGAATGAACTTCAACGGCGCCAACCAGACCATCCGCAACGCTTGTTGCTCGTTTCGGCTCTTGGCGGATCGAGAAGTCCACAGCGAAAACATCAACAACCCGGGGATGCCCCACCACAACAGGTACACCCAATGGGTCTCGGATGAATCGAACGTGGAGTACTCGCCAATCCACAGGCCATAGGAAAAAATCGCCAGCACCGCCAGCAATGGCCACCACAAGGCAGCCATGAAGAAACCAAGCTGCGCGCGGCTAAGCGTGGGCATCTCGTCCGCTGCGTCGATCATTGGCAAGCCCCTATCCTCAGCTTGGCGACCCGGTAACACCGTTGTCTGGCAAGAGCGAAATTTCACTGGCTCTGCCCTCCCTTGCTCGCAGTGATCGGCACGTACGAGTCGATGAAGAGGTACTCGCTGTCGGCCCCGCTTACACGATTCATCGTGAGCGGCTTGCCGTCGGGAATGCTGAAACGAGTCCAGCCTTCTGTCACCAGACTGCCGCCCTCCGCGCGCACCTGGACGAAATAGTCCGGCGGCGTGGATTGGCTGATCTCGATGAAGTAGCCACCGTCCTGCGCGCCGCGCCATACCGCATCGGGATGCTCGGGCAATACCGGCTTCGCGTTGCCCCGGCTCGAGCCGATCCAGAACGTCGCGACCACGATGATGGACAATGCACCGATCAGGCTCAGCAGGTGATTGAGCCATTTCCATACGCGAATCCATGGCGTCATTGCGCGCACCATGTTCGGGTTTTGCGCATGCGAGTTCTTCTGGCGATCAGGCGCATTCCGGCACCCACCAGTATTCATAACCATGCGTGCCGGGATAGAGCACTGTCGAGCCGCTGAACTCAGGGGGAACACCGAAAATTTCAGTCACCCGAAAATTCCATTCGGACGATTCGAGCAGCGCGCCTTCCGTGGTGTACACCCGAAAAAAGTACTCACTACTGAACAACCCGAACACTTGTCCGATCAATTCAAGCTTGTGATAGTCGGGCGCGTATGTGACGAGATAGCACTCACCCGAATCGTTCGAGTGTCGAGTCACGGCCTCTGCCGTTACACCACCGAAAATCTTCATCCCAAGCAAAACGGTACATATGCACACACCGATCAGCGCCGTGATCAGCAGCAGACGCGGTGTTGCCTGGCGGTCGTGAGTCGCCAGCGGCTGCACTTGCGCAAGCCTGCGCCAGCGGCTGTAGGCATTGTCGATGGCGTTGCTCAGCAGGATGGCGCCAACCGTCAAGCCACCCGTGAGTGCGCAGTACGCCAAACCCCGGATGGGATACTGCGGCAGCAGGTAAAACAAAATCGCCAGCATCATGAAAATCACCAGGCCAAACTGGATGGCCTGGCGCTGGATGAAGACCAGAATCAAATTCAGGGAAACGAAAAAGTAGAAAATCAGGTACATCGCCATGCCGATGGCGACACCGCGCGAGGTCAGCCCACCGACCAGTTGTTTGTAGGCGGGCACGGCATAGCCATTCATGACGATATAAACCACGCAGGCCAGCGCATGCACGGCCAGACCGAAGACCCGACGGCTATTCATATACAACTCCGGCCATGGCTTTATCAGCGCTCAGAATCTGGCTTTGCTGAAGGTAAATAACTCCTTCGCCGGCGAAGAACATCACACTGTCGGCAGTCAACGGCTGGCTATTTTCATCTCCGAACTTCAGCCAACCCTGATCCCACAATGACCCATCATCATTGCGGATCTCCACGAAATAATAGGGTGGTTCTGATTTGCTGATTTCTACGAACTGGCCACCATCGGCACCACCGCGCCACTTCGCATTCGGGTACTCGCTCAGCACATGAGGCTGTGCTTTAGAGAAATCCATGTAGCAAACAATCACCCCGAGCGCCACGCAGGCGAGCGCACCCATCGCCATGAGGAAGCGCTGTAGCCAAATCATTTTGAGGCGACCCGAGCTGGTCATGCGACCACCTCCTGCGCAGGACTCGCAGGCAACGCCTGCCGCATCAGCGCGCGTTTTTCCCAACGCAGCTCAATGACCTGCGTGACTAGAATCGCCAACAACGTGACGCCACCTTGGGCCACGGTGTAGAAGAGCGCACGCAACGGGTTGTCGGGCACCATCATGAACAAAATCCAGGCAACCATCAGCGCGAGCAAACCGAGTTTGGCCCATAGGTTCGGGAAAACTGCGACCAGTGCGTTCACCCCGAAAAAAATATAAATGAACATGTAATGAGCAATGCCGATTCCCACGCCACGCGTTGTGAACCCGCCGTTGAACGCTTTATAGGCAACGACGACTGCATCGTTCAGGAACGCGTAAGCAACGCATCCAGCAGCGTGGAAAGCGAGGCACATGGCAAAGCGGACGTAGATGTTCATGCTGGACTCAAATTCGCATAGTAGGAACCGGTGAGCTCCATCACGACGACGGTCATTAACACTACGAACGTCAGTGCACGATGGAGCAGCGACTCTCGGAATCCACGACGAAGCCCGGTCAGAATCAGCACAAGACACAGCAATGCCAGAACGCCAAACAAATTGCTGTCGGCAACAACCGCCAAGTAGCCTTCCATTTCACCTATCCCGTGCATGTCGTTCAGTTTTCCAAGTGGGTTGCTTCGAGCCAAGCCTAAAACAACTCACTGAACACCCACTTATTAAAACTATAAAGAGCAACAACACCTACAGCGGCGGCGACCAAGGGATGAAATCCATCTTGTAAGCGTTGCCCTCTAAAAATAACTGCCACTGCCTTTGCAAAATAATAAAAAACAAATACCATCATCGGAATATAAAGCGCAGCACAAAAAACAAATAAACTGCTGTAAACATCAATACCACTCACTGACCATTTAGTCTTGGGGTCAGTGAGTGACATCAGCAGAAAAAACGCAGACATAGAAAAATAAAAACAACTCACCATTTTAGAAATTTTCGGACCCGCCCCACTTTTCGAACATAGCAGCCCAAACACAATTTTCGGAGCTGGCCTTACTTCACAACTAATCACGACATCGGCCCATTCGAAAAAAACTTTGGAAGTACAAATAGCACCAACAAGCTGATGACCCAAAGTACAATCAAATAGTAGTTACCCGGCATTCTGCAGGTTGCCCACCCTTTAACCACCCCATAACCAATAGCGAACTGCAACAGCAAGAACGAGATAATCCCCAACGGAACGGAAAGCAAATAGCTATAAGGCTCAGCAAATCCAAACCGGACAACCGCATAAATTTCGAACATTGCAAACGGTGCGACCAAAGCAATTGCGATGATGATCATTGCTCTGACTTTTTTTGCGCTACTCATCAACGCAAGCCCTCGGCATAAAGGAATTGGGCCAAGTCAAGCCGACGCTGTTCACCAGATGGTCCATCAATACCGTAGTAGAAATGTCCCACACCTTCCTTACGCTCACTGGACTCTGTCATCTGCGAACCGAGCAAGGGGGCGTGTTCAGCCAGGTCGAATAATGACATGCCCGCATGGATCGGGTCGCCATGCTCCTTCAGATCGAGAACAACAACATGCTTAATAAGCGATTGCTGTTTAACCTCTCTCAACATTTCTTCAGAAATGGGAGAACCAATCAAAACTAAATAATCAACTGCCTGCCCCTTATCAGCGTAGTAAAGAGCTGACTGTGCGGCCACCAGCGACCCGAAAGAATAACCAATAAGATTAAACTGCCCTCCGACTGAAACGGAACGACTCACTCCTAGCGCATTCAAACTCCAGTCTGCTTCAACACTGTATGGCCCGGTGTTAGACATACCATTAATTGTCTTAAGCCTATAACGGTGCTTGTTGACCCCAGCGACCGCATCGACGTATTGGCCTTCAGTATTTCGCCCTACTACTGCACCACTAATACCGACCATACGTAGAGACTTAACCTGATCATCAATATATCCACCGGTCATGCCAGCGCCGCCGAGATAAACAGTCAGACCTTCTTCCACCACGATATTTTTCGGTGCCCTGTCCGCAGTAGCAGTACTGCTGGTCGAGGCAATCTTTTTAAATATGCCTGTTGGTGTTTCCAATACGTCAGTCGTCATTGCATCAATCCTCTGATGCAACGTAGATATCGACTTTTTCCGCACTATTGTGCCGCGCCACTCGATGAGTCAGACCTGTATCACTGGTAACACCTTCTTCTTGTAGGCCATTTTCTCGGATCAACAGATATCGACGGTTTGCCATAGGAGTTCCGCTCTTATCAGTCAAGACAAACTGCTCATCAAACCCAGGAATAATCACAGGCAACGGCGCCACAAACGGCGCCGGCGAATGCGAGTTCCCGATAATCACCGTCGAAGACCCAGCCGTGACTTTGTTGCCATGAGTACCGACTGAGTCGACGGTGGCCGCCGGTTTACCGTTGATCAAAACGGTCGTTGCTAAATCGCCAACCATCGCACCACCACACGCCGAGGCATCGCCTTGGCGGGCGGCCGCGAGGCCGTCGAAGAACACGTCGCCCGAACCGGCGGCGATCGGGTTGGTGCCGTGGCCGGGGAGCGGGCAAGCGGTGGGGTCGGATACGCGTGCTGCGGGTTTGCCGGACATCGGAGTCTCCTTAGTTGACCTTTACTTGACCGCTGCCATCCAGGCGCGCGGCGAAACTGACCTGACGCTTGAAGCCATCAACTTCCAGCAAGCCTTCAATGCTGAAGGACAGGCGAAGCTGATCGTTGTCACGCGGCAGGGAAATGACACGCACATTGCTCAGGCGCGGTTCGTAGGCTTCGATGAAGCTTTCGATGGCCAGGCGGGCCTGACTCAGGGAGTCGTGCAGGCTCAGGCGCATGTCATTGAGATCGGGTAGTCCGTAATCGGACAGCGTTTGCACGCTGCCCGCACGGGTGCTGAGCATCTTGGCCAGATGGGCAGCCACCGACGCCATGGCGGAAACCTCGCGGCTCCAGCCAACGCGTTTGTCCGCGTCGCCATTCAGGCGTTCGAAAAGGCTGCCGTATCCAGTCATGGGTCGCTCCGTTTACTCTTTGTCCAGCTTGCCAACCAGCGACAGGGTGAAATCGGCACCCATGTACTTGAAGTGCGGGCGCACGTTCAGGCTGACGCGGTACCAGCCCGGCTCGCCTTCAACATCGCTGACGATGATCTGAGCAGCGCGCAGTGGACGACGGCCACGGACTTCGGCGCTCGGGTTTTCCTGGTCGGCCACGTACTGGCGGATCCACTTGTTGAGTTCCAGCTCGAGGTCGGTACGTTCTTTCCACGAACCGAGTTGCTCGCGCTGCAGCACTTTCAAGTAGTGAGCCAGGCGGTTGACGATCATCATGTACGGCAGTTGGGTGCCGAGCTTGTAGTTCAGCTCTGCAGCCTTGCCTTCAGCGCTGATGCCGAAGAACTTCGGCTTCTGCACCGAGCTTGCGGAGAAGAACGCCGCGTTGTCGGAGCCTTTGCGCATGGTCAGGGAGATGAAACCTTCCTCGGCCAGTTCGTATTCACGACGGTCGCTAACCAATACCTCGGTAGGAATCTTGGTTTCGATTTCGCCCATGCTTTCGAAGTGGTGCAACGGCAGGTCTTCAACCGCGCCACCGCTCTGTGGGCCGATGATGTTCGGGCACCAGCGGAATTTGGCGAAGCTGTCGGTCAGCTTGGTGCCGAACGCGTAGGCCGTGTTGCCCCACAGGTAGTGCTCGTGACTGTTGGCGACGGTTTCTTTGTACACGAACGATTTGACCGGGTTTTCTTCCGGGTCGTACGGGTTACGCAGCAGGAAACGCGGTACGGTCAGGCCAACGTAACGGGAGTCTTCCGACTGACGGAAGCTCTGCCACTTGGCGAATTGCGGGCCTTCGAAGTGATCTTTCAGATCTTTCAGGTCCGGCAGGCCGGTGAAGCTTTCCAGGCCAAAGAATTTCGGGCCGGCGGCAGCAATGAACGGCGCGTGGGACATGCAGGCTACGCTGGACACGTACTGCATCAGTTTCACGTCCGGCGAGCTTGGGGACATGTAGTAGTTGGCGATGATCGCGCCAACCGGCTGACCACCGAACTGACCGTATTCAGCGGTGTAGATGTGCTTGTACAGGCCCGACTGCATCACTTCCGGCGAATCTTCGAAGTCATCCAGCAGGTCGTCCTTGGAGACGTTGAGGATTTCGATCTTGATGTTTTCGCGGAAGTTGGTGCGGTCGACCAGCAACTGCAGGCCACGCCACGACGATTCCAGGGACTGGAAATCCGGGTGGTGCAGGATTTCGTCCATCTGACGGCTGAGCTTGGCATCGATCTCGGCGATCATGCGGTCGACCATGGCCTTCTTGACCGGCTCACCGTTGTTCTGCGGCTTGAGCAACTCTTCGATGAACGCCGACACACCGCGCTTGGCGATGTCGTAGGCTTCGTCGTCCGGGGTCAGGCGGGTTTCGGCGATGATGCTGTCGAGAATGCTGTATTCGCCGTTCTCGTTGCTCTTTTGCTGTGCTGCGCTAGTGCTCATTGTGTTGGCTTCCTTGGCTGATAGGGGCTCAGGCGTCCGGGGCTGTGGCGTTCAGGCCCAGCTCACCCAGTACGCGACCGCGGGATTCGTCGTCGGCGAGCACGCCTTCGATGGCTTTGCGGAACGCAGGCGCGTTACCCAGTGGGCCTTTGAGGGCTACCAGCGCGTCGCGCAGCTCCATCAGTTTTTTCAGCTCGGGCACTTGCTCGACCAGCGAGGCCGGGTTGAAGTCCTTCATCGAATTGACGCGCAGTTGCACGGCCAACTCGTCAGCTTCGCCATCTTCCTGCAGACGGTTCGGCACGCTCAGGGTCAGGCTCAGCTCTTGCTTGGCCAGCACTTCGTCGAAGGTCATCTTGTCGATGCTGATCGGCTTGCGATCTTCGACTTTGCGTTCGTCCTTGCGGTGGGTGTAGTCACCGATTGCCAGTAGTTTCAGCGGCAGTTCAATCTCTTCCTGAGCACCGCCGGTGGCGGGTTTGAAGGTGACGTTGATGCGTTCCTTGGGGGCTACCGAGCCTTCTTTGGCCATGGCTTTTCTCCTTGCGGTTGTGGCCCTGGGGCCTATTCGAGTACCACTTCGAGATCGAGGTGGCACAGCCTGCGATAAATCTCTTCCTTGCGTTCACGCACTGCATGGTTCTGCGGTAACAACTCGCAGCAGCTATGCAGCAAATGCAGCACTTCCAGCGCAAGATCGGGCTCCCAGGCGTGCAGGCCTGAGTCCTGTAATGTTTGGTCGAGGGTTTCGAGTTGGGTCTTGGCCAGTTCGTATTTCTTGGCCATGAAGCACAGTCGCGCGAGGGCGAACTGCCAGAAGAACCGAACCCGCCCGCCGTGGGCGCTTTGCAGGCCCTGCTTGAGGATCTGCACGGCGGCCTTTAGGCCGTCCTTGCGCAGAATCGGCATGACTTCTTCCAGCGCCACTTCCCAGGCCGGCTGGGTATCAGCGACCTCGACCTTGCGCGGCGCACTGGCGCTTTGCAGGTGCGGCATGACATGGGCGCTGATCCAGGCGCGGGTGGCCGGGTCGGCGAACGGCGCGCCGTCGTGGAAGCGCAACTCGATGATGCCGGGCAGGCGCTGAACCAAAAGCGCGAAGTGGATTTCCACTTCGCGCATAGCCATCTCGGCGTTCAGCCCCTGAAGGCATTCCCAGACCATTCGCTGGCCATCGAACCAGAACGGTGCCTTCGCCAGGCTCGCCTCCAGCTCTACCAGCAGATCGGCGTATTTCCCTTGGTCGAAGCGGTCCTGATAGGCCTTGAGTTTGTCTGCCGGCACGCCACGCAGGACGGTGATCTGCTCGGCATTGCGCTCGGGCACCGCGTCGATGGGCAGCCACAGCAGCGTACGATTGAGGCGCAGGGCGCGCAGGTCGGTGGCTTTCTGCTTGAGCCACCAGGCGCACAACGGACGGGCGCTTTCCTGCTGGGCGCGCAGGGCCTTATGGGCTTCTTTCTCGTTGTCGATCGGCGCGCCGGGGGTGAACAGCTGGGTCGCGGCCTGCTTGACCTGAGCCACCGCGGCGCCCACCACACCGGGCTCCGGCTGGTTGTCGGCGGCGCGCTGAACCATGTTTTTCAAGCGGCGGGAGATCGGCAGCAGCAACGGCGCGTCATCGCCCAAGTGCTCGGTGCACGCGGCGTCGAGGCCTTCCAGATGCTCGACCAGCCGGCGGAACAGCGGCAGCTGCTCTTTGATCGCAACGTTTTCGTTCAGCACCTGTTCAAGACGCGGCACCAACCAGCTGATGGCGGCGGAGCGGGTGCGGGCCTTGTTCGGGTGAACTTCAGCCCAGTGGTTTTCACAGAGATGGTGCAGCAAACCGAGGCCGGCCAGCAGCCCCTGGAAGGATTCACGTTGGTATAGCGCCCAGGTCAACCACGCGCCGACACGCAAATCCTTGGATTGAGTGCGCAGCAGGTTTTCGCTGTTTTCGCGGATTTTCAGCCAGTCGATCTGACCACTTTCGTGCATGGACTGGGCTTTGGCCAGCTCGCTTTCCAATGCCTCGTATTCGCTCGAAAAGCGAACATCCTCGCCCGCGAAATTCTCTTGGGAAACAGAGGCTTTTGCGAGTTCAAGGTAATGGGCAGAAAGTTTGCTTGAGTAGGACATCCATGGCCTTTAATTAGGATCACAGTCATACGGCCATTGGAGTTGCAATGGTGCCGGACAGTATCAAAGAGCTGCGATGAGTCTCATCCAATTGAGTTCGCGCTCTTTAAAGTGCGCGCATCCTAATCACAATGATGGCCATTAGCAAGCACCCGATTAAACAACAAGACAGTGCCGTCCCTGTTGCTTGTAGGAGATCTCCCTATATGTGACAGGGGATTCCCTGACGTCGGTTTTAACCCTCCTACCTCGATGCATCGCCCCCGTAACCATTGGGCCAGAGCGGTTTATCAAACCCGGCAGTAACCGCTGAATATTCACGTCTGAAGCGGAGGCCAGCATGACAAAAATAAAAAATGAAAAATGTAGGAGGTTTCCGAAAAGTTACAGTCATCTATGGACATAGCAGTGACAGACAATAAGCAATACAAGGTTCCGTCAAAATGATGGCGCCTTGTATTTGATCCATTTCTCTAAATACATATTCTGTTCGCCTCAAATTTCTTACAAAAGTATCGAAAGCCCTTCGCGCATTGCTGACGCAACATTCTGAAACGCGGAAAACTCTGACGTACTTTCCGGTGGCGTCCGACATCATTCTTTTGTTCGCGTGTAAGCGTGCCGGGTAGTTTGCGCTTGCTCGAACTCGGCATCCCCTATGGAAGCTGGCAGGGATGTAAATTGGTGTTGAGCAGAATGGCGGATAACTCGCAGTTGCTGGTGAAGCGAGCGCTGGATCATTTGCCAGCGCAGGAGATGGCGGCGCATAGCGCCCAAGCGTAGCCAGTACAGATCATTCCCACGCAGCGCGCGGGAATGATCAAAGCCCTACAGAAAACTCAATCAAACATTCGGGCAAGGTACCGGTGCCCAGTCGCCCAGGTCCGGGTTCTTGCACATGCTGTTGACCTGAGTGGTGCCTGCACTGGCGACTTGCTTGCTTTCCGCCTGTTTGGCTTGTGCGGTCTGCAGGGTTTTCTCGGTGGTGACCGCTTCTTTCGGCACGGTTGGCAGCACCGGTTTTTTCGCCGCTTTCACTGTTTTTTTGCCCTTGGTCGGGGTCACGACCGGTGTGGTATCGGCGGTCGCCACAGTGACCACGTCGGTGCGCTGCACGCCTACTTGCTGCAGGTCTTTTTCGTAGGCCTGGGTGTAGTTGTTCAGGTCTTCGCTGGCTTTGCCGTTCACCGCAACGATCAGGTCGTTGGACTCTTTGAGGCCGGCGACGATTTCTGCCAGGCGCTTGCGGCCCTCGGTGTCGTTGACCGTTTTGGCTTTGCGGTCGGCGACCAGTTTGGTGAACGCGCTCTGGTAGCACTGTTGCGAAGCCTTGGCGTACGCGGTGCTGCGGTCGATGTCGGCAGCACTTTTGTTGACGTCGGAGGCGTAGGACGCGATGCGCTGGTTGTCATCGGCGATCTGCTTCTGACGCTCGTTGTAGTAACCGACCGCGCCGCCCGCCAGGGCACCGCCCGCTGCACCGATGGCGGCATTGCGGCCACGGTTCTCGGAATCGGTCAAGGCGCCCAACAGTGCCCCGCCGACAGCGCCGACCGCCGCACCGGTAACCACCGACTTGGTCATGTTCGAATCGGTGGCGCGCAGGTGCTGCACCGGCTCGTAGCAGTTCGGGTAGTACTCGACCTTGGTGCTCGAGGCGACCTTGGACGTCGGCGACGTAGCGCAACCGGTCAGTACAGTGCTGAAGCCGACGGCAATCAGCAGCAGATGACGCTTGGAAACCGAAGCAAAAGCTTTACGGGAGGAAAGCATAGTTGTGTTCTCGTTTAAGTTTGACCAGCTCAGCACGGCCCATCGCCGCCTGAGTCCCTTCCAAGCTCGCTGTACAACGAACGATCAAGACCGCTGGGCGTTCGATGCGAGCAATTCCTTCAATATCGCCGCCGGGTCGGCTCGTCGTTGCTGACGATAATCACCGACATGGCGAACGAATAACGTCGCGCGCGTCACCAGGCTCTTGCCCAGTACCGGCTTGCGCTCCAACTCTTCCTTGATACGTTGAAACTGCGCCTGGATCACGGCATCGGTGTAGCGCGTGCCAGTCGCCAGGTTGTCGATGTAGATCGCCACCGCGCCGTCAAGCGCGCTGCGGCCGTTGTCGATGGCCATGGCGAACAGCTTGGCGCTGGCCTCGTCCTTGGCGTCCACGGCCTGCTGGCGACTCTTCTGCAAATTGGTCAGGCGAATGTTGTAGTTGTTGACGGTCTCGGCCACCAGGGCCGCCGACTGGATCAGGTTGCYGGCCGCTTCCTCGCGCTGTTGGGCGATGAGCGAGACGTTGCGCTTGAGCTCTTCGTTGACCAGCCCCAGCTCGGCTTGCAAACGCGGATCGACGCTGGCGGCAATGATGCTGTCCAGGCGTTTGGTCGGGTCCTGGGCGTCGTCGATGGCATCGGTCAGCGAAGCCAGCCGACCTTCTTTCTGCCATTGGGCAAACAGTTCCTTGTAGCGCGAACGGGGCGCCGACAACGCACCAATCGCGACCCGGAACCCGGTGGTTTCGTTGTTTTGCTCGGTGCCGTCGGCGGCGAACAGCGAGTACTCGCGGCGCATCCCGGTGAACAAGGTGCCCTCGCCTTCCAGGTAATTGCCGCCCTTGACCACGAAGCCGCCGTAGGTGCCCTGGCGGCGTCCGGCGTGCACCAGCTGGAAGGATTCCTGGACCATTTCGGCGGCGTTGCCGATCACGTCGAACAAGCCAATGGGGTTTGGCAGTTTGGTGCCGATCGGCATCAACCGCGCGGCCTGACCGGTGCCGCCGGCGACCTGATTGAAGACCGCCCAATCGGCCAGCGGTCCGTCGCTTTCGCTGCCGTCCAGGCGCCGGGGAAACAGGCGCCCTTCCAGGTCCTGACGGCTGACGGCTTGCCCGCCACGGGCAGCAAATTCCCATTCGACTTCGGTCGGCAAGCGCACAAAACCCAGCCCGCCCTCCTCTGCCGAGGTGCCGCGACCGCTCACCGGCAGCAGGTCCTTGTGGTATTTCATCAGCCAGGCGCTGTACACCGCCGAGAAGCGCTCAGCGTCGAATCGCGACAGCTTCACCTTGGGCAAACGCCCGGCCATGCCTTGCGGAATTTCAGCCTGCAACGCCTCGCAAGCCGGCGCCGGCTCGCCGCTGGCCAACGATTGCGCCTGGACCATGACTTGAGCGTATTGGCGGGCGGTGACTTCGTATTTGCCGATGAAATAGAGCATCGGTTTGAGCGGGGTGTTGGCGTCGGTCTTGGGCATCAACGGGGTGATGCTTTTGCTCCAGTCCTTGGGCAGATCCTTGAGGGTGAACTGGCCATTGATGAAGTCCCGGCGATAACCGGAAATGAACGACTGCTGATAACCGGCCTCGCCTTCGCTGAACGGGTAACCGAGGCTGATCTCGCGGTCGTCCAGACTGCCCTGGGCCAGGATGTAGACGTAACGGAACACCATCTGCCCTTCGCACGGCAGCGGCAGGCTGACGTCATCGGGCAACGGCTTGGGGTTGTCCAGCTTGTCGGTGCCTTCATCAGCCCAGACCATACCGGCCAGGCTCAGCGCCACGGCGGCGCCCAATAACTTATACATCTCGGATTCCTTCACACGCCTGGATACGCGCCACTCGCCAGCCACCACAGAGCGCCGCCACGGCACTGACGCCGAGCACTGCCGCCAGGGCCAACGCGTAGTGATGCGCCAGCAGATGGCTGGCGTATTCGCCCGGCATCTGCGCAAATAAATGGTTCAGGCCCGATTGCGCCAGGCCATACAGCCCGGCACTCAACAGGGCGGCAAGGCCGGCGCTGTACAGCGCCTGCACCACCACAAACAACAGCAACGCCGCCGTGGAAAACCCCAGCAAGCGCAGCACCGATAACGCTCGACGCTTGCGCTCGACCGCCGCCAGCGCCCCGGCAAAAATCGCCGCGAACGCTCCCGCCACGGCCAATCCGGCGATGATCCAGAACACGATCGACAGGTTGCGGCTCAGCGATTGCACTTGGGCGATGGCCTGGGCCTGGGTCGAGACCAGCAGGTTCTGCGCAGCGAAGTACTGACGCAGCGGTTCGACATCCTTGAGGCTGCGGGCGTACAGGCGAAACGCCGGATACACCCGCTGCTCCATCGCGCCCACCGCATCACCTGGCCAACCGAACGCAGGCACGGCGCGGCCATCCCGGTAATCTTCAGCCGCCTCCAGTAACGTCAACGGCGCAAATAATCCGTCCCGGGCGAAGGCTTCCAGCGGCAGAACCTGCAGAACTTGAACGCGAGTGCGCTGCGCCTCGCCACGACCGGCCACCTGCCGGCCAAAACTGGCCTGCAACCAATCACCGGCCTTGGCCCCGAGCTTTTCGGCGGCGGTCTGGCTGAGCAGCACCTGATCCAGCCCTTGGGGCATCGGCAGACTGCCGAGCAACGGATCGTTGGCGGCGGTGGGGATCATTTCCACAGTCACCGTCGAAGCGCCAGCGGTCAGATCCGCTGTCGCGGCAATCTGCCGGGTGCGCGGCAAGGCGAACGACACGTCGCTGCGCTGGCTCAACTGTTCGATAAACGCGGCACTGAACCGGCCGCCACCCAAGGGGATGATCTCCCGGGTGGCCGGGTCGTTTTCCAGGCGCTCGGTCAAACTGCTGACCAGGCCGAATTTCAAACCGAACAGCACCAGCAGCGGCGCGATCACCGCCACCAGCGCCAATACCGAGCAGGCCGACAGCCAGGCATCGTTGCGGTAATCCTGCCAGGCCAGGGAAGCCACCAGCGCGCCGCGCATCAGCAGGCCTCCCCAAGGATGGCGGTGACACCGCCATCGACGTCGCGATGACAACTGATGCGTCGCACCTGCAAACCGCTGGCGCGGGCCAGTGACTCGTCGTGGGTGGCAACGACGCAGCACACGCTGTGTTCACGAGCCTGGGTCACCAGTAACTGCATCACGCGTTCCGCGTTCAGCGGATCGAGGGCAGCGGTCGGTTCATCGGCCAACAGCAGTCGCGGCCCATGGGCCAGGGCGCGGGCACAACTCACCCGTTGCCGTTGGCCGACGGACAAGTCGCACGGTCTTTTGCCCAGTTGATCGGTGATATCCAACGCCCCGGCCAGGCGATCCACGCTGCCGTCGTCTTTCAAGCCGAGCAGTTGGCGCGACAGGTCGATGTTGCCGCGCACGTCCAGAAAATCCAGCAGGCCACCGGTTTGCAGCACGTAACCCAAGTGCCGGCTGCGCAGGTTCGCCAGGGCACTTTGCGCATCTGCGCGCCACAGCCCGGCAATGTCCGTCGTGGTTTGGCCGGACGCAAAATCAAACTGCCCGGCCTGATCCGGCGCCAGCACCAGCGCCAGCAAATCGAGCAACGTGCTTTTGCCACAACCACTGGGACCGACCACCGCCAGTTGCTCACCGGCACGCAGTTGCAGCCGTGGAATCACCAGGCTGTAGCGCTGGCTACCGGCGCCCCGGCTTTTGTGTACTGCGTTCATGTTCAGCATCACGGCAGCGTCGACAATGGAACGCGATACAAGGCATCACCCGGTTCGGCATCGCCGAAACGCACCCAGTTGGCCAGGTCGTTGTGGAAGGTTTCGTAGAGGCGGATTTTCGAGTCCAGTTCGTCGATAAAGTCCTCCTGCTCGGCCACGCTCAGGGAAAGCCACAAATCCTGGGTCATGTTCAGCGACTTGCTGCGGTAGGGCAGCCCTTCCAGGTACTCACCCAGAACCCCGCCATCGGCCAGATTGCCGCCCTTGCGCAAGGCCGAGGGATCGCGGCTCATGTAGGCACTGGCGCTGGCTATTTCCTGGAAGAAATTCTTCGGTGAGGTCTGGGTCTTGCGGGCAGCGTCGACGATCAGTTTCAACGATTGCTGCAAGTCGTTGAGCTGCAGCTTGGTCAGCATCACGCACACCTGGAACGCCGGCAGGGCCGGGTTGGTCAGGTCGCGGTCGGCGGTCCAGGCGCTGACCAGTTGCGGCGCCTGGCTGGCGGCTTTTCGCCCCAGGAAGTCCATGTGCATCGCGTAGCCGACGGCCGCCGATTTGTCGGCCAGGCTCGGCGCAGCGCTCAGCAGCGGCACGGTTTGCGACTTGTTGCTGCGCACCTGATGCACCAGGTCGGCAAACACCGAACCGATCTCGTCCACCCGCTCACCGAACTTGCGCACATCGGCGCCCGGCACCGGGATGTACAGATCGCCGATCTGCGGGTTGGCGTCGGCGGTCAGGGTGCGATACTGACTTTGCGCACCGCCATGGGTTTTCTTGCCGGCATCGCTGAGCAGGTGCAAGGCGTAGATTTTGATCTGTTTGCCCAATGCGGCCTGACGCACTTCGGCCTCGTTCATTTGCGTGGTGGCATACGGGTCATTCTTGCGCAATGCACCGGCGTCGGTGACCAACAGAATCAAGCGTCCGCCATAACCGGACCAGTCCATGCCCTCGACCGCTTCCATCACGCCGGCGAACGCATCTTCATTGAACGAATGGCTCGAGACCGTGGACGCCTTGACCTGCCGCGCCAGGTCCATGAAGCGCTGTGGGTCGCGGCCCTGGTCCAGGGTGATCAAGGTTTTGGCGACGTACTCCAGGCCCGGGGTTTTCTGGATGCTGTTGCGAAACCCCACCAGGCCAAAGCTGACACTGTCCAGCTCGCCCCGCTCGGCGATGCGGGTTTGCAGTTGGTGCACCACGTCACGGACCTGATCGATGTAGGGCTGCATGGACACCGTGGTGTCGACGACCAACACCACAGCGGTGCGGAATGCGTCAGCATTGGCGGCGCTGATCGGAGTGTTGCCGGCAGTGGCCTGCGGTGCATTACCGGGATCGATGGACGCCACGTTCAGCAACTGCACCGGCTGGCCGTTTTCATCGAAGCTCTCACGCGAATCAAAGATCGGTAACAGGTAAAACTGGTTCTGCGGCACCGCGCTGGCGGCCGGTTCCAGGGCCAGCACCTGCTGATTGTCTTCACGGTTCTGCTGGGCCTTGAGCAACAGGTTTTTTGCAGCCGACGGATCGGCCAACAGCCGCTCCACTTCGCCGGGCTGACGCAGGAACATCACCGGCGCACGGCCGGAGCGTTCGGTGAACTTGAGCACCAGGCTTTGCTTCCAGTCGCTGACTTGTTCGGCTGGCAACCAGCCGTCACTGCGCCCGTCGGTGGCGACGCCGACGCGTAGCCACGGGCTGCCGGCCACCTCTTGGCGCTGATAGACGTACAGCACGGAAAATGCCGGCAAGGCCTTGTCAGGTGTGGCCCCCGGTTCACTGGCGAGTTTCGCTCCCGGCTTGCTGAGCACCCGCTGGAACAAGGTTTTCTTGCCGGCCATCAGCAATGGACGCTGACCATTATCGACTTCTGTCGCCACAGGGGGGGTCACCGGTGGCGCCACGGCTGGCGGCGGTGTTTTGACCGGAGGCACTGAAGCCACTGGCGCCTTGGCGTCCGTTTCGACGTCACCGGACAGCCACCAATAACCCGCGCCGCCCAAAGCCAGCACCACGGCTACCGCAACAGCGGCAAGCGCGAACACCGGTCCCTTGCGCTGCTCCGAGGCCTGGGATTGCGGCGTCGACTTCGCCGTCGGCGCAACAGGCTTGGCTTGAGGTTGTGGCTGTGCGGGGCTCGTCGGGATGTCGATAGACACCGGCGTCAGTCCCGCCAGGTCATTGCCCACCGGAAGGGGCAACGGCCGGATCGTGGTCGCTTCAACCGATTCCCCGGGCAGATTATCCAGCGCCTGCAACAACGCCTTTGCATCCGGGAAACGCTCGGCCGGATCCTTGGCCAACAGCTTGCGCAGCACCTCTTGATAACGACCGTGGTGCACCGGCAGCTCCGGCAGCGGTTCGGTCAAATGCGCCAGGGCCGTAGAGAGCGCGTCGTTGCCGGTGTAAGGCAGTTTGCCGACGAGGATTTCATAGAGCACCACGCCCAGGGCATAAAGATCGGCCCGGCCGTCAATGTCCTGGCCGCGCGCCTGTTCCGGGCTCATGTAGCTGGGCGTGCCGACGGCGAAACCCGCTTGGGTGAACTGGGTGCGGTCGTCCAGCGACTTGGCGATGCCGAAGTCCGAGAGCACCGCTGTGCCATCGGCGCGGAACAGAATGTTCGCCGGCTTGACGTCGCGATGAACCAGCCCCAGCCCATGGGCATAGCCCAGGGCCGAGGCGATCTGGCGGATGTAGATCAGGCCCTGTTCCGGCGTCAGGCCGGCGGCAATGCGCTCCTTGAGCGTGCCGTTGGGCAGGTATTCCATGGCCATGTAATACAGCTCACCGACATTGCCGATGTCATGGATGGTGACCGTATGCGGGTGAGACAGGCGCGCCAGAGTCTTGCCTTCGCGCAGGAAACGCTCGCAGAAACTCGGGTCGGCCGCCAGCGCGGCGGCCATGACCTTCAACGCCACCTTGCGCTCCAGCGAGCGTTGGGTCGCCAGGTAAACGCTGGCCATGGCGCCCTCACCGATCTCACCGTCGATGTCGTAGCCCGGGATCAGAATGTTCGCGGTGAGGTTCATGAAGGCACCTTCACGACGATGACGGTGATGTTGTCCGGAGCGCCGCGCATCAGGCCCAGGGATACCAGGCTGCTGGCGATTTCTCCTGGCTCGTCGTGGCCCAGCACCTCGCGGATCTCATGATCTTCAACGGTCTTGTTCAGCCCGTCGCTGCACAACAGGTAACTGTCGCCGGGCTTCAACAGCAACTCGACCATCGCCAGCTCCAGCTGTGCCTGGACCCCGATGGCGCGGGTGACAATATTGGACCGCGGGTGCACCCGGGCTTCGGCTTCGCTGAGCAGGCCGCTGTCCTGCAGATCCTGGACGTAACTGTGGTCCCGCGAGATGCGTTTGAGTCGGCCGTCACGCAGGCGATACAAGCGGCTGTCACCCGCCCACAGACACACCCCGCGCAAGTCACGCGCCGCCATCACCACCACCGTGCTGCCCATCATGGTCACGCCGCGGTTGGCGGTTTCTTCACGCACGGCGGCGTTGACCCGCAGCAGGTCGGTTTTCAACGCCGCGACGTATTCATCCAGCGAACGGCCCACAGCAATGCTACGCAGACTGTCGACAATCAGACTGCTGACGTAGTCGCCCGCCGCGTGCCCGCCCATGCCATCGGCGACCACCCACAGGCCTTTTTGCGGCAGGTCCAGGCAAGCGTCTTCGTTAACCTGGCGGACCATGCCGACATGGCTTTTGCTTGCAGACTTGAGGGTCCTTCCCACGTTTGAACACATCTACACAACACCTTCTTGGCCGAGCAAAAATTGCGCAAAGTCAGCGGCGGCCGGCAGGCCCTGGCACCGCAATAAACCGGGGGCGATGCGCTCCGAACCCTGGCCCCACCACACACTGGCCCCTTCGCAGGCCTGTTCGGCGAGGGCGATCATTCGCGCCTGCGGATCGGTGACATCAAAGCGGTGCAGACCGGCAAAACGACCGCTCGGGGTGCGTCGCAGATAAGCCGGACTGCCCAGCGCCTCCAGTCCTGCACCGAAGGCCTCGAAGCTTGCCTCCACGTTCAAGGTGCTCAACAGCAATTGCTCGACCTGTTCAAACCAGATATCCGAACCGCCTATCACCGACGCAGGATCAGCGTCGTGATCCAGCAGCACCGCAACGGTCAGCGGAAAATACCGGCCAACCCGATCAATGCTCGGCATCACCACCCCCACGGCGGCCTGCGGCCCACACACACCGGGCGCGACCATAAAGCGCCACAGCGGACTGACCAGATAGGCATTCAGCCAACGGTCGCCAAGGCTCTGGCTGGCGAGCAACCCCGCCGCCAGCCACGAATCCCAGGGGCCGATAAAACTCTGCGGCAAGCCACGGCTGACGAAGTCCCCACGACTGGCCAACTTTCCATAGAAGCCCGGCGTGCTCATAAACGCTCCGGCAGGCTGAAACCGCTGAGCACACGGCTCTTGAACGGATTGAAGGCGCTGTTGGCCCGCAGCTCATAAGAGGCGCTGGCGCCGTCGACCCGCAGCCGCAGGTTGAAGCGGTCCGGCGAGTTGCCGGCGGTCAGGTCCGATTGTTCGAGCAGGCGGAACCAGGCCCAGGGCCCGTCCAGGGTGATGCCGGACCGACCGCTGGCCGTGGGCGGCATGATCGAGATCCGCACCACGCCGATGCTGCCGGGGTTGGGCCATTGCATGGCGGTCGGACGGCTAGGTCCGTGGTCGTAGCTCAATTGCTGGCCGTCGAGGTCGAGCAAAAACTGAGTGATGGTGGAATCCATGGCCACGGGCTTGAGTTCGAAGCGCACCATCGGCTGGGTACCGCCGGAACGGAAAAACGCATCCCGGATGGTCGCTGCCCGCTGGAAGGTTTGCAGCACGCCCGGGGCGATGCCGAGCTTCTGCGCGGCGCCCGGTTGCCAGCGCCAGGCCTGGGTCGAGGTATCCACGTAGGGCTGCAGGTATTTGCGGAAGTAGTTGTCCATCACCCCGCCCACACCGAAGAACTGACCGAAGTCGTCGAGGGTCGCGTCCCGTGCACTGCCTGGCGACATCGGATAACGCCCGGCCAGGGACTGGCGATAGATGTTCACCACTTCGCTGGTCCAGGCAGCGTTCAGTTGATTGCGTACTCCACCCATCATGCTGTTGGTGGTGGAGTTGACCACCGACTTGACCAGGCCCTGCACCAACGCCGGTTGACGCTCGGCGTTGAGGCTGACCCGCGTCGCCGCCGCTGCGGCCTGGTTCTTGGCTTCGCCAAGCAAGGCGTCGCCGCTGGCACCGACCATGGCGCTGACCTGCACATACAGGGCGTTCATGTCGGCCAGCAGGCCGTCGATGGCTGCCGGCTCGCCTTCGTTCTTGCTGACGATGCGGTTGAGTTCGGCAAAATGCGTGGTGACTGGATCGTCACTGGCCTCAGGTGTGTTTTGCATCGCCTGCTCCTGGCCGAGCAAGGTGCCCAGGCGCTCTTTGAGCTTGTCGACCCCGCCCTCCACCGGTGCGCCCTTGGCGGCCAGCAGGCGTTCTTCCTGTTGCAGGTCGGTTTCCTTCGCCACCGCCACCAGCAGTTTTTTCAACGGCGAGGTCGGCCCGGAAATCACCCGCAGCACATCGGCGGCCTGGGCCACGCTGGTGATCGGCACGAAGTCGATATCAGCCAACAAGGCGTCCCACTGGCGCTGGTAATCCTGGAAATACAGGCGACGCACATCGGCAGCCAGGCTGGCGACGTTTTGTTGTTCTGCCTGATCGCGACCGAGCACCCACTGCTCCTCGGCCAGGGTGCCGGTCTGGTTCAGGCTGGTGAGCAAAAACCCTTGGCGGTAACCCTTGGCCGTGAAGAAGCCACTCAAGGGATCTCCCAACGGCTTGCCGCTCTTGCGGCTGAACACCAGCGCAGCATCGCGCCCGGCCGCTTCGTTGAGACGAAAGTCCGCAATGCCGTCCGGCAGTTTCTGCCGTTTGATCCGGTCGTAGACACGTTGAGCCACCGGCAGCTGTTGCAACTGCCGGCGCAAATCGTCGATCAGGCGTGGGTCGAGACGTGCGGTGGGCGGATGGCGTTCGAACAGCGCCTGCAAGTGCTCACCGAGGGCAACGCGCTGCTCGGCCGGCAAGTCGCGCGGCAGGCTGCGGTCCCAGTCCAGGGCGATCCATGCCTTGATGAAATCAGCATCGTAATGCTCACTGTCGGCGAGCATCAGGTAGGCCTTCAAGCCTTCGTAAAGGAAGTCCGAATTGCCGCCGCCGTGCAGTTGCTCCTCGATACGCGTGAGCAAGCGCGGCGCGAAGACCGCGATCAACAGCTTGCGATAGACGCTGCCGGACTCGGCTTCAAGCATGTCGCCCTGATACAGACCCAGGCCTTCGGCCCAGTTCGGCGCATCATCGGCCAAGTGCTTCACTGCGTTGAGCAAGGGCAACACGGCGAGCACGTCCCGCTGCGCCGGGCTGAGGTTCTGCACGGCCTGGCCGAGGGGCACGACTTTCTGATCGACTTGCGCGATATACGCCTGATTGGCGCGGTAGCTGACCCACCACAAGGTCCCGACCACCAGCACCAAGGCTACGGTCGAGGCCAGCACGCCCTGGGCGATCCACTTGCGTCGACGTTCGACTTTCGGGTTGACCCCCACCAGCCCACGCTCGGCAAAGGCCACGGCGCTGAAGAGCTTTTCGATGAAGTAACTGCGCCCGGTGCCGTTCTGGCGCACCAGGTGCTGGCGGTCCAGGTTCATGCTCTGGGCCATGGAGCCGATCAGCCGGTCAATCGGGCTGCCTTCCTGGGTGCCGCTGGTGAAATACACCCCGCGCAACAGCGCCCGCTCTTCAAAGGCGTTGGGTTTGAACACGCCCTCAAGGAAGCTTTGCAGACAATCCTTCAACGCGCCGAACTGCTGTGGAAAACCGTAGATCAGATCGCGTCGCGCCGGGTCGCGTTCCTGCTGCAAGCGCTCCACCAGCCGATCGTTCAGGCGTTGCTCCAGACCGGCGAATTCGCTTTGCAGATGGGCCAGCGGGCTGTCATTGCTTTTGCCGTCATCCAGAGCGAAGGTCATGCCCCAGACCTGGGCTCGCTCTTCCTTGCTCAGGGTGTCGAAATACTCCATGAACCCGGGCACCAGATCGAGCTTGGTCAGCATCAGGTAGATCGGGAAACGCACGCCCAGTTGGGTGTACAGCTCCTGAATGCGCAGGCGTATTGCGGCGGCATGGGCGGCGCGTTCGGCATCGCTGCCCAGCAACAGGTCGGAGAGGCTGATGGCGATAAATGCACCGTCGATCGGGCGACGGGCCCGCTGTTTTTTCAACAGCCCCAGAAAGCCCAGCCATGCGGCCTTGTCGACCGTCGCGTCGCTGTCCTGAGTGGTGTAGCGGCCTGCGGTGTCGAGCAGCACAGCCTGGTCGGTGAACCACCAATCACAATTGCGCGTACCGCCGACGCCGCGCACCGCACCGGCGCCCAACTGCGCGGCCAACGGAAAATGCAGACCGGAGTTGACCAGCGCCGTGGTCTTGCCCGAACCCGGCGGGCCGATGATCACGTACCACGGCAATTCGTAGAGATTGCGTCGTTCGTCACCGCCCAGCTTGGCTTTCTTCAACAGCGTCAGGGCTTCGTCCATACGTTGACGCAGGGTTTCGAGCTCTTCGGCCGTAGCGATGCTGGTCGGGTCCGGCGGGGTTTGCGCCGCCAGGCTGCGCATGACTTCGGCGGCCTGACGGCGGGCCTGGATGATGCGAAACACCCGATAGGCGATCCACACCGCGAACAGCAGAATGATCAGCGCCCAGCGCCGGCCTTCGGGCACCAGGAGTTCAAGCAGCGGCCCGACAAACCAGATGATCAGGCTCAGGGCGATCAGCCCCAGCAACGGAATGACCCATCGGGTCATAAAACTGAGAAACGCCTTCACTCGACCCCCTCCGCCAACACTGTGATTTCGACCCGACGATTGCGTGCGCGGCCCTCGGTCGTAGCGTTCGAGGCCAACGGCTCGGTGTCGCTGCGGCCTTCGGCGCTGAAGCGCTCGGGCTGGCCGGTCTTGGCCGAAAGGATTTGCAGCACCGAAGTGGCCCGCGCCTCGGACAACGCCCAGTTCGATGGAAACCTCAAGGTGGCAATCGGGCGATTGTCACTGTGGCCGGTCACCCGGACCTGGCCCTTGACCTTGCGAATGGCATCGGCGATGCGCAGCATCAGCGGCTGGAAATTGTCGACGATACTGGCGCTGCCCGAGGCGAACAGCTCATCGCCACGGATGGTCACCACTGAACGGTCAACGGCATCTTCCACGGCCACCCGGCCGGCCTTGATTTCATCAGCGAGAAAACCGGCCAGGCGTGGCCGCTCGACCAGTTTCGGCTGCACCACCGGACGGTCGATGGCCTGCACCGGGATCTCGCCCAGCGCATGAATGTTTTTAAACACCGGCTCGGCATCGGCGGCCAGTTTCAAGCGCAGGCCGAACACCAGAGCCAGCAGCAACGCCCCACCGATGGCCACCGCGATCCATGGCGGCATGAATTGCGCCAGCCGGTCGCGCGCCACGCTAACGCCGCGCCAATGGGGCGACAGTTCACGCTCATATTCGCCACGGGCGCTGCGGATAACCGCACTGGTGCGCTCACGCAAGGCCTCCAGTTGGCTGCGACCGTCATTCATGACCCGATAGCGCCCTTCGAAACCCAGGCACATGCACAGGTACAACAGCTCCAACAGATACAAACGTTCGCGGGGGCTTTGCAGGCAATGTTCCAGCAGCTGGAACACTTTTTCGCCACCCCAGGCTTCGTTGTGCACAGTGATCAGCAGGCTCTGCTTGCCCCAGTCGCCGGTGCCACCCCACGGCGTACTCAACACCGCTTCATCCAGGGCGGTGCACAAGGCGTAGCGGGCCAGCAACACATCGTTGCGCACCACGCCGGCGGCCTCGGCGCGCTCCTCGAACTGGCGCAAGTAGGCCAGTAGTTGCGCCCGCAGACTCGCTGGTGCCGGGTGGGCAATGGTGTTGCGCAAGCGGGTCAGCAAAGCCAGCAGCGGACCCGCGGCGCTCTCCAGGGGGTTGAGGCCTTCAGCTTTGCCGGTCAACAGCGGCGCGGCCGGCATCGACAGTGGCGCGGGCTGGGCGCGGCCAGGGTCCGGGCGGGCCGGCTCGGCGCCACGGCCACCGGGTGTCGGCATGAACTGGGTACGATCGTCGTTATTCATCGCGGTTTATCCTCGGATCGCCCAGAAAGCCAGGTTCAACCCCGGGAACTGACCCGCGATGTGGAACGCAAAACCGCCGGAGTTGGCCAGTTGTTGCCAATGCTCGCTGCCCCGGTCGAGTTCGTAATAGGTGGAGCCGGCGTGATATGGAATCTGTCGTGGCGCCACCGGCAGCGGCAGCAGACCGATGCCCGGCAATTGCAGGTTGACCATGTCGCGAATGTGTTCCACCGAGCCGATTTTGCTCTGCAGGCCGAAGCGGCTGCGCAGGGTCTCGGCAGGTACATCGGCGCGCACCACCAGAATAAAACTGGCGTTGTCGAGCAGGGTCTTGTCAGCCAGCATGGCCACATGAATGCCATAGGCTTTTTCGACGATCGGAATCGGCGTGGCCTTGCTGTCGATCAGCATCGACAGCGCTTCACGCAGGGCTTGCATCACCGGCGCAAAACTCAGCGCGAGGTCATCATGCTGGTACTGCGGGAATTCCTGCGGTCGCCGCCCGGAAGCGGTAAAAGTCGAGAATTCCCCGGCCAGGCTCACCAACTCGCTGTAGAACCGCTCGGGATGCAACGGGCTCAAGTGGCTCAAGTGCTGGATCAACGGCTGGGCACGGTTAACCAGTTGCAGCAGCATGAAGTCGGCAATCTCCGAGGCACCGCCGGCACCGGACGCCACCACCCGCCCAGCGAGCGCTTCGCCACGCTGATGAAGCAGGCCCAGTAGCTCGTTGCGAAACGCAGCCAAGGGCGTGGAGGCGACCACATCCAGCAGCGGCGGGATGTAAGTGTCATCGAGCACCAAGGCGCGGTCGGCGCGTTTCTCCTTGATTCGCACCAGGCCGATGGCCGCGTAGTCGCTGATGCCATCCTGGGCGACCAATAATCGCAGTGCCCTCGAACCCACGGCCACCGGCGCCTGGTTTTCGAACGGCGCGTTGTCGTCCCGTACTTCGCGCACCTGACTCACATAGCGCGCAGCGCCCAGGGCCTCGCCTTCGTCAACGGTGTCACGCGCGCCGGCGCGCTTGAGCGGCAAGGCCAGGTACACCAAACCATCGCGCAGGTTGTCATCGATATTCAGCGGGCTCGGCGCCAGGTCATCCTGGGGAATGTTGAATGGCGTGCCATCCGGCAAAAGGCCCCGCGCCGAGATGATCGCCAGTTTGCCCTGGGCCAGCAGGCCCTGGTCGATCAGCAACTCTGAAAACCCCCAGGCCCCGGCCGACAATGGTCGACTCCGGGCGTCGATGAGGTTCTCCAGGTAACGGTCATGCTGCTGGAAGTGCTGCGTTCCAATGAACATGCCTTCCGACCAGACCACGCGATTGTTCCAGGACATGAGGGCTCCGATTACTTATTGGGCAGGGCTGGATGGGGGAACCGCGACGGCGCTGCGCACGGCTCGCACGTCGAGGCTGATCTGGTATTCGGTGTATTGGCGCGGCGGGACGTTCATCACCGTGCGCCACAGCGACTGATCCAGCTCGCGATACCCCACCAGCACGCCGATATGGCGGGTGGCCGGATCGAGGTCACGCTGCAGACTCAACTGCTGGCCAGGCTGGATCAGCACTTCGTCCTGGTCGATCAGATCCGCACCGAGCGTCGCCTGGGCTCGTTCGACCAGTGCGAAATAATCGGAACGACCGAAGGTGGCGGCATTTTTCAATTCGAAAATGCGCACCCGGACCGGGGCCGGCTGGCCAGTGGCTCCGGGGTTGAGCCCGGCGATGGCGTGAAAGTGCAACTCGACGGCGGCCGTGTCGGCCTCAGCCTCTTCGGGCTGGGGTTTGGTGGCCTCCTTGGCACACCCGGTCAGCAGAAGCGCGGTGGCGACTGCGAGTAAAAACCTGTGAATCATCCTGCGTCCTCAATGACGTTTCAGCTATCCGTTGTTCCGTTCTTTGCTCTGAATGCCGTTATGCAACGGCCACGCTCAGCGGCGGCGTTGCCTGGTACTGTGTTCTTCGTAGGCGCGGCTGAATTCCCGACCGAACAGGTCCTGGAAATCCTCTTGGGCCTCACGGGAAATATTGCTGTAGAGCTCGGTGAACTGCTGCCAGTACTGGGCCTGTCGCGAGCCATTGAAAAGGCTCGACAGGCCACCGGGCTTGCCCATCCGCTCTTCCAGTTGCGAGGGCTCGAAGCGCGTCAACAGATGTTTGATCGCCGCCTCTACACCGGCCATCACCGCCAACTGGTGGGCGCGCAAGTCATCAAAGCTGTCGCGCACCGCCAGGTCCGGCGCCATGAACGCCTGATTGCTGTGACGCAACAGCAACAGCAAGGCTTCATCGACGTTGGGAGCGAATTTCAGCGGGTTGTTTTCCACCGGTTGAATCATCGTCTGCTGAATGCGGAACTCACCCTTGAGGCTGCTGCGGGCGCGCAAGACATCGATCAGGCCCTCGACCATCAGCCGATAACTGCGGCCGATGCTTTCCATCTGCGCTTCAGCCTGGGCCTTGTCCAGGCGCAGCTGATCCAGCCCGGCACCGCGCAGAAAGGCTTGCAACAGGTCGGGTTGAGCATGGTCGGCCGGGCCGGGCGGATTGACCGGATGCTCGACGATGGCCACGGGCGGTTCGTGCCGTGGTGGCGGCTCGACCGGTGCCTCGACCGGTACGCTGACTTGAGGCACCGGCGGCGCAACCTCTGCAATAGGCAAGGGGGCGACAGGCAGGGGCGCAACCGCCACTGGCGCGGGCTTGTCGCTGAACAGGTCCCAATCTTCCGGAATCACCGGGGCTGGGGCCGACGCCAGCGGCACAGGCTCGGCCATGGGCGTCGGGTGGGGGATCGGGGTCGGTGGGCGGAAGTCGTGCTGCTCAGCCGGGACATGGTCGGACTGGGTGGCCGGCGGGACGGTGGTCGGTGCCAGAAAGTCGAACAAGTCCGGCAGCGTGTCCATGGCCGACACACCCTGGAAATGTGCAGGTGGTGTCATGGGCGACGATGTCGGCGTAGCCACGACGGCGCCCTGACGCCCCATCAGAGCCTCGAAGCTGTTGGACGAATCGGCAAAAGGGTTGCTGTCAGTCACCGGCAGATTGAAATCGATGCGCGCCTGGATTTCATAATCACCTATGCGGATAACTTCCCCATCTTGCAATGGCTCGCTGTTTCCTTTGCGCAGACGAATGCCGGCCTTAACCAATTCCACACCATTAGTGCTGTTATCGGTTAAATAATACCGGCCATCTTTATATTGAATAACGCAATGCTTTCCGGAAACCAAGCGCTCTGGATCGGGCAATACCCAGTCATTATCAGAATTACGGCCAATTGCCAACGCTCCCCGATCCATGGATTTTTCAGAGCATTGACCAGGGGTAATCTTGTGATAACTAGTGATAGTCAAACACAGCGGCATCTTGCCTCCTTGCTGCACACCTTGCGCGCCGGCGAATGAGGGGGTCAATCCCTGCGAAACTCGCCGACAAACCTTGCAAACAACCTCAAAAACGACTTTTTACCAGCATGTTTGCTGATCTTAACCGGTTTACGTGACAAAAAACCTGCGTCAGTGCCTTCCTGGACCTACCGGTCGCGAGGGTTGTTAAGCACCTCACATCTGTCACACAGGAGAAATAGCTTACCTTGACAAGCCATAAGTACTACACCAAAAATGAACAACTTTCTTGAATAACAATGATGGCACTTTAAGATCATAGAGGATCCAAAGGGCCATTACACGCAAGGAAACATGCGAAGTTCCACTTGGAACTAACGTGTGAACTGCCCGACTCTGTCGCGGGCGATAGGGAGATCAAATTCAGTGGAAGTGCCTTTGCTGCTCGCCGCCGTTTCCGCGACTTCGCCTTGTGGCGAAGATCTGGAATACGACGCGGATTTTTTGCGCCTGGAACGCGATTCCCAAGGCCAGCCCGAGCGCAGCATGGGCGATTCGATATTGCCTGCCGAACCGCCTGAATGGCGCAGCATCCAGCAGCAAAGCCTGGATTTGTTGCAACGCAGCAAAGACCTGCGTATCACCCATTTCCTTTTGCAAAGCTCCCTTGCCCTGGAAGGTGTCACCGGCCTGGCCCGCGTCCTGACGCTGATCAGCGAATTGCTCAAGCAATACTGGGCCGACCTGCATCCACGCCTGGATGCCGAAGACGACAACGATCCCACCGTGCGTATCAACGCCCTTGCCGGCCTGGCGTCCGATGCCACCATTCGCCTGCTGCGCGAAAGTATCCTGGCCCGTTCGCGAACCTTTGGCGCTGTCAGCCTGCGCGCCGCCGCCAACGCCAGCGGCCTGCAAAGCTTCCCTGACGAAAACCTCGGCGCCGAACAACTCGCCGGAGCGTTCCTCGACAGCGATCCCGAACAGTTGGAGATCATCCGCAAAGCCTTGCACGAGGCCCGTAGCGCCGCCGAGGCCATCGAGCTACACGTCAGCGAACAAGTCGGCTCCGCCCAGGGCGTTGACCTTGGCCCGTTGAAGCAACCGCTCAAAATGGCCTTGCAGATTCTCGGCCAGTTCGCCCCACAGAGCGGCGACAGCCCCCTGCCCGATGCCATCAGCGACGACAGTGCCGCGCCGGTTGAATACCCCACCGCGCCAAGCGCGTCGCGCAACGCCAACGCCAACGCCAGCAGCGGCGAAATCAATAACCGCGATGACGTGCTGCGCAGCCTGGACCGGATTCTTGCGTATTACACCCGTCATGAGCCCTCCAGCCCGCTGCCGGTGCTGTTGAACCGGGCGAAGAATCTGGTGCACGCCGACTTCGCGGCGATCGTGCGCAACCTGATTCCCGACGGCATGAGCCAATTTGAAAACCTGCGCGGACCAGACAGCGAATAAAAGCGTACGGATCACGCAGTCACGTCACCGGCACCACCGATGACGCCAACACCGTCGCTTGAGCGACCAGGAGCAGCAACGTGGCGAAGCAAAGTTCTCAGAAATTCATCGCGCGCAACCGTGCGCCTCGAGTGCAGATCGAGTACGACGTCGAGCTTTACGGCGCCGAGAAAAAGGTTCAGTTGCCCTTCGTGATGGGGGTTATGGCTGACCTCGCCGGCAAGCCCGCCGAGCCTCTGGCACCTGTGGCCGATCGCAAGTTCCTTGAAGTGGATGTGGACAACTTCGACTCCCGCCTCAAGGCCATGCAGCCACGCGTCGCGTTCAACGTGCCCAACGAGCTGACCGGCGAAGGCAACCTGAGCCTGGACATCACCTTTGAAAGCATGGACGACTTCAGCCCGGCCGCCGTGGCACGCAAGGTCGACTCGCTGAACAAGCTGCTCGAAGCGCGCACCCAATTGGCCAACCTGCTGACCTACATGGACGGCAAGACCGGTGCCGAAGAAATCATCATGAAGGCCATCAAGGATCCGGCGCTGCTCCAGGCACTTGCCAGTGCGCCCAAGCCCGCCGAGCCTCAGGCTTAATCAGGACGAATGATCATGACCGATCCAGTACGCGCAGACGCCCAGACACTGGGCACCACCGAAGAAGCCAGCGAGTTCGCCTCCCTGCTGCTGCAAGAATTCAAACCCAAGACCGAACGCGCCCGCGAAGCCGTCGAGACCGCCGTGCGCACCCTGGCCGAACAGGCCCTGGCGCAGACCGACCTGGTGTCCAACGACGCCATCAAGTCGATCGAGTCGATCATCGCCGCCATCGACGCCAAGCTCACCGCCCAGGTCAACCAGGTCATCCATCACCCGGAGTTCCAGCAACTGGAAAGCGCCTGGCGTGGCTTGCACTACCTGGTCAACAACACCGAGAGCGACGAGCAGCTCAAGATCCGCGTGCTCAACATCTCCAAGACCGACCTGCACAAGACCCTGAAGAAATTCAAGGGCACCGCGTGGGACCAGAGCCCGATCTTCAAAAAGATGTACGAAGAAGAGTACGGCCAGTTCGGCGGCGAACCTTACGGCTGCCTGGTAGGCGATTACTACTTCGACCAGTCGCCGCCGGATGTCGAATTGCTGGGCGAACTGTCGAAAGTCTGCGCCGCCATGCACTCGCCGTTCATTGCCGCTGCCTCGCCGACCGTGATGGGCATGGGCTCGTGGCAGGAACTGTCGAACCCGCGCGACCTGACCAAGATCTTCACCACCCCGGAATATGCCGGCTGGCGCTCGCTGCGTGAGTCGGAAGACTCGCGTTACATCGGCCTGACCATGCCGCGCTTCCTGGCACGCCTGCCGTACGGTGCCAAGACCGACCCGGTGGAAGCCTTCGCCTTCGAAGAAAACACCGACGGCGCCGACAGCTCCAAGTACACCTGGGCCAACGCCGCTTACGCGATGGCGGTGAACATCAACCGCTCGTTCAAACACTTTGGCTGGTGCTCGCGCATTCGTGGCGTGGAGTCTGGTGGTGAAGTGGAGAACCTGCCGGCGCACACCTTCCCGACCGACGACGGTGGCGTGGACATGAAGTGCCCGACCGAAATCGCCATTTCGGACCGCCGTGAAGCGGAACTGGCGAAGAACGGTTTCATGCCGCTGCTGCACAAGAAGAACACCGACTTCGCCGCGTTCATCGGCGCCCAGTCGCTGCAAAAGCCGGCCGAGTACGACGACCCGGATGCTACCGCCAACGCCAACCTGGCCGCGCGCCTGCCCTACTTGTTCGCCACCTGCCGTTTCGCCCATTACTTGAAGTGCATCGTGCGCGACAAGATCGGCTCCTTCAAAGAGAAGGACGAAATGCAGCGCTGGTTGCAGGACTGGATCCTCAACTACGTCGACGGTGACCCAGCGCACTCCACCGAAACCACCAAGGCCCAGCATCCATTGGCGGCGGCCGAAGTGATTGTCGAAGAGGTGGAAGGCAACCCGGGGTATTACAACTCCCGGTTCTACCTGCGCCCGCACTATCAGCTCGAAGGTCTGACGGTGTCGCTGCGCCTGGTATCCAAGCTGCCTTCGGCCAAAGGCGCGTAACACCGCCCTTGATGTGATCGCTCCCACGCTCAGCGTGGGAGCGATCAGAACAACACAACGTGGTAGACACCACACAGGGAGAGAACATGGCTGTTGATATTTTCATCAAGATCGGCGACATCAAGGGCGAGTCCATGGACAAGGCCCACAAGGACGAAATCGACGTCTTGAACTGGAGCTGGGGCATGTCTCAGTCCGGCAATATGCACGTGGGGGGCGGCGGCGGTGCCGGCAAGGTGAACGTCCAGGACCTGTCGCTGACCAAGTTCGTCGACAAGGCCTCACCCAACCTGATGATGCATTGCGCCAGCGGCAAGCACATCGACAAGGTCAAGCTGACCGTGCGCAAGGCCGGCGGCGAAAGCCAGGTCGAGTACATGATCATTAACCTGGAAGAAGTGCTGATCAGTTCCCTGAACACCGGCGGCTCGGGCAGCGATGATCGTCTGACTGAAAACGTCACCCTGAACTTCGCCAAGGTGCTGGTGGATTACCAGCCGCAAAAAGCCGACGGCACCAAGGACGGCGGGCCGATCAAGTTCGGCTGGAACATCCGCCAGAACGTCAAGGTGTAATCGAACACGCCCCCGTCGTTATGCGTCGGGGGCATTTTGGTGCTTGCTCGAATCCAATCCTTTCCCATCCGGTGTCTGAGTCATGGCCAAGCCTTCGTTTATAAATCTGTGGAAAGCGTATTCCGATCTCCTGGTTACGTATCCTGACGCAAAGCCCTGTGATGGCCCTTGGGCAAACCAGTGTGCTATCCGCATGAGCATGACGCTCAATGCAGAGCTGACCATCAAGGTCAACAAGTCCACCTATACCGAACCCAAGTGTGCACATGAGCACGCGCGGGGTGCCGAGTCGCTGGCGAACTGGTTGTGGAAGCATCATCTGGGGCGGCCACTGATTCTTGGTGGAAGTGCCGAAGAACGCCGCAAGCTACAAGACAAGACCGGACTCATCTTCTTCAAGGATTGTTTCCAGCAGACAGGAGAGTCATCGGACAGTCGCACCGGCGACCATATCGACCTGTGGAATCGCGGCCTGACCATCGGCCGGTACAGCGATCCTTCCTACCGATCCCGAGCCATCTGGTTCTGGGAGCTGACATGATCAAGTCCAGCCGAAACGCTGTGCTCCTGTGTTGCGTATTGTCGAGTGTATCCGCGTGCGCCGACCAGCAAGCCCCGTCTGCTGCCGCGGACCAGGTAGTCACCCTAGGCGCACAACAGCTGACACTGGAGAACGACCAGCAGCGCTGCGTGTTGCGTAAACCGGATCAGAGCGTGCTGCCGCTCGAAATGCCATGGCCTTGCCAATTTGCGGTCGACCGCCAAGGCAAGCCGCACGTCGAGTCCTTCAACAATGTGCCGATTGCCATCGTGCTGCACATAAGCGTTGACCCTGCCAACAGTCGCGACTGTCGGTCCGAGTACCGCGCCGTACGCCAGATCAAAGGTCAGCTCGAACCTTCGGTGGTTTCTCGCAGTGCCAGTTGCCTGCGCGGTGCAGGCGATCAGAAAGACTACACAGCGCTTTTCACTTGGTAAACGACTTCGCATGCAATCACTCACGACTCTGCGCATCGCGCAAAACAGGTTGGGCTTTGAGGGTTGAAATGATCAAACGAACCCTGTTGATGCTGCTGTCTGGCTGCCTGCCGTGGAGCCTCGATGCCTGGGCCGGGCAGCAACCACTTGCTGCCCCCAGCAATCAAGTCATTGTCGCGGGACAAACGTTGACTCTGGAAAACCACGATCAGCAATGTGCGTTACGCAAACAGGACCAAAGCATCTTGAAACTAGACATGCCATGGCCTTGTTTTCTGAGTGTCGATCGCAAGGGCCAGCCACGGGTCGAAACCTTCAACAACGCCCAAATCATTATCGTGGAGCACTCCACGCCCGAGCCCCTTCCGAGCCGTGATTGTGACGCTCGGTATCAGGCCATCCGCCAAATCAAAGGCCAGCCCATGGAAGTGTCAAAGGTCGCCCATAGTGCTGGCTGTATGACCGGCGTCATGGACCAGAAAAATTTCGTGGCGCATTTCTCGTGGTAACCGAAATCGCCACCCGCGATCGCCTGCAACCGTCCCTGCTGGACCGGTTGACCGACGACGACCCGAGCAATCTCAAGGAAAGCGCCGACAAGCGCGTACTGTCCCTGACCCAACTCAAAGCCTCGGTGCTGCGGGACCTGGCGTGGCTGCTGAACACCACGTCATTGCTCAGCGCCGATGCGACGCTGCACACACCGGCCGGCACTTCGGTGGTCAACTTCGGGCTGCCGGCCCTGGCCGGTAACAGTGCGTCGAACGTCGATATTGCGGCGCTTGAAGCACTGATCCACCAGGCCATCGCCACGTTCGAGCCGCGGATTCTGCGCCATACCCTGCGCGTGCGGGCCCGGGCATCTGCCGAGATGAATCACAACGCCCTGAGTTTCGAGATCGAAGGCGACCTCTGGGCCCAGCCAGTGCCGCTGCGCCTGATGCTGCAAACCGATCTGGACCTGGAATCCGGCCATGTGCGAGTGGTCAACGCCGACCAGCGGAGACACTCATGAACCCGCGCCTGCTGGAACTGTACAACCAGGAATTGCACCACGTACGCGAAAGCGCGGCGGAGTTCGCCCAGGAGTACCCGAAAATCGCCAGTCGGCTGACGTTGTCCGGCATGGACTGCGCCGATCCGTACGTCGAGCGCTTGCTGGAAGGGTTCGCCTACCTGACGGCGCGGGTACAACTCAAGCTCGATGCCGAATACCCGACCTTCACCCACAATCTGCTGGAAATCGCGTACCCCCATTACCTGGCGCCGACACCCTCGATGACCGTGGTGCAATTGCAGGCCGACCCCGATGAAGGCTCGCTGAGCAGCGGCTTCCCGTTGCCCCGGGATACGGTTCTGCGTGCAGCCCTGGGTCGCGAAAGCCAAACCTGCTGTGAGTACCGCACTGCCCATGCGGTGACGTTGTGGCCATTGCAGGTCAGCCAGGCCGAGTACTTCGGCAACCCGTCCGCCGTGCTCGGGCGCCTGGCCGCCAGCGCCCCCAAGGCCAAGTCTGGCCTGCGCCTGACCCTGCGCACCGGTGCCGAACTGCCGTTCAACAGTCTGGCCCTGGACAACCTGCCGTTGTACCTCAACGGCGCCGACGAACAACCCTTTCGCCTCTACGAACAGTTGCTGGGCAACGCCTGCGCCGTCTTCGCCCGTCAGCCCGGCGGCGATTGGGTAGAACGCCTGCCACAGGATGCACTGCGCTCCGTGGGGTTCGACGATACCGACGCCGCGCTGCCCGTGGTCTCGCGAGCCTTCCAGGGCTATCGCCTGTTGCAGGAATACTTCGCCCTGCCCCGCCGCTTTCTGTTTGTCGACTTCACCGGGTTGAGCCGGGCGGTCAAACGCTGCGAGGGTCAGGAACTGGAGTTGATCGTGCTGTTCAACCGTCATGATCCGAGCCTGGAAGGCAGCGTCGGTGCCGCGCAGTTCCTGCCGTTCTGCACCCCGGCAATCAACTTGTTTCCCAAGCGCCTGGATCGCATCCACTTGTCGGAACGGGTGAATGAACACCATGTGATCGCCGACCGTACCCGGCCGATGGATTTCGAGATTCATTCCCTGACCGCCCTCACCGGCCATGGCACCGGGTCGGAACAGCCCTTTTTGCCGTTCTATGCCGTCCGCGATCCGTCTCGCTACGGCCGCGATCAGGCGTATTACACGGTGCGGCGCGAAYCCCGCATGCTCTCCAGCGGCCAGCGGCGCAACGGCCCACGTTCGACTTACATCGGCAGCGAAACCTTCGTCAGTCTGGTGGACGGCCAGCAGGCGCCCTATCGTCACGACCTGCGCCAATTGGGCGTAACGGCGTTGTGCACCAACCGCGACCTGCCGCTGTTCTTGAGCGTGGGCAACAGCAAGACCGACTTCACCCTGGCCGACAGCGCACCGGTAGCGGCTATACGCTGCGTGGCAGGCCCGAGCCGCCCACGCGCCAGCCATGCCCACGACGCCAAGGCCTGGCGGTTGATCAGCCAGCTTTCGCTCAATTACTTGTCCCTCAGCGAGCAAGGCCAGGGCGCCGCCGCCCTGCGCGAGCTGCTGCGCCTGTATGGCGACGACAACGATGCAGCCTTGCAATTGCAGATCGAAGGTCTGCGCGAAGTCAGCAGCAAGGCCTGTACCCGACGCTTGCCAATGCCGGGCCCGATCGTGTTTGGCCGTGGGTTGGAGATCACCCTGGAATTCGATGAAAACGCGTTTCGCGGCACCGGGGTCTTCTTGCTCGGTGCAGTGTTCGAGCGCTTCCTGGCACGTTACGTGTCGATCAACAGTTTTACCGAGACGGTGATCCGTACCACCGAGCGCGGCGAGATCATGCGATGGAAAGCCAAACCCGGACGCCGTCCGACCCTGTGAATACCCTGGACGCGATGCATCAGGAGCCCTGGGAATACGACTTCTTCCAGGCATTGCGGCGCATCGAGTGCGAATCGCCTGAGCTTCCGCGCCTGGGCCATTCGTTGCGCCTGGCCGATGATCCCTTGCGCCTTGGGCAACAGGCCGATTGCACCTTCGCCCCCTCGACCCTGGCCTCGGTACAGCCGGGCATCGACGGTTCGCCGGCGCGCCTGGAGCAATTCTTTTTCGGCCTCGGCGGCCCCAACGGCCCGTTGCCGCTGCACCTCACCGAATATGTGCGTGAACGCCAGCGCAACAACGCCGACAGCACCAGCAAACGCTTTCTGGATGTGTTCCACCATCGCCTGCTGAGCCTGTTTTACCGGGCCTGGGCCGAAGCGCGGCCGACAGTCAGCCATGATCGCCCGGACGATGACTACTGGTCGGCACGTCTGGCAGCGCTGAGCGGTCGAGGCATGCCGAGCCTGCTCAAACAAGGCCTGATACCCGACACGGCGAAGCTGCATTACAGCGGTCATCTGTCGGCACAGACCCGCTATCCCGACGGTTTGAAGGCAATCATCGGCGAGTACTTCGGCCTGCCGGTGGAGATCGAAGAATACGTCGGTCAATGGCTGGTGCTGCCGGAGCGCAGCCGCGTGGGCGTCAGCGCCCACCAATTGGGCGTGGATTTTTGCCTGGGCCGCTGCGTCTGGGATCGCCAGCACAAATTCCGCATTCGCCTGGGGCCGCTCAAGCTGGACGACTACATGAGCATGTTGCCCGGCAGCCCATCCTTCAATGAGCTGGTGGCCTGGGTGGCCGAATACCTGGGCCATGAACTGGACTGGGATCTGAACCTGGTTCTGAAACAGCCCGAAGTGCCGACGCTGCAACTCAATGGCCGCTTCCGCCTGGGGTTCAATACCTGGGTGGGCAAGCCCGCAAAAGATGCCAAGGACTTAATACTGGCCCGGCATTACGCCGAGCAAGCCAACACCTCACAGATCTCAAGGAGCCAAGAGCATGGGTGAAATCAGTCGCGCCGCGTTGTTCGGCAAACTCAACAGCGTGGCCTACAAAGCCATCGAAGCCGCCACCGTGTTCTGCAAGTTGCGCGGTAACCCTTATGTGGAACTGGCCCACTGGTTTCATCAGTTGCTGCAATTGCAGGATTCGGACCTGCACCGCCTCATCCGCCAGTTCAATATCGAGCCGGCGCGCCTGGCCCGGGACCTGACCGAAGCCCTGGACCGTTTGCCACGGGGCTCGACGTCAATCACTGACTTGTCTTCCCATGTGGAAGAAGCCGTGGAGCGTGGCTGGGTCTACGGCAGCCTGATGTTCGGCGAAAGCCAGGTGCGTACCGGTTATCTGGTGTTGGGCATCCTCAAGACGCCGAGCCTGCGCCATGGATTACTGGGACTGTCGGCAGAGTTCGACAAGATCAAGGTCGAGGCCCTGAGCGAGCGTTTTGACGAGTACGTCGGCGACTCGCCGGAAAATGCACTCAGCGCCAGCGATGGTTTCAACGCCGGCAGCGTGCCCGGTGAAGCCAGTGGCGCCATGGCCCCAAGTGCCATGGGCAAGCAGGAAGCGCTCAAGCGTTTTACCGTCGACCTCACCGAACAAGCGCGCAGTGGCAAGCTTGACCCGATCGTCGGCCGTGACGAAGAGATCCGCCAATTGGTAGACATCCTCATGCGTCGTCGGCAGAACAACCCGATTCTGACCGGTGAAGCCGGCGTCGGTAAAACCGCCGTGGTCGAAGGTTTTGCCCTGCGCATCGTCGCCGGTGACGTGCCTCCGTCGCTCAAGGACGTGGAACTGCGCAGCCTGGACGTTGGCCTGTTGCAGGCCGGCGCGAGCATGAAAGGTGAATTCGAACAGCGCCTGCGCCAAGTCATCGAAGACGTCCAGGCCTCACCAAAACCGATCATCCTGTTTATCGACGAAGCCCACACCCTGGTAGGTGCCGGTGGCGCCGCCGGCACCGGGGACGCGGCCAACCTGCTCAAGCCGGCCCTGGCCCGGGGCACCCTACGCACCGTGGCCGCCACGACCTGGGCCGAGTACAAAAAGCATATCGAAAAAGACCCGGCCCTGACCCGCCGCTTCCAGGTGGTGCAAGTGGCCGAGCCGTCGGAAGACAAGGCGCTGTTGATGATGCGCGGCGTGGCCTCGACCATGGAAAAACACCATCAGGTGCAGATCCTCGACGAAGCCCTGGAAGCCTCGGTCAAACTGTCCCATCGCTACATCCCGGCGCGCCAGTTACCGGACAAATCCGTGAGCCTGCTGGACACCGCCTGCGCCCGCGTTGCCATCAGCCTGCACGCCGTGCCGGCCGAAGTGGACGACAGCCGTCGGCGCATCGAGGCGTTGGAAACCGAGCTGCAGATCATCGCCCGCGAGCACGCCATCGGCATCGTCATCGGCGCCCGCCAAACCCAAAGCGAAAACCTGCTGAGTGCCGAACGCGAACGCCTCGCCGAGCTGGAAAGTCGCTGGGCCGAAGAGAAAACCCTGGTAGACGAATTGCTCGCCACCCGCGCCACCCTGCGCGAGCGCGTCGGTGTGGTAGACAGCGAGGACGGCAGCGAGACCAGCCACGCCTTGCGCGAAAAACTGGTGGACCTGCAACAGCGTCTCAGCGCCCTGCAAGGGGAAACGCCACTGATTCTGCCGACGGTCGATTACCAGGCCGTGGCCTCGGTGGTCGCCGACTGGACCGGGATTCCGGTGGGCCGCATGGCCCGTAACGAACTGGAAACCGTGCTCAACCTCGACCTGCACCTGAAAAAACGCATCATCGGCCAGGACCACGCCTTGCAGATGATCGCCAAACGCATCCAGACCTCCCGCGCCGGCCTCGACAACCCGAGCAAGCCGATCGGGGTATTCATGCTCGCCGGCACCTCCGGCGTGGGCAAGACCGAAACCGCCCTGGCCCTGGCCGAGGCCATGTACGGCGGCGAGCAAAACGTCATCACCATCAACATGAGCGAATTCCAGGAAGCTCACACGGTGTCCACCCTCAAGGGTGCGCCACCGGGCTACATCGGCTATGGCGAAGGCGGCGTGCTGACCGAAGCCGTGCGGCGCAAACCCTACAGCGTGGTGCTGCTGGACGAGGTGGAAAAGGCTCACCCGGATGTGCACGAGATTTTCTTCCAGGTCTTCGACAAAGGTGTGATGGAGGACGGCGAAGGCCGGGTGATCGACTTCAAGAACACCTTGATTCTGCTGACCACCAACGCTGGCACCGAGCTGATTGCCCAGGTCTGCAAAGACCCGCAAAACGTGCCGGAGCCCGAAGAAATCGCCAAGGCCCTGCGCCAACCACTGCTGGAGATTTTCCCGCCGGCATTGCTGGGCCGGCTGGTGACCATTCCGTATTACCCGCTCAGCGACGAGATGCTCAAGGCCATTACCCGCCTGCAACTCAACCGCATCAAGAAGCGCGTGGAGAACACCCACAAAGTGGCGTTCGAGTACGACGATGAGGTGATCAACCTGATCGTCTCCCGTTGCACCGAAACCGAAAGTGGTGGGCGGATGATCGACACCATTCTGACCAACAGCCTGCTGCCGGACATGAGCCGCGAGTTCCTCACCCGCATGCTCGAAGGCAAAGCGCTGGCAGGGGTGCGGATCAGCGCCCGGGACAACGAATTGCACTACGACTTCAGCGACGCCGCCTAAGCGGCCCTCCTCCGTAGGAAGGAACCGAGCAGTGACAAGGGATAACTGATGCTATTCAAGCAACTCTCACGCCTGGCAAAGATCACCAGCCCCCTGGGGCCGGATGTGCTGTTGCTCAAGGACATGGGCGGAGACGAAGAATTGGGGCGGCTGTTCAACTATGAGTTGCAGCTGCACTCGCTGGACAACGCCATCGACCTCAACCAGTTGCTCGGCAAACCCATGTGCCTGAGCCTGCAACTGGACGGCGGTGGCGAGCGTCATTTCCATGGCATCGTTGCCCGTTGCAGCCAGAACGTCGACCAGGGCCAGTTCGCCAGTTACCAGGTCACGCTGCGGCCCTGGCTATGGCTGTTGACCCGCACCTCCGATTGCCGGATTTTCCAGAACCTGACCATTCCGCAGATCATCAAGCAGGTGTTTCGTGACCTGGGTTTCTCGGATTTCGAAGATACCCTGAGCCGGCCCTATCGCGAGTGGGAATACTGCGTGCAGTATCGCGAAACCAGCTTCGACTTCGTCAGCCGCCTGATGGAACAGGAAGGAATCTACTACTTCTTCCGCCATGAACAGGGTCGTCATGTGCTGGTACTGGCCGATGCCTACGGCGCCCATGCCAACGTGCCCGGCTATGCCTCGGTGCCCTACTACCCCAAGAATGAACAGCAGCGCGAACGCGATCACATCCACGACTGGCACCTGGCCCAGCAAGTCCAGCCGGGCTCGCTGGAACTCAACGACTATGACTTCCAGCGCCCCAGCGCGCGCATCGACGTGCGCTCGGCCATGCCTCGTCCGCACACCGCCGGCGATTATCCGCTGTATGACTACCCCGGCACCTATGTGCAAAGCGCAGACGGCGAGCACTACGCCCGTACCCGCATCGAAGCCTTGCAGACCCTGCACGAACAGGTCGAGCTGGCCGGCAATGCCCGGGGCCTGGGGTCGGGTCATTTGTTCAGCCTCACCGGCTTCAGCCGCCAGGACCAGAACCGCGAATACCTGATCGTCGGCGCCCGCTACCACATTGACCAGGAAAGCCTGGAAACCAGCGGCGGCGTGGCTTCGGCACAGTTCGAAAGCAGCCTGACCTGCATCGACGCCCAACAAAGCTACCGCCCGCTTCCCAACACCCAGCGCCCCATCGTCAAAGGCCCGCAGACCGCATTGGTGGTCGGTCCCAAGGGCGAGGAAATCTGGACCGACCAGTTCGGCCGGGTGAAGGTGCACTTCTACTGGGACCGTCACGACCAATCCAACGAAAACAGTTCGTGCTGGATTCGCGTGTCGCAATCCTGGGCCGGAAAAAACTGGGGCTCGATGCAGATCCCGCGGATCGGCCAGGAAGTCATCGTCAGCTTCCTCGAAGGCGACCCGGACCGGCCAATCATCACCGGCCGCGTCTACAACGCCGAACAGACCGTGCCCTACGACTTGCCGGAAAACGCTACCCAGAGCGGCATGAAAAGCCGTTCGAGCAAGGGCGGCTCACCGGCCAATTTCAACGAAATCCGCATGGAAGACAAAAAAGGCGCCGAGCAGTTGTACATCCATGCCGAGCGCAATCAGGACATCGTGGTCGAGGTGGATGAAAGCCATTCGGTCGGCCACAACCGCAACAAGAGCATCGGGCATGACGAGACAGTGACCATCGGCAACAACCGCCTGCGCATCGTCAAGCAGGAAGACATTCTGTCGGTAGGCCAGCGCAAGACCGACAGCATCAGCCAGAGCTACGTCATCGAAGTGGGCGAGAACCTGCGATTGGTGTGCGGTGAAAGCATCCTGGAGCTCAATGCCAGCGGCCAGATCAACCTGACCGGCGTGCAAATCAGCGTCTATGCCAGCGGTGACGCCGAGATCAACACCGGCGGCGTACTGCACCTGAACAATGGCGGCGGCGCGGGCGCCACGCCTGATGGCCAGGGCGTCAAGGCCAGCATCGACGCCAATATCAATGCCGCGTTCCCCAACGCCAAGGGTTAACCACGAGATTTAAGCGCCATGACTTACCGCATCAATGAATTCCAGTTCCAGCTCCCGGCAAGCGAACTGCAAGACGCCTCGATCAACATCCTCAAGTTCCCTGAACTGGGCACTTCGCTGATCGTCAGCCGCAGCTTGCTGGCCGAGGGCGAAACCTTGCAAAGCAACTTCGACGACCAGTTCAAGCGCCTGGAAAAACAAGTGCAAGACTTGCGTTTTCAACCAGGCGTCGCCGTGCGCCTGGGGGCCAACCAGGAAGTCGAAGGCATTGAGTTGCGCAGCCAGTTCAACAAGGGCAACGACAAAGTCTTCCAATACCAGTTGGCACTGGTATTGCCCGGCACCCGCAAGATGCTCGCCCTGAGCTACGTGAAGGCGGAAAAACTCGGCGATGCCGAAGCCGCGCATTGGGCGACCATCAAGAGTTCGTTGCTGTTCGACGTTCCGGCCTGATGAGCACCCTGCATGTCTGACGCACTCTGGGCCGCCCGGCTGGGCGATGCACTCAGCCACACCTCGATGATGGCCGACATTCTTGGCGGCGTGCTGGAGGTGGCGGCCAACATCGCGATCACCGCGGTGGCGACGGCTGCCGTGGTGGCGGCCACGGGCATCACCGTCGTCACCGGGGGGTTGGGTTGCGTCGTGCTCGGCTTGGTGGTGGGCACGATCGTCGGCCTCACCATGAGCAAGACCGGGGCCGACAAGGGCTTGAGTAACCTGTGCGAGAGCTTCAGCAATGCGCTGTTTCCGCCCACGGTGCAGGCGAATATTCTCACCGGTTCCACCAACACCCTCACCAACAACATCCCCGCCGCCCGCGCCGCCGGGGCGATTCCGTCCCATGTTGCGCCGGCCGGCACCGAACTGGAAGCACCCGAGCCGCAAGCCGAGCCCAGCTATCTGGACATGGCCGAGAGCTTCTTCTCGCAGATGTGGCGCCCCACCGTCGCCACCCCGGCGCCCGGCGCAGTGCCCAAGCCGCTGGACCTGCTCGTCTGCATGAAGCATCCGCCGATGCCGCCGCAGTTCATGGCCGAGGGTTCGGACAAGGTCACCATCAACGGCCAGCCCGCCGTGCGCAGCGGCGACCGCAGCACCTGCGATGCCAAGGTCGTATCGTCCGGGCTGATCTCATCGAACGTGACCATTGGTGGCGGTTCCGTGGTGGTGCGCGAGATCCGCAGCGGCAAGACCCCGGGCGTGGGGCTGGCGGTCACCGCGTTGCTGATGCTCAAGGGCGGCAAGGGCAAATTCTTCAGCAAATTGCCGTGCATGCTGATCGGCGGCGCGACGTCGATGGCTGTCAGCAGCGCCATGGGCGCCATGGCCAACGCCGCCATGGGCTCGTCGAACCCGGTGCATGCCGCGACCGGGGCCAAGGTGCTGGGTGGGGACGAAGAGCTGGATTTCGTGCTGCCGGGCGTCTTGCCGATCGATTGGCAGCGCTTCTACAACAGCCGTGACGAGCGGCGTGACGGGTTGTTTGGCACGGGCTGGAGCGTGTCCTACGAGGTGCGCGTGGAAATCCTGCCTCACCCCGAGGGCGGGGAAACGTTGGTTTATACCGACGAACAGGGCCGGCGCATCGACATGGGTTCGATCCCCTTGGGCGGTGCGGTGTTCAGCGCGGGTGAAGGGCTGAGTGTTCGGCGGCACGTTAATGGACAACTGTTGATTGAAAGCGATGACGGCATGTACCGCTTGTTCAATCCGACGCCGGGCAATACAGCACTGCTGCGCCTTGATCAATTGGGCGACCGCAACGACAACCGTATCCACCTCGACTATGACGACACCGGACGGTTGGCGCGCCTGCGGGACACCTTCGATCTGGTGCAGGTCGAGCTGATTCAAGAAGGCGCTCGCGTGGCTCGGGTGGAACGCCTATACCCCGACCAACACCGCGAAGTACTCGTCAGTTACGGCTATGACGCAGCCGGCAACCTGGCCGAAGTGCGCGACGCCACCGGCCAGGTGCAACGGCGCTTCGCCTACGACGCCGGGCGGCGTATGGTCGAGCATCAGTTGCCCACGGGGCTGCGGTGTTTCTATGAATGGGCTTATATCGAGGAAAAAGAATGGCGCGTGGTCGGGCACTGGACCGACGAGGGCGACACTTACCAGTTCGACTATGACCTGAACGCCGGTGCAACGCGCATCACCGATGGTTTGCAGCGCATCAGCACACGACGCTGGAACACCCAGCACCAGATCACCGAATACACCGACAACCTCGGCCAGACCTGGCAGTTCGAGTGGAACGACGAACGCCAATTGCTCAGCGCCACCGACCCGCAGGGCGGGCGCTACGAATACAGCTACGACGACGCCGGCAACCTGATCGGCGAAACCGACCCGCTGGGCCGCAGTGAATCGACCTTATGGCTCGAGCACTGGGCCTTGCCGCTGGTGGAGACCGACGCCGCCGGCAACAGCTGGCAATATCGCTACGATCAGCGCGGCAACTGCATCGCCGAAACCGATCCGCTGGACCATGTCACCCGCTACCGCTACGACACCCAAGGCCAGGTCGTCGAGATCATCGACGCCACCGGCAAAAGCAAAAGACTGCGCTGGAACCCGTTCGGCCAACTGGTCGAACACATCGATTGCTCGGGTTATCCGACGCGGTTCAACTACGACAACCGGGGCTATCTGCAAACCATCACCGATGCCCTCGGCGAACGCACCCAATTCAGCTACGACGCCCAGGGACGGTTGCTCAGCAGCCAATTGCCGGACGGGCGCACCGAGCAATATCAGCGCGACGTCAGCGGCCAGCTGACCGGTTATACCGACCCGGCCGGGCACACCACGCTCTATCAACACAACCGTCGCGGCCAGGTGCGTCAGCGTACCGACGCCCATGGTCGGCAAGTGCAGTTCGGGTACGACCGCTACGGGCGGCTGCAAGCGCTGACCAATGAGAATGGCGAGAGTTATCGCTTCGCCTGGGATGCAGGGGATCGGCTGACCGAACAGCAGGATCTGGATGGCAGTGCCAAGCGCTACACCTATGACCTGCTGGATAACGTCGCGGCGGTCACGGCTGTTCCGGCGCCTTATGGCAACGGCCTGGCCGTCGTCCCCGAGTCGCCCCCCGCTCCTATCGTTCACCAACTGGAACGTGACGCCGTCGGCCGGCTGATCGCCAAAGTCACCGACGATGGCCGCACCGACTACACCTACGACCCACTGGACCAGCTCACCGCCGTCACCTTCACCGACCACCASGGCAACGCACAAACCCTGAGCTTCGCCTAYGACGCCCTCGGCCARTTGCTCGAAGAACAAAGCGCSGCCGGCARCCTGCACYAYCACTACGACGAACTCGGCAACCTGATCCAGACCCAACTGCCCGACGGCCGCTGGCTCAATCGCCTGTACTACGGCAGCGGCCACYTGCACCAGATCAACCTCGACGGCCAGGTCATCAGCGACTTCGAACGCGACCGCCTGCACCGCGAAGTGCTGCGCACCCAGGGCCAGATCAGCACCCGCAGCGAATACGACCGCAGCGGGCGCTTACGCTCACGCCAACGCCGACACAGCAGCCAGCCATCGCTGATGCCGCCAGCGGTGCAGAAACATTTCGAGTACGACCCCGCCGACAACCTGATCGGCAAACTCGACCAGCAACCCGCCACGCAACACCGCCAACTGCTGCACTACGACGCCACCGGCCGCATCATCGCCAGCCAGGACAGCCTGCACGGCCAGCGCGAAACCTTCGCCTACGACGCCGCCGCCAACCTGCTGGACGGCCCACAACCCGGCGCCGGGCTGGTGGTGCACAACAAACTGCTGACCTATCAGGACAAGCGTTATCGCTATGACGCGTTTGGCCGGATGATCGAAAAACGCAGCGCTCAACGGGGCCTGCAGCGCTTCGGTTACGACGCCGAAAGCCGGTTGATTGAAGTGCGCAATGAAAACGGCAGCGTGGTCAGAATGACCTACGACCCACTGGGCCGGCGCATCGAAAAAACCGTACACGACACCAACTGCTACCCTCTCGGCGAAACCCGCTTCACCTGGGACGGCCTGCGCCTGTTGCAGGAACATCGCCATCAACAGACCAGCCTCTACCTCTACGAAGACGAAGGTTACGAACCCCTGGCCCGGGTCGACGGCACCGGCCCGCTGCAAAAAATCCGCTACTACCACAACGACCTCAACGGCCTGCCGGAACAACTCACCGAAGCAGACGGCCACAACGTCTGGCAGGCGAGTTATCGGGTGTGGGGCAACACGTTAGAAGAGGTGCGCGAGCCGTATTACATTGAGGAGCAGAATCTGCGGTTTCAGGGACAGTACCTGGACCGGGAGACGGGGCTGCATTTCAATACGTTCAGGTTTTATGATCCGGATGTGGGGCGGTTTACTACGCCGGATCCGATAGGTCTAAACGGCAGTTTAAATTTTTATGCATACGGCCCCAATCCCTTCGAATGGATCGACCCACTGGGACTGTCTTGCCGCCTAAACTCTGTAGGCAGAACGCCTGGTAAGAGCAGCCGTACGGGGAAAGCCGTGATAGCGCGGATGAGAGCCGAAGGTAAAATAATTGGCTCCGGGAAAAACATGAGATTCCAGAGCACCGACAAGAATTGGTATTCGATTAAAGACGCTGACATGGCGCATAAAACAGATGCCGTTAAATATTGGAACTCTAAAGGCGGCTTCCATGGAGCCAAAACCAAAGAAGTGAGGGGATGGATGCGCGACCCAGATAACTATGAGCTGGAATACTATTCCCACAACCGGTCTAAAGGTGCACTACTCACGGACCGATACAGGGATCCCGGCGACTTTATCGGCCCAGCTGAAAAACCCATATATTAGGAAAGGATTGTTACATGAAAAATTTAGCAGATAAAAATCCCACGTTGGCAGATGAAATAATGGCCATCATGGCCTCGGGCAATGAGCTCGATGAGCAAAACAAAAAGGATGAAGCCCAAGCCTTGTACCAAAAAGCATGGGACTTGCTTCCTGAGCCAAAACTTGAATGGACACCTCTGTCGTCATGGGTCACAGGTTCTTTTTTCAACCTGCACTTCGACAACGGTGACTTCGAGGCCGCTAAAGATTGGGCGCAAAAGACCCTTGATGGCCGAGAGTCAGATATCGATACAGGTCCGTTGATCAACTTGGGAATGGTCTACTTTGAACTGGAAGATTATTCACAGGCTTATAAATATTTTGACGACGCTTATAGCTTCGGCAAGGCACGAGCCTTCCAAGAAAGACCAAAAAAATATTTGAAGTTCTATTTAGAGAAAAAATCCTGACCACGACCGAGGTCTCTAGGGCCGACGCGTCGAAGAAACCGAGCAGGATGCCGATCGAGGTTTACGGATGAAAAAGATAGCTCAAACTGTGGACCTATTAATCTCCCACAGCCAAATTCAATTCCGCTCACGGAACTTCGACGAAACTTCATGCCGGTGGGGCAAAGTTAACCTGGAGCAGGGTGCGGTCCTCCATAGCGACTATGTTGTGTTTGACCCTCTCCCCGAAGAAGCATTCGGGGCAAACGTACACCTGAAACTGGAAGACAGTTTCAACCTCGACGCCACCGCCCAGCGCTGCATCTTCGTGCCGTTTCATGTCACGGATCCCAGTCATGTGGAAATTGCATCCGCTGCTGAGAAATTAAAGGTCGAGCTTGATCTAGAGAAACGCGACTATGCGTTGTACTTCGAGGTTTGCGAGGGTGAAGAAATCTTTTACAAAATCACTCTGGTCCCATCAGACAGCAAAGTTCCAGCCAAGTACCTGCTGGACGATCCTTGGGGCGGCGAGAAAGACAAGGTACTGGTAGAGGGACTTCGTTAGACATTCATCTCTGCAGCCAACAAAAAATGGGCACCCGATTCAATCGGCGTGCCCATTCTTTTCATTATCGTTTTTCCCTCAGCGTTCGAGGTACTTGCAGCAATTACGGATTAACGCTGTCTTTCAACGACTTGCCTGGCTTGAACGCAACAGTATTGCTGGCCTTGATCTTCACCGGCTCACCGGTTTGCGGGTTTTTGCCGGTGCGGGCACCGCGATGGCGTTGCAGGAAGGTGCCGAAGCCCACCAGCGTGACGCTATCCTTGCGATGCAGAGCGCCGGTGATTTCTTCGAGAACGGCGTTGAGAACGCGATTGGCCTGTTCTTTGGTGAGATCTGCTTTTTCCGCGATGGCAGCGGCGAGTTCTGGTTTACGCATGAGTGAAGCCCCTTTGACGGTTTTTTGTTGTTATGTCCGTGCTGTTCTCGTTGGAACAGCGCCCAAGGCGCCGCAGGTGCTCTACTCTGCGGCAGACGGGAATGAGGATGGCATGCGCGCAAGAGCGGCGCCAGTCTCCCCGCGACCTTTGTGGGGGCAAAAACGGGGTGATTCCGACAGAACGACCGGCATTTACGCCAACAGGGCCGGAAGTTCTTTGTTCAGGGCGAGTTTTTCCATCACCGCCGCGCCGGTCAGGGCATAGCCCAGCAATTTGCCGGCGCTGTCGCGGCACAGCACCTTGATGTCCGCGCCCTGCCCTTCGACCGTCCAGACGCCCTCCGCGCCCCGTGGCGGCGGCGAAACCACCAAGGGGCAGACCGGGGTTTTCACGGTGATCGGCATCGGGCCGTAACTCACCGCCGTAGGGTTTCCGGCGAGGGTCTGGGCCAGCGCTCTCGCACAGCTCATGAGGGGCATGACGTACAACAGATTCAGCCCGTCGACCTCGGCGCAATCGCCCAGGGCGTAGATGTTGGCGTGAGAGGTTTTCAGGTGGCGGTCAACCACCACACCACGATTGACCTGCACCCCGGCAGCGGCCGCCAGGTCGATGCGCGGACGCAGGCCGATGGCCGACACCACTACGTCGCAAGGGATGACCTGGCCGTCAGACAGATGCGCTTCCAGGCCGTCAGCCACTCGCTGCAAGCGATTGAGCACCGGCCCGAGGTGGAAGCGCGCGCCCAGGCTTTCCAGGCCGGCCTGGACCGCAGCGGCCGCCGCCGGGTGGAGCAAGGTCGGCATGACTTGTTCGCAGGGAGCAACCAGTTGCACTTCGTAGCCACCGAGAATCAGGTCGTTGGCAAATTCGCAGCCGATCAAACCAGCGCCCAGCAGCAGCACCCGACGCTTGCCGGCCGCCGCCGCGCGAAAACGTGCGTAGTCTTCAAGGTCGTTGATCGGGAAAACCGCGTCGGCCGCGTCGCCTTCGATCGGCACGCGCACGGTTTCCGCGCCCCAGGCCAGAATCAGGTCGCGGTAGATCACCGATTCTTCACCGATCCACAGGCGCTTGTGGCCCGGATCGATGCCGCTGATGCGTGTGTGGGTGCGCACTTCGGCCTTCAATTGCTCGGCCATGGCGCCCGGTTCGGCCATGCTCAGGCCATCGGCGTCCTTATTCTTGCCAAAGCCGGTGGAAAGCATCGGCTTGGAGTAGGAGCGTCCGTCATCTTCGGTAATCAACAGCAGCGGGGTTTCGCCATCGAGTTTGCGAAACTCCCGGGCCAGGTTGTAGCCAGCCAGCCCAGTGCCGACGATCACGACAGGTGCGTTCATTCCTAGCTCCTTGGATGCTTAGTTGATTTCAATCATTTCAAAATCCATTTTGCCCACGCCGCAGTCCGGGCACAGCCAGTCTTCCGGCACGTCCTGCCACGGTGTGCCCGCCGCAATACCGTCGTCCGGCCAGCCTTCGGCTTCGTTATAGATCAGGCCGCAGACCACACATTGCCACTTTTTCATTCAGGTATTTCCTCGGGATTCAGGCTTTTGCCGGCGCGAACGGTCGATAGATGAAGCGTTGCCGTCCGGCTCAGGGCGTTTTGTACTGATCGGGCCCGACAGATGCAAGCCTGTTCGGCGCAACGGCAGGCCGGATCAATCAAACTCGCCGCCTGACATGGTAAGCTCGCCGCCTCATTTGCTGCCAATAATGACTCACTGTGCCGCACTCAAAAGCCCCTTCCCCGACGCCGCTCTGGCTTTCTCAAAGCCAACTGATGCCCCGCCCCGACACGTCTACGCTCGATTGGTTGTTCGATGAAGGGTCACTGACCCGACGCCTGACCCGTTTGTCGAATGACGGTTTCAGCGTCACACCGCTGTTCGAAGGCTGGCAATCGCTGCGCGCCGACGAATGTGCCGCGCTGGAGCTGGCCGAAGGCAGCGAAGGCTGGGTGCGTGAGGTGTATCTGCGCGGCCATGGTGAAGCCTGGGTGTTTGCCCGCAGCGTAGCCGCGCGTAGCGCGCTACAGGGCGACGGATTGCACATGGATGAGCTGGGCAGCCGTTCTCTGGGTGAATTGCTGTTTTGCGATCAGGCATTTCAGCGCCGGGCCATCGAGGTTTGTCACTATCCTCAAGCGTGGTTGCCGATGGAGGCTCAAGCACCTGAACTGTGGGGCCGGCGCTCACGTTTCGACCGTGGCGCCCTGAGCGTGCTGGTGGCCGAGGTTTTCCTGCCGACCCTGTGGAGCGCCGCCCGCGCGCATCCGGAGAACTGCTGATGTACCAGAACCTGCTCAAGTCTCTGAACCGCGTGAATCCTCGGGCCTGGGATTTCATTCAGCTGACCCGCATGGACAAGCCGATCGGCATTTACCTGCTGCTGTGGCCGACATTGTGGGCACTGTGGATTGCCGGTGAAGGTTCGCCGTCACTGGCCAATATCGTGATTTTCGTGCTCGGCGTGGTACTGACCCGTGCCGGCGGTTGCGTGATCAACGACTGGGCGGACCGCAAGGTCGATGGCCATGTGAAACGCACCGAGCAACGGCCGCTGGTGAGCGGCAAGATCAGTTCAAAAGAAGCCCTGGTGTTCTTCGCGGTGCTGATGGGCGTGAGTTTCCTGCTGGTGCTGTGCACCAACGCGGCGACTGTCTGGCTGTCGCTGGGCGGTTTGGCCCTGGCCTTCACTTACCCGTTCATGAAGCGCTACACCTATTACCCACAAGTGGTGCTGGGCGCGGCGTTCTCCTGGGGCATGCCGATGGCGTTCACTGCCGAGACCGGTGAGTTGCCGGCGACAGCCTGGTTGCTGTGGATCGCCAACTTGCTGTGGACTGTGGGATACGACACCTATTACGCCATGACCGACCGCGATGACGACCTGAAGATCGGGGTGAAATCCACCGCGATCCTGTTTGGCGATGCCGACCGGGTGATCATTCTGACCTTGCAAGGCCTGGCGCTGGGCTGCCTGTTGCTGGCTGGCTCGAAATTCCATCTCGGTGGCTGGTTCCACCTTGGGTTGCTGGTGGCGGCAGGCTGCTTTGCGTGGGAGTTCTGGTACACCCGCAGCAAAGACCGGATGCGTTGCTTCCAGGCGTTTTTGCATAACCACTGGGCGGGGTTGGCGATTTTCGTGGGGATTGTGCTGGATTACGCGTTGCGTTGACCATTGGAAAAGATCGCAGCCTGTGCAAGCTCCAACAAGGGGATGGAGCGACTGCAGGCTGCGAACTGTTACGGCGCAGGCGAATCGCTTATTTATGCTCGCGCATGACGTGCCAGACTTCCTTCATATTGTCGCCTGCCATGTCACCGGGTTTTTTGTCCTTCATGAAGGTGTAAAGCGGCTTGCCATCATAGGCCCACTGCATCTTACCGTCGTCACGCTTGATCGTGCTCCACTTGCCTTCGGGCTTGGCGCCCTCCGGCGCCATCATTGGCGGCCAGTATTCAGCGCACTCGCCGTTGCACATCGACTTACCGCCTGAGTCCTTGTCGTACGTGTACACCGTCATACCCTTGTGATCGACCATCATCCCGTCTTTCATCATGGCGGGTTCTGCCGCAAAGGCCATGGACGGCAACGTTAGCGCAGCCGTGACCAGCAGGACCTTCCAGGATTTAGCAATGTGATTCATGGAAACCTTCCTCTTGTGGTTGTCAGGATTCGGAATTAGAGCTTAGTTCAGGATCGCGACAATCGCAGGGCGGCTAAAATACTGTCACACGACTGCAATAATTCCGTTATCTAATGCGGCGCAAGACAGTTAAATGACAAGAGGATTAAGGCATGGTTGGCAGGAGCATTCTGATCGTCGACGACGAAGCGCCCATTCGCGAAATGATCGCCGTTGCGTTGGAAATGGCCGGCTATGACTGCCTGGAGGCGGAGAACTCCCAGCAGGCCCATGCCATTATCGTCGACCGCAAACCGGACCTGATCCTGCTCGACTGGATGCTGCCCGGCACCTCCGGCATCGAGTTGGCCCGCCGCCTCAAGCGCGACGAGCTGACCGGGGATATCCCGATCATCATGCTCACCGCCAAGGGTGAAGAGGACAACAAGATCCAGGGCCTGGAAGTCGGCGCCGACGACTACATCACCAAACCGTTTTCCCCCCGCGAACTGGTGGCACGCCTCAAAGCCGTACTGCGCCGCGCCGGCCCGACCGATGGCGAAGCGCCGATCGAAGTCGGTGGCCTGCTACTGGACCCGATCAGCCACCGCGTGACCATCGACGGCAAACCTGCCGAGATGGGCCCGACCGAATACCGTTTGCTGCAATTCTTCATGACCCACCAGGAACGCGCCTACACCCGCGGCCAGTTGCTGGATCAGGTCTGGGGCGGCAATGTCTACGTCGAAGAGCGCACTGTCGACGTGCACATCCGTCGCCTGCGCAAAGCCCTCGGCGATGCTTACGAAAACCTGGTACAAACCGTGCGCGGCACCGGCTACCGGTTCTCCACCAAGGCCTGAACCGGCCGCCAGACTCGCTGACAAGGACGCATATTTTCCGTGAACCAAAACTGGCATGGCACCCTGATTCGCCACATGCTGTTACTGGTCACCGCCTGCCTGGTGATCGGCCTGATTTCCGGCTACTACGGCTGGAGCCTCGCCGTGGGCCTGGGTGTTTACCTGGCCTGGACCCTCAAACAGCTGCTGCGCCTGCACGAATGGCTGCGCCTGCACCAACCCGATGAAGCACCGCCCGACGGCTATGGTCTGTGGGGTGAAGTGTTCGACAGCATCTACCACCTGCAACGCCGCGACCAACGGGTACGCGGGCGCCTGCAAGCGGTGATCGACCGGGTCCAGGAATCCACTGCCGCGCTGAAAGACGCAGTGATCATGCTCGACAGCGACGGCAATCTTGAGTGGTGGAACCGCGCGGCTGAAACCCTGCTGGGCCTCAAGACTCCTCAGGACAGTGGCCAGCCGGTGACCAACCTGGTGCGCCATCCGCGCTTCAAGGAATACTTCGAGCAGGACAACTACGCCGAACCATTGGAGATTCCGTCGCCGATCAACGATCGCCTGCGCATTCAGCTGTACATCACCCGCTATGGCAACAACGAGCACTTGATGCTGGTGCGCGACGTGACGCGTATCCATCAGCTGGAGCAGATGCGCAAAGACTTCATCGCCAACGTGTCCCACGAGCTGCGCACACCCCTGACGGTGATTTGCGGCTACCTGGAAACCCTGCTCGATAACGTCGAGGACGTGAATCCGCGCTGGACCCGTGCCCTGCAGCAAATGCAGCAGCAAGGCGGGCGCATGCAGACCTTGCTTAACGATTTGCTGCTGCTGGCCAAACTGGAAGCCACCGATTACCCATCGGACAACCAACCAGTGTCCATCGATAGCCTGCTGCAATCGATCAAGAGCGATGCTCAGCAGCTGTCGGGTCAGAAAAATCAGCGCATCACCCTGGAAGCCGACCCGACGATTCTGCTCAAGGGCAGTGAAGCCGAACTGCGCAGTGCGTTTTCCAATCTGGTGTTCAACGCGGTGAAATACACCCCGGCCGAGGGCAATATCCGCATTCGCTGGTGGGGTGACGAGCAAGGTGCACACCTGAGCGTGCAGGATTCGGGAATCGGCATCGACAGCAAGCACCTGCCGCGCCTGACTGAACGCTTCTATCGCGTCGATTCCAGCCGCAACTCCAACACCGGTGGTACCGGGCTGGGGCTGGCCATCGTCAAGCACGTGTTGCTGCGCCATCGGGCACGCATGGAAATCAGCAGTGTGCCGGGGCATGGCAGCACGTTTACCTGCCATTTTGCGCCGGCCCAGGTCACCAAATCCCGCGTGATCAGCGCCGCGGACTGATACCGACTAGCACTCGCCACTAGGCAATCGACCAGTCAGCCGCTACATTGGCTGACTTGTGCCTGCCCTTCAGGCGCACTTTTTTCTTTCCTTTTGAATACACGGAACCCGCAAAACTCCATCATGGACCCTTCCCCTGGCTTGACCCTCGCAACAATATTCGCCGACTTCGGCATGATTCTTTTTGCTCTGATCCTGGTTTTGCTCAACGGCTTTTTCGTTGCGGCAGAGTTTGCCATGGTCAAACTGCGCTCGACCCGGGTCGAAGCCATCGCTGAACAGCACGGCTGGCGCGGGCATATCCTGCGCACCGTACACAGTCAGCTCGATGCTTACCTGTCGGCGTGCCAATTGGGTATCACCCTCGCCTCTCTGGGTCTGGGCTGGGTCGGCGAACCGGCGTTCGCGCACCTCCTGGAGCCTGTGCTGAGTGCCGTGGGCGTAGATTCCGCTGAAGTGGTCAAGGCGGTTTCGTTCTTCACGGCGTTCTTCATCATTTCGTACCTGCACATCGTGGTCGGTGAACTGGCGCCGAAATCCTGGGCCATCCGCAAACCCGAGTTGCTGTCGCTGTGGACGGCGGTGCCGCTGTACTTGTTCTACTGGGCCATGTACCCGGCCATCTACCTGCTCAACGCCAGCGCCAACCAGATCCTGCGCATCGCCGGGCAAGGTGAACCCGGCCCGCACCACGAGCACCATTACAGCCGCGAAGAACTGAAACTGATCCTGCACTCCAGCCGTGGCCAGGACCCAAGCGACCAAGGCATGCGTGTACTGGCCTCGGCGGTGGAAATGGGCGAGCTGGAAGTGGTCGACTGGGCCAACTCCCGGGAAGACCTGGTCACCCTTGAGTTCAACGCTCCGCTCAAGGAAATCCTGGCGTTGTTCCGCCGCCACAAGTTCAGCCGCTACCCGGTGTACGACAGCGAGCGCCAGGAGTTCGTCGGCCTGCTGCACATCAAGGATCTGCTGCTGGAACTGGCTGCCCTGGATCACATTCCCGAATCGTTCAACCTCGCCGAACTGACCCGGCCGCTGGAGCGCGTATCGCGGCACATGCCGCTGTCGCAGCTGCTGGAACAGTTCCGCAAGGGCGGTTCGCATTTCGCCGTGGTCGAGGAAGCCGACGGCAACATCATCGGCTACCTGACCATGGAAGACGTGCTGGAAGTGCTGGTGGGCGACATTCAGGACGAACATCGCAAGGCTGAACGCGGGATCCTCGCGTATCAGCCGGGCAAGCTGCTGGTGCGGGGCGATACGCCGCTGTTCAAGGTGGAACGCCTGCTGGGCATCGACCTGGACCACATCGAAGCCGAAACCCTCGCCGGGCTGGTCTACGAAACCCTGAAACGGGTGCCGGAAGAGGAAGAAGTGCTGGAAGTCGAAGGTTTGCGGATCATCATCAAAAAGATGAAAGGGCCGAAGATCATATTGGCCAAGGTGTTGATGCTGGACTGAGCCACGCCCTTGTAGGAGCCGGCTTGCTGGCGATCAGGAGCGCTGCGGTGTCTCTGTTATACCGCGTTATCGTTCATCGCCAGCAAGCCGGCTCCTACTGCCCAACGCAAAGTTGGGCAACGCCCCCACCGGTTGATTGAACTGGTACGGAATCGACACCAGACCCAACCCGGTATTGCGCTGCACCACGAAGTGCAGGTGCGGGCCGCTGCTGTTGCCGGTGTTGCCCGACAGCGCCAGCGCACTGCCCACCACCACCCGCTGACCTTCCCGCACGCAGACTGAACCTTTCTTGAGGTGCAGGTACACGCCCATGGTCCCGTCATCGTGCAACACCCGCACGAAATTGCCCGATGGATCGTTCCCGCGCCCGGTCTGGCCATTCTCGGTTTTCACCACCACTCCGCCGCGCGCCGCGATGATCGGCGTGCCTTCGGGCATGGCGATGTCCATCGCGTAACGGTTCTTCGGTCCGTAGTGGCTGTATTGGCCATTGGGGCCCTGGGTCAGCCGAAACGGACCGCCACGCCAGGGCAACGGATATCGATAGGCCATGGCAGCCCCTGAGGGGTCGCCCAGGAAATATGCGAACCTTGGGTTATACACGATCGGCCTTCCGGCCTTCGTCGGCGTGAGCAGGGCCAGACGAAGGTTACTGCGCGCCGGCATCACCCGCCGGATCGGTCGGCTCGGCGCTCCGCTGACGTTCTGCAGTCTGTCGAAACTCAGCTCGATCTCGACCGGCGCATACAGGTCGTTGCGCACGAACACGCTGTCCATGCCATTCAGCCGCTTGATGTCGAGGTACACCTGCCGCTCAAGGTGTTCGACCATTCGGTCGCGAAAAACGAACACCTTCGCGCCTTTGGTGGGGCGGTCGCTGTAAGAGACCACGCCACTGGCATCAGTGGACTTGTAGATCGTCATGGCCACAGCCGAGGTGGAGGCCATGAAAAGACCACAGAAAAACAGCAGGCGCGCGAGCATGGGCAAAATTCTGTTGAGTAGGCCTGGGAAGGAGCCTAGCAGCAGAAATGGACCTGCGTAGTCGACAGATGTTTCAAATGATCATTCCCACGCTCTGCCTGGGAATGCAGCACGGGACGCTCTGCGTCCCATCCGAAGCGGACGCGGAGGCATTCCCACGCAGAGCGTGGGAACGATCAGCGGTACACGTTACGCACCCGGTACGAAGTGCTTCTGCGCGGTGCCACGGGCGATCAGGCGCGAGATGTAATCGAGCTTCTGTGCATCCTGGTCGACAAAGCGGAACGTCAGTTGCAGCCACTCACTGTCCGGCTTCGGCTCGTGGGCGACGATGGCGTGCAGGTAGCCGTTAAGACGGGCAGTTTCGGCATTGTCGCCCTGCTCCAGGTCGAGTACGGCGTTGTCGAGGACTTGCGGCAAGGTGTCGGTGCGTTTCACCACCAGCAGCGCTTCCTTGATGCTCAAGGCCTTGATCACGCATTGCTGTGTGCCGCTCGACAGGCGCAGTTGGCCTTGGCCACGACCGCCAGCGGAGGCAGCGGCAGGCGCCTTGACCGGTGGATTGTTGAGCAGGCCGCGAGACGGCGCCGCAGCCGGGGCTGGCGCGGCGGCAGGTTTGGCAAACGGGTTGACCGCTGCAGCCGAGGGTGCGACTACCGCCGCTTTGCCACCGGTCAATGCGCTCAGGGAATCGTTGCCGAACGCCGAGTTCATTTTGGTCGGCGCGCTGTTCATCAAGGTATCGAGCTTGCCGACCTTGTTCAGGGCCTGCTTGACTTTGGTCAACAGCTGCTCGTTGGTGAATGGCTTGCTGACGTAGCCGGAAACCCCGGCCTGGATCGCCTGGACCACGTTCTCTTTATCGCCACGGCTGGTCACCATCACGAACGGCATGGTCTTGAGGTTGTCCTGCTCGCGGCACCAGGTCAGCAGCTCAAGACCTGACATTTCCGGCATCTCCCAGTCACACAGGACCAGGTCGAACGCTTCCTTGGCCAGCATGGCCTGGGCCTTTTTACCGTTGACTGCATCTTCGGTCCGGATCCCCGGGAAGTAGTTGCGCAGGCACTTTTTTACCAGGTCACGAATGAACGACGCATCGTCCACGACCAACACACTGATCTTGCTCATCCAACACCCCTTTAAAAATCCCGGCAAGCATAACGCTGGCTGATGGCACTTTGCCAAAACTCTTCAGTCACGCCGGGACTTTTCGTTCGCGGGTGCTGCTTTTCAATTCGGCTTTTCAGTTCAAAAGCCACACAAACAAAAACGCCCGGCCAAGGGGCCGGGCGCTTTTTCTTGGGCAACCTTACTTATCGTCAGCTTTGTCCGGAACATTAGCGGTTTCGGCACTTGTGCCTTCCACTTCTTCCTTCATGCGCTTGAGGCCCAGGTGACGCACGTCGGTGCCGCGCACCAGATAAATCACCAGTTCCGAGATATTGCGCGCGTGATCGCCGATTCGTTCGAGGGAACGCAGCACCCAGATAATGCTCAAGACCCGCGAGATAGAGCGCGGGTCTTCCATCATGTAGGTGGCCAGTTCGCGCAACGCGGTCTTGTATTCGCGGTCGATGATCTTGTCGTACTGCGCCACCGACAGCGCCAGGTCGGCGTCGAAGCGGGCAAACGCGTCCAGCGCATCGCGAACCATGTTGCGCACCTGGTCGCCGATGTGGCGAACCTCGACATAACCGCGCGGCGCTTCGCCTTCTTCGCACAACTGAATGGCGCGACGGGCGATCTTGGTGGCTTCGTCGCCGATACGCTCGAGGTCGATCACCGATTTGGAGATGCTGATGATCAGACGCAAGTCCGACGCCGCCGGCTGACGACGGGCCAGAATGCGCAGGCATTCTTCGTCGATGTTGCGTTCCATCTGGTTGATCTGGTCGTCGACCTCGCGCACTTGCTGGGCCAGGCCGGAGTCGGCCTCGATCAGCGCGGTGACCGCGTCGTTGACCTGCTTCTCGACCAGCCCGCCCATGGCCAGGAGGTGGCTGCGCACTTCCTCGAGCTCAGCGTTGAACTGCTGGGAGATGTGATGGGTAAGGCCTTCTTTACTAATCATGTTGGCGTCCTTGGAGCGTCCGGTAAGGTGCGGTGGGCCGCAGCGTCAGTTCAGTGAGCAAACAACAGCTTCCTAGCCGTAACGACCGGTGATGTAGTCTTCGGTCTGCTTCTTCGCCGGATTGGTGAACAGGGTGTCGGTGTCGCCGAACTCCACCAGTTTGCCCATATACATGAACGCCGTGTAGTCGGAAACCCGCGCGGCCTGTTGCATGTTGTGGGTCACGATAACAATGGTGAACTTGGATTTCAGTTCGTAGATCAGCTCTTCGACTTTCAGCGTGGAGATCGGGTCGAGTGCCGAGCACGGTTCGTCGAGCAGCAGCACTTCCGGCTCCACGGCGATGGTGCGGGCAATCACCAGACGTTGCTGCTGACCGCCGGACAGACCGAGTGCCGACTCGTGCAGGCGATCCTTGACTTCATCCCACAGCGCCGCGCCTTTCAACGCCCACTCGACGGCTTCGTCGAGGATGCGCTTTTTGTTGATACCCTGGATGCGCAAACCGTAAACCACGTTTTCATAGATGGTTTTCGGGAACGGGTTGGGCTTCTGGAACACCATGCCGACGCGACGACGCAGCTCGGCCACGTCCTCGCCCTTGCGGTAGATGTTGTTGCCGTAGAGGTTGATCGCGCCTTCGACGCGGCAGCCATCCACCAGGTCGTTCATGCGGTTGAAAGTGCGCAGCAGCGTGGACTTGCCGCAGCCGGACGGGCCGATGAAGGCGGTCACGCGCTGTTTCGGGATATTCATGCTGACGTCATACAGCGCTTGTTTGTCGCCGTAGAACAGGCTCAACCCCGGCACTTCGATGGCCACGGTTTCCTGCTCGAGACTCAGGCTCTGTTTGTCGCGGCCCAGGGCCGACATGTTGATGCCGTGAGTGTGTGCTTCGTGCTGCATGGGAGGCTCCCTGTGCTAACAAATTCGGTTCAGTGAGCCGCTGGCCTCACAAGATGGGCCAGCGGTGTCGCCGCTCTGCAGGAGCGGCGGTAATTAGCTATCCAGCGCCTTGTACTTCTCGCGCAGGTGGTTACGTATATAAACGGCCGACAGGTTCAATGTCGCGATCACCAGCACCAGCAGCAGCGCCGTGGCATACACCAGCGGCCGCGCGGCTTCGACGTTCGGGCTCTGGAAGCCGACGTCATAAATGTGGAAGCCCAGGTGCATGATCTTCTGGTCCAGGTGCAGGTACGGGTAGTTGCCATCCAGCGGCAACGACGGCGCCAGTTTCACTACACCCACCAGCATCAGCGGCGCCACTTCACCGGCGGCACGGGCCACGGCGAGGATCATGCCGGTCATCATTGCCGGGCTGGCCATCGGCAGCACGATCTTCCACAAGGTCTCGGCCTTGGTCGCGCCGAGGGCCAGCGAGCCTTCGCGCACGGTACGAGGAATCCGCGCCAGGCCTTCTTCGGTGGCCACGATCACCACCGGCACAGCTAGCAGAGCCAAGGTCAACGAAGCCCACAGCAGACCCGGCGTACCGAAGGTCGGCGCCGGCAAGGCTTCGGGGAAGAACAACCGGTCGATCGAGCCGCCCAGCACATAAACGAAGAAGCCCAGGCCGAACACGCCGTAAACGATCGCCGGTACGCCCGCCAGGTTGTTCACCGCAATACGGATCACTCGAGTCAGGGTGTTCTGCTTGGCGTATTCACGCAGGTAGACCGCCGCCAGCACACCGAACGGAGTGACGATCATCGCCATGATCAGGGTCATCATCACGGTGCCGAAAATCGCCGGGAAGATCCCGCCTTCGGTGTTGGCTTCGCGCGGGTCATCACTGAGGAATTCCCAGACCTTGCTGAAGTAGAAGCCAACCTTGGTAAAGGTGCTCATGGCGTTCGGCTGATAGGCGTGAACCACTTTGCCGATGCCGATCTCGACCTCTTTACCGTTCGCGTCACGAGCCGTCAGGCTGTCACGGTTGAACTGCTTGTGCAGGTCGTTCAGACGCGCTTCGACTTCCTGATAACGGGCATTCAGCTCGGCGCGCTCAGACTCCAGGTCCGCCTGTGCGGTAGCGTCGAGACGGCCGGCCAATTCCAGCTTGCGACCGTGCAGACGCACACGTTCGAGACCGGCGTTGATCGCGCCGATGTCGGTTTTTTCCAGGCTCTTGAGCTGCCCAGCCAACTGGTTGACGCGATCGACACGGGCCTGCAACTCAGGCCATGCGGCTTCGCCTTCAGCGACGACCTTGCCGTCCTCTTTGACGTTGACCAGGTAGCCGTAGAAGTTGCCCCACTCGCGACGCTCGATGGTCATCAGCTCTGGCGGGGTTTTCTGGTTGGTCAGCCACTCGCCGACAATCCAGGTGAAGTCAGTGCCGTTCAGATCGCGGTTGCCGACCTTGATCAGCTCGCGGGTCATGAACTCCGGGCCCTGATCGGGCACTGGCAGGCCAGCGGTTTTCAGGCGCTCGCGTGGCACTTCTTCCTTCTGCACCACTTCGCCGATGACCAGGTGGTTGGCCTGGCCCGGCACGTCGTAATTGGCGTGGATCAGGTCCGCCGGCCAGAAGTGCCCCAGACCGCGCACGGCAATGACCGCCAGCAGGCCAATGGTCATGATGACCGCAATGGACACCGCGCCGCCGCTGATCCAGACGCCGGGGGCGCCGCTCTTGAACCATCCATTCAGGGAGTTCTGTTTCACAGACTTCTACCTTTGTTAAAGCGACGAGTATTTCTTGCGCAGACGCTGACGAATCAGTTCCGCGAGGGTGTTCATGATGAAGGTGAACAACAGCAGCACCAGCGCCGAGAGGAACAGCACGCGGTAGTGGCTGCCGCCGACTTCCGATTCGGGCATTTCCACCGCGACGTTGGCTGCCAGTGTGCGCAGGCCTTCGAACAGGTTCATTTCCATGACCGGGGTGTTACCGGTGGCCATCAGCACGATCATGGTTTCACCGACCGCGCGGCCCATGCCGATCATCAGCGCCGAGAAGATGCCCGGGCTGGCGGTGAGGATCACCACACGAGTCATGGTCTGCCACGGCGTGGCGCCAAGGGCCAGGGAACCGAGGGTCAGGCCGCGCGGCACGCTGAACACGGCGTCTTCGGCGATCGAGTAGATGTTCGGGATGACTGCAAAGCCCATGGCCAGGCCAACCACCAGAGCGTTGCGCTGGTCATAGGTGATGCCCAGGTCGTGGGAGATCCACATACGCATGTCACCGCCGAAGAACCAGGCCTCCATGTACGGGCTCATGTACAACGACAACCAGCCCACGAACAGAATCACCGGAATCAGAATCGCGCTTTCCCAGCCGTCCGGCACTTTCAGGCGGATCGACTCAGGCAGGCGACTGAAGACGAAACCGGCCACCAGAATGCCGATCGGCACGAGCATCAGCAGGCTGAAGATGCCCGGCAAATGCCCTTCTACATACGGTGCGAGGAACAGGCCGGCGAAGAAGCCGAGGATCACCGTCGGCATCGCTTCCATCAGCTCGATCACCGGCTTGACCTTGCGACGCATGCCCGGAGCCATGAAGTACGCGGTGTAGATCGCTGCGGCGACAGCCAGCGGCGCGGCCAGCAGCATGGCGTAGAACGCGGCTTTCAGGGTACCGAAGGTCAGCGGCGAGAGGCTCAGCTTGGGTTCGAAGTCGGTGTTGGCGGCGGTCGATTGCCAGACGTATTTAGGCTCGTCGTAGTTCTCGTACCAGACCTTGCTCCACAACGCGCTCCACGAGACTTCCGGGTGCGGGTTGTCGAGCAGCAACGGTTGCAGCTTGCCGCCCTGCTCCACGATCACGCGGTTGGCCCGTGGCGACAGACCGAACAGGCCTTGGCCGTCGACCACCTGATCCACCAGCAAAGTGCGGTGCGCGGTGCTGTGGAACACGCCGAGCTTGCCGGACGCATCAAGGGCAACGAAACCTTTGCGACGTTCTTCGGCGGTGATTTCAACAATCGGCGCACTGCCCATCTGGAAGGTACGGATCTGCTTCAGGCGCAGCTCGCCATCCGGGTCGCGGGCCATGAACCACTGGGCCAGGCCGCCCTTGGAGTCGCCGAGAATCAGCGAGATACCGCCCACCAGCTGGGTGCTGGCGGTAATCTCGGCCTCACCGTTTTCGAGCAATTTGTAGCGACCGTTGAGACTCTTGTCGCGCAGGCTGAACACATCGGCTTGAGCGCGACCGTTGACCACGTATAACCACTGCTGACGCGGGTCGACGAAGATGTTCTTCACCGGCTCGGTCATTTGCGGCAGGTCAATGCGCTTCTGCTCGTTGGTGACTTCGCCGGTCATCATGTTTTCTTCGCTGGTCAGCGAAATGACATGCAGCTGCGCGCCGGTGGAACCTGCTAGCAGCAAGGTCGAATCGGTCGCGTTGACGCTGATGTGCTCCAGGGCACCACCAGTCTCGTTCAGCGCGATTGGCGTTTCGCCGTATGGGTATTCAATGGCCGGCGAGATGGTTTTCTTGCCGTCCGGGTAACTGACTTTATAGGTGTGACGGAACACCAGCACCTGACCGTTGGACAACCCCACTGCGACCAATGGATGGCCGGGTTGATCTTCACCGATGGAGGTCACGCTGGTACCGGCCGGGATCGGCAGGTCGACGCGGCGCAGTTCGGCGCCGCTATCGATATCAAAGAATAGCGCCTGGCCCTTGTCGGAAACCCGCATGGCCACCTGGTTCTGTTCTTCAAGGGAGATCATCAGCGGCTTGCCGGCGTCTTGCATCCAGGCGGGCGTGATGGCGTCTTTGGCGGTCAGGTCGGCACCCTGGAACAGCGGCGCGACAACATAACCGAGGAAGAAGAAGATCAGGGTAATCGCGCCCAGGACGGCGAGGCCGCCGACAAGCACATACCAACGGGTCAGGCGATCTTTCAGCGCACGAATACGGCGCTTGCGGTGCAGCTCAGGCGTATTGAAGTCAATTCGCTTGGGGGGATTTGTAGTCATGGTGGAGTTGGCCAGATCATTCATGCGCACACCCTAGCGATCCTGTATGACAGAAAGATGACAATGCAGTGACGCAACAAATCCGCCGCCAGTGGAAACTGGCAGTGGATCGGAAGTTTGGGGGGCCGGGTTGCCAGCGTGGCAACCCTGAGCCTTTGCAGGAGCGAGCGATGCGGCGATTCCTTCGCGGGCAAGCTTCGCTCCTGCAGGTCCGGGTTTACCCCGGACCTAGGGTTTTACTTTTTTGCGACTTCAGCGCCGCCTTCCGCGAGACCCAGGTCAGCCAGCGCTTTTGCAGCAACCTTGGCTGGCAGTGGGATGTAGCCGTCTTTCACTACAACTTCCTGGCCTTGTTTAGACAGGACCAGTTTCACGAACTCGGCTTCCAGCGGAGCCAGAGGCTTGTTCGGGGCCTTGTTGACGTAGACGTAGAGGAAACGCGACAGCGGGTATTTACCGTTCAGGGCGTTTTCTTCGGTGTCTTCGATGAAGTCAGTGCTGCCTTTCTTGGCCAGGGCCACAGTCTTCACGCTGGCGGTCTTGTAGCCGATGCCCGAGTAACCGATGCCGTTCAGCGAAGAGCTAATCGACTGCACGACCGAAGCCGAGCCTGGTTGTTCGTTGACGTTTGGCTTGTAGTCGCCTTTGCACAGGGCTTCTTCTTTGAAGTAGCCATAAGTGCCGGATACCGAGTTACGACCGAACAGTTGCACCGGCTTGTTGGCCAGGTCGCCGGTCACACCCAGGTCGCCCCAGGTTTTCACGTCAGCTTTGGCGCCGCACAGACGAGTCGAGGAGAAGATCGCGTCGACTTGTTCCATGGTCAGGTGCTGGATCGGGTTGTCTTTGTGTACGAAGACCGCCAGGGCGTCCACGGCCACCGGGATAGCGGTTGGCTTGTAGCCGTACTTCTGCTCGAAGGCCGCCAGTTCGGTGTCCTTCATCTTGCGGCTCATCGGGCCCAGGTTGGAGGTGCCTTCAGTCAGCGCAGGTGGCGCGGTGGCGGAGCCAGCGGCCTGAATCTGGATGTTTACGTTCGGGTATTCTTTTTTGTAGTTCTCAGCCCACAGGGTCATGAGGTTGGCCAGGGTATCGGAGCCGACGCTGGACAGGTTGCCCGACACACCAGTGGTCTTGGTGTAGCTCGGGATCGACGGGTCAACAGCGGCGAACGCGTTGGCAGTCGCAACGCCAGCAGCGACAAAAGTCATTGCCGCCATCAAACGCTTCAGTTTCATGCCTTACTCCTAGCAGATAGGTGTGTTAAGTCGGGGCCAAGTATCAGCAGGCCGTGTGAACACTCTATGGCTGAAATATGACAATTGGATGAAAGGCCAGTATTCAATTGCCGGACACATTCTGACTCTCTGAGCAGGTTGACAAATAAGAACTAAAATATAGTCTTGTCAACCACGAGAGGAACCCATGATTAATGACCGAATCCGCCGCGCTCGCCTTCTGCGTGGCATATCCTTGGAGGCGCTGGCGCTCCAGCTTGGCGACATTACCAAGCAAGCCCTCAGTAAATACGAAAAAGGGTTAAGCACCCCGAACTCCTCGCGCCTGCTGCAAATGGCAAAAGTATTGGAGGTCAATCCTGAGTACTTTTTCCGTGCGGACGCCATCCCGCTTGCGCCGTTGGAGTTTCGCAAGCTTGCGAAAATGCCCAGATACCGTCAGGTGCAAGTCGAAGAACAGATTCGTGAACACCTTGAGCGCTACATGGCTCTGGAGGAATGTTTCGACCCAGCGGACATCCAGACTCCAACCACTCCGGCTCAAATGCTGCCCGTTTCCTCTATTGAAGAGGCTGAACACGCCGCCGAGTTACTTCGGGATTTCTGGGGAATTGGTAGCGACCCCATCGCTAATCTGACCGAGCAGTTAGAAGAGCACAGCATTAAGGTAGCGATGCTCATGGGGCCGGATGATTTCGATGGGGCCTGCGCCGCTACCGGAGACGGGCGCCATGTCTTGATCGCGTTAAATGCCGAGCGTCCAGGTGAACGTATACGCTTCACCGCTGCCCACGAGCTTGGCCATTGGGTCATGCAGCTACCCGACGACATGCCGGAGAGAGACAAGGAAAACTGCTGTCATCGATTTGCAGGTGCATTCCTCTACCCCGCAAAAGGCGTCACCAGCGACTTCGGCAGCCACCCACGTTCACGGGTTCATCCGCGCGAGTTACTCATCGCCAAGCGCCAATACGGGATTTCGATGCACGCAGCACTACGGCGCCTCAAGGATCTGAACCTGCTTAGCGATGCGGGTTACAAATCTCTAACCATCCAATTCAGCGCGAACGGCTGGCGCAAGGCTGAGCCAGAACCCATGCCCTGTAAGCCACCACAACGTTTTGAATCGCTGGTGTTTTGGGGATTGGCAGAGGGGCTGATAACCAAATCCCGCGCAGCCGAACTTTTACGTAAGCCAGTGAGCGCCCTTGACCCAAATTTCCTAGGCTCATTGGAGAGTGCATGAGTCTGATCTACATCAGCGATACAAATATCTGGATCGATTTCAGAAACGCTGGATTGCTGGAACAGATGTTCAGACTTCCGTTCACACTTTGCTGCACCGATTTCGTGATGGATGAGCTGGAGGACTTTCCCCATGACGAATTGCTCGCCCATGGGTTGATTGTCGAATCTTTCGATGGCCCCGGAGTGGCTCGACTTTTCAAGCTCAAGGTAGAGCACAACAACAGTTCACTGGCGGATGTCTCCTGTTATTTGCTCGCGCAGGAGACAGGCCGACCGTTACTGACCGGAGACGGCAAGCTCAGACGCCAGGCTCAACGAGATGGCTTGCAGGTCCACGGGGCGCTCTGGCTACTCGACCTAATGGTCGAGCACCAAGTTGTTCCACCAGCACACGCTGCGGATGCCTTGGATAACATGCTCGAACATGGAGCACGTTTACCGCCTGGAGAATGTGATGCAAGGCTTTCGCACTGGCGAAAGCATTAACATCCAACCGTTGTTACCGTCCTTTTTTCCAAAGATACGCCCCCACCCCAATCCCGACCCCGCAAATAATCGCCACGTAATAGGCCGGCCCCATCGGGCTTTCCTTGAGCAGCAGGGTGACGACCATCGGGGTCAGGCCGCCGAAGATGGCGTAGGCCAGGTTGTAGGAGAACGACAGGCCGCTGAAGCGCACCACCGCCGGGAAGGCTTTGACCATCACGTACGGCACCGCACCAATGGTGCCGACCAGCAAACCGGTCAGGGCGTACATCGGGAACAGCCAGTCGGGATGATTGAACAGGCTGTGATAGAAGGTCCACGAGGTCAGCAGCAGCAACGCGCTGCCGAACACGAACACCCGCCCGGCGCCAAAACGGTCAGCCAGTGCGCCGGAGGCCACACAGCCCAGGCTCAGGAACACGATGGCCAGGCTGTTGGCCTGCAACGCGGTAGTCGGCGGGAAGTGGTAAACAGTCTGCAATACAGTCGGCGTCATGAGGATGACCACGATGATCCCGGCGGACAGCAACCAGGTCAGCAGCATGGAAATCAGAATCGCCCCGCGATGGTCACGCAGCACAGCGCGCAGCGGCACTTCTTCGGCCAGGGCTTTACGCAATTGCAGTTCAGCAAACACCGGGGTTTCGTGCAGCCAGCGGCGCAGGTAGACCGAGAACAGGCCAAACACGCCGCCCAGCAGGAACGGGATCCGCCAGGCGTAATCCGACACTTCCAGCGGCGTATAGAGGCTGTTGATTGCCGTGGCGACCAACGAGCCCAAAAGAATGCCGGCAGTCAGACCGCTGGTCAGCGTGCCGCAGGCATAACCGATATGCCGTTGCGGTACGTGTTCGGAAACGAATACCCAGGCTCCCGGCACTTCGCCGCCAATCGCCGCGCCCTGGATCACTCGCATCAGCAGCAACAGGATCGGCGCCCACATGCCTATCTGCGCATAAGTTGGCAGCAAGCCCATGATCAGGGTCGGCACCGCCATCATGAAAATGCTCAGGGTGAACATCTTCTTGCGTCCCAGCAGGTCACCGAAATGCGCCATGACGATGCCGCCCAGCGGCCGGGCCAGGTAACCGGCGGCGAAAATGCCGAACGTCTGCATCAGGCGCAGCCACTCGGGCATGTCGGCGGGGAAGAACAGTTTGCCGACGACCGTGGCGAAGAACACGAAGATGATGAAGTCGTAAAACTCCAGCGCACCGCCCAGGGCAGACAGCGACAATGTCTTGTAGTCGTTGCGGGTCAGCGGACGTGCAGGTTGGGCTGGTTGCGCGATGCTCGAGGGCGCTGTGGTCATGGCAAGGGCTTCTCTTATAGTCGGATCTGCAACCTCAACAACGCTGGCGGAGGCTTGGGCAGGTTCGGCACGATAGCAAATTGTTCGAAAAAGCACATAGAGGTGCGTATTTGACGGTCGAAATGAGAACCGGACGGTCGTCTCGGAGTCTATCGACCGATATACTCACAACGTTGCAACGGTTTGTAAGGGGTTGCTGTGCGAAACCGTCGTTGGCACCTGCCAGCCGATTTCGCAGAGTTTCCCTTTAGGCGCCTTACGAAAAACGTGACGAACGTAGTATGTTCGGGGCTGAATCGTTTTTCCAAGACGGCTATTCACCTTGAAGTACCAATGAAGAGTCACGGGTCAGAGGCACCCCCGGCATGATAGAGCTCGAACAAGAAGATCCAATCCCGCAAGGCGACCTGGCCCTGCAAATTACCGCGCTTCCGCGTGAAACCAACGGCTTTGGCGATATTTTCGGCGGCTGGCTGGTGGCGCAGATGGATTTGGCCGGCACCGCAATGGCCAGCAAGGTTGCCGGTGGTCGCGTGGCCACTGTTGCGATCGATCGCATGGCGTTTCTGGTGCCGGTGGCGGTGGGTGCTCAGCTCTCCTTCTATACCCAGGCCCTGGAAATCGGTCGCAGCTCGATTCAGATGATGGTTGAAGTCTGGAGCGACGATCCACTGTCCAGCGAGTGGCGTAAAGTGACCGAAGCCGTGTTTGTATTCGTCGCCATCGACGGCAGCGGCCGCACTCGTTCGGTTCCGCCCAGAGCTCGTTAAACAAGGCGCTCGTTAAACGCGGTGACCGTTTTGCGGTCCATAGCAGTCATTGTTCCTGATTGAGAGTCGCCCCATGAGCACGCCCACCGTCGAAGCCGTGAAACTGGATGAACTGAACTGCTGGCGCATCCGCCACGGTCAGGCCGAATTGCTGGTGGCCCAGCAAGGCGCGCACATCCTCAGTTATCAATTGGCCGGCCAACCGCCGCTGATCTGGCTCAACGACGAGGCGGTGTTCAAGACCGGCAAAGCTATTCGTGCCGGTGTGCCGGTGTGCTGGCCGTGGTTCGGCAATCTGTCGCGCAACCCGCAGAGTGTCCAGGCCATGCGCATCAGCCAGGAGCCGCCGACGGCTCACGGGCTGGTGCGGGCGATGGACTGGGAACTGGTCGGCATCGAGTCCGAGGGCGAAAGCCTGAAAGCGGAGTTCGTCCTGCCCTACCCCGAAGGCGGCCTGCCGGGCTGGCCGCATCAGGTGGACTTGAAACTGAGCATTCGTCTGGATGAACAGTTGCATATCAGCCTGACGAGCGAAAACAAGGGCGCTGACCCCGTCACGATCAGCCAGGCGCTGCACAGCTATTTCGCGGTCAGCGATGTGCGCAACGTGCACGTTGAAGGGCTGGATGGCTTGAGTTACATCGAGACGCTGGACGACTGGAAAACCGTCAGTCAGATCGGTGATCTGCTTTTTACCGGTGAGACCGACCGCATCTATCTCAATACCCCACCAAAGCTGAGCATCGTTGACCCGCATTGGGAACGACGCATTGAACTGACCAGCAGCGGCTCTCGTTCAGCGGTGATCTGGAACCCGTGGATCGACCGCGCGGCGGCGTTCAGCGACATGGCTGACGATGGCTGGCAGCGCATGTTGTGCATTGAAACGGCGAATGTGATGGATGATGTGGTGACGCTGGCGCCGGGGGCTAGCCATACCCTGGGCGTGAGCATCGCCAGCAAACCGCTTTAAGATCAAAAGATCGCAGCCTGCGGCAGCTCCTACGCTGATCTATGTAGGAGCTGCCGCAGGCTGCGATCTTTTTTGTGGTAACCGTGCTTACAAATCCGATTCCTTGACCACCCGCACCTGCGCCGCATCCAGCGCATACGCCGCATCCGCCAGGTCGTTGCTGACCTTCTCGATCTTCAGCGTGCCGGTCACCCACAGCGGCGTGTAGATGTCATTCAGCTTCAGGCCTTTGGGATAACGCACCAGCACCAGTTGGTTAGGCGGCGGCGGTGGCACGTGGATGCAAGCGCCCGGGTACGGCACGAGGAAGAACAACGTGCTGCGGCCCTTCGCATCGGATTCCAGCGGTACCGGATAACCGCCGATGCGGATGTGCTTGTCGTTCATCGACGGCACGGTTTTGGTCGAATACATCACCGCCGGCAAGCCCTTGCTCTGCTTCATGCCACCTTTTTGGGTAAAGGTGCCATTGGCTTCCGGTGAGTTGTGATCGATTTCGGGCATGGCCTCGAGGGCCTTCTGGTCCGACTTGGGCATTAGCTCGAGCCAGTCGGTTTCCGGCAGTTCGCCGGCATGGGCCAAACCACTGCCCAGGAAGAGAAGAGTCAACAGAAGACGGCGCATGAAGGTGCTCGGCAAAGGAAAGGACGGTATAACGCCAAGCATTCTAGCCCTCTCCGGTGTTGGCGCAGAGAGGGCTTTGTCGCTTGAATCAGTTCTTTTTGATCAGGCCGTAGATCACCAGCAATACCACCGCACCCACCAGAGCACCGATGAAACCCGCACCCTGACCGGCCTGGTAAATGCCCAGGGCCTGGCCGCCGTAAGTGGCCGCCAGCGAACCGCCGATACCGAGCAGGATGGTCATGATCCAGCCCATGCTGTCATCGCCCGGTTTCAGAAACCGAGCCAGCAGGCCGACGATCAAGCCAATAAAGATGGTTCCGATAATTCCCATGGCATTTCCCTCTGATTGAATTGGCTAAAGCCTAGCCAGACTTTGGCATCCTGCCATCAGAGAACGGCGGCCTCGGAAGGTTCCGCCGCCGCCACATGAAACTATTCGGCAATCAGCGCTTCGACCTTGAGGATCTGCGCGGCAAGCGTCGCACGGTCAGCACAACGCAGGTTGGCGTGACCAACCTTGCGGCCGACCTTGAAGGCCTTGCCGTAGTGATGCAGATGGCAATCGGCGATGGCCAGGACTTTTTCGGTGTCCGGTACTTTGCCGATGAAATTGAGCATCGCGCTCTCGCCGACCTTGGCCGTCGAACCCAGCGGCAAACCGGCAACGGCCCGCAGGTGGTTTTCGAACTGACTGCACTCGGCACCTTCGGTGGTCCAGTGCCCGGAGTTGTGCACACGCGGGGCGATCTCGTTGGCCTTGAGGCCACCGTCGACTTCGAAGAACTCGAACGCCATCACGCCGACGTATTCCAGCTGCTTGAGTACCCGGCTGGAGTAGTCTTCAGCCAACGCTTGCAACGGGTGGTCGGTGCTGGCCACGGACAACTTGAGGATGCCGCTGTCGTGGGTGTTGTGCACCAGTGGGTAGAACTTGGTTTCGCCATCGCGAGCGCGCACGGCGATCAGCGAGACTTCGCCAGTGAACGGCACGAAGCCTTCCAGCAAGCAGGCGACGCTGCCCAGTTCGGCGAAGGTGCCGACCACATCTTCAGGCTTGCGCAGGACTTTCTGACCCTTGCCGTCGTAACCCAGGGTGCGGGTTTTCAGCACGGCCGGCAGGCCGATGGCGGCCACGGCGGCGTCCAGATCGGCCTGGGACTGGATGTCGGCGAACGCGGGAGTCGGGATCCCCAGGTCCTTGAACATGCTCTTCTCGAACCAGCGATCGCGGGCAATGCGCAGCGCTTCGGCGCTCGGGTACACCGGAACGAATTGTGACAGGAAGGCCACGGTTTCGGCCGGGACGCTTTCGAACTCGAAGGTCACCAGATCGACTTCATCGGCCAACTGACGCAGGTGATCCTGATCGCCGTAATCGGCCCGCAGGTGTTCGCCCAATGCGGCCGCACAAGCATCCGGCGCCGGGTCCAGGAAAGCGAAGTTCATGCCCAGCGGAGTGCCCGCCAGCGCCAACATGCGACCCAACTGGCCGCCACCGATTACACCGATCTTCATCGTCAACAACCTCAGGCGATGCGTGGGTCTGGATTGTCCAGGACGCTGTCTGTCTGCTCAGCGCGGAATTTTTTCAGCACGGTATGAAACTGCGGATGCTTGGCGCCCAGGATGCTCGCCGAGAGCAGGGCTGCGTTGATCGCACCGGCCTTGCCGATGGCCAGGGTGGCGACCGGAATGCCGGCTGGCATCTGCACGATAGATAGCAGCGAATCGACGCCCGAGAGCATCGACGACTGCACCGGCACGCCCAGCACCGGCAGGTGGGTCTTGGCCGCACACATGCCTGGCAGGTGGGCCGCGCCACCGGCACCGGCGATGATCACCTCGATGCCACGGGCCTCAGCCTCTTCGGCATACTGGAACAGCAGGTCCGGGGTGCGGTGGGCAGAGACCACTTTCACCTCGTAAGGGATGCCGAGCTTTTCCAGCATATCGGCGGTGTGGCTAAGGGTGGACCAATCGGACTTGGAGCCCATGATCACGCCAACCAGTGCGCTCATCGTCGTGCCTCTTCTCTCTGGGCGCCCGCAGGCGCGTCAAAAAACAACAAGCCACGCAAAATGCGTGGCTTGATTGTACGAATTATGGCCAGTCAAACCGGCCGAAGGCCGCGCAGTATACCTCAATGAAGCAGATAAACAGCCCCCCATACGACCATCTGTCATACGGCGCAAAGTGCCGGTTTTATTGACTTCAGGGTCAGCCAGGCGCCTGCAAAAAAAATCATTAAACCGCAGGGTTTTGCGCGGTGCCGCCTTCCAGCTTGCGCCAGAGCAACCGAACATTCGCCTTGCGCACCAGCGCGCAGCGATACAGCCGAATCTCCAGCGGCACATGCCATTGCGGGCCACCGCAGATGACCAACTCGCCGCGAGCCAATTCGGCGCGCACGCTCAAGCGCGGCACCCAGGCGATGCCCAGGCCTTCCAGTGCCATGCTTTTCAGGCTGTCGGCCATGGCGGTCTCGTAAATAGTGGTGAACCTCAGGGCACGCTGGCGCAACAGCATGTTCACCGAGCGCCCGAGAAATGCCCCGGCGCTGTAGGCCAGCAAAGGCACGCTGGTCTCGCCTTCCAGGTCGAACAACGGTTTGCCGTCAGCGTCCGCGGCGCACACCGGGAGCATTTCAGTGTCCCCCAGATGCAGTGACGGGAAAATTTCCGGGTCCATTTGCATCGCGGAGTCCGGATCATAGAACGCCAGCATCAGATCACACCCGCCTTCACGCAGCGCATGCACCGCATCGCCGACGTTGGTGGCCACCAGCCGCGTGGCAATGTTCAGCCCTTCGTTACGCAATTGTGCGATCCAGCGCGGAAAGAAACCCAGCGCCAGGGAGTGGGCAGCGGCGACCTGGATCACCTCGCCCTGCCCGCCTTCCAGGTGATGAAGATGACGTAACACTTCACCCAGCTGTTCGACCACGGTTCGCGCGGTCACGAGAAACAACTGCCCCGCTGCCGTCAGCTCGACCGGGGTGCGAGAGCGATTGACCAGGGTCAGCCCCAGTGCGGCTTCGAGGCTGCGGATCCGCCGACTGAAGGCGGGCTGAGTCACGAAGCGTCTTTCGGCCGCCTGGGAGAAGCTGCGGGTGGCAGCCAGAGCACTAAAGTCCTCCAGCCATTTGCTTTCCAGATTCATCACGCCCTCCCGGACATGCACCAATTTAGGTCACACGTTCGCCGCGTACGCGGCGTCACACCGACATTATGCCGAATGTGCATAGCCCAGTGTTTAACAGCATTGGCCCAAAATTCTTCACAAGCCTAGCATTTGCGCTGTTCCGGCATAGACCGGGTCCATATCGAGATGATTTCTATCATGTCCTCCGCTGCATCTTTCCGCACAGAAAAAGACCTGCTTGGCGTACTCGAAGTACCTGCTCAAGCGTATTACGGCATCCAGACCCTGCGAGCGGTGAACAACTTCCGTCTCTCCGGCGTTCCGATTTCGCATTACCCAAAACTGGTTGTTGGTCTGGCGATGGTCAAACAGGCCGCCGCTGACGCCAACCGCGAGCTGGGTCACCTGAGCGAAGCCAAGCACGCTGCCATCAGCGAAGCCTGTGCCCGATTGATCCGCGGCGATTTCCACGAAGAGTTCGTGGTAGACATGATTCAAGGCGGCGCTGGCACTTCAACCAACATGAATGCCAACGAAGTCATCGCCAACATCGCGCTGGAGGCCATGGGCCACAGCAAGGGCGAATACCAGTACCTGCACCCGAACAACGACGTGAACATGGCGCAGTCGACCAACGACGCCTACCCGACGGCCATCCGCCTGGGTCTGCTGTTGGGTCACGACGCGCTGCTGGCCAGCCTCGACAGCCTGATCCAGTCGTTCGCCGCCAAAGGTGAAGAATTCAGCCACGTTCTGAAGATGGGTCGTACCCAGCTGCAAGACGCCGTGCCGATGACCCTGGGCCAGGAATTCCGCGCCTTCGCCACCACCCTGAGCGAAGACCTGGCGCGCCTGAAAACCCTGGCGCCTGAACTGCTGACCGAAGTGAACCTGGGCGGCACCGCGATCGGTACCGGCATCAACGCCGACCCGCGTTACCAGGCCCTGGCCGTTCAGCGTCTGGCCCTGATCAGCGGTCAACCGCTGGTGCCAGCCGCCGACCTGATCGAAGCCACCTCCGACATGGGCGCCTTCGTGCTGTTCTCCGGCATGCTCAAGCGCACCGCGGTCAAGCTGTCGAAGATCTGCAACGACCTGCGTCTGCTGTCCAGCGGTCCACGCACCGGCATCAACGAAATCAACCTGCCTGCGCGTCAGCCAGGTAGCTCGATCATGCCAGGCAAGGTCAACCCGGTTATCCCTGAAGCCGTGAACCAGGTGGCGTTCCAGATCATCGGCAACGACCTGGCCCTGACCATCGCGGCCGAAGGCGGCCAGCTGCAGCTGAACGTGATGGAGCCGCTGATCGCCTTCAAGATCTTCGACTCGATCCGCCTGCTGCAACGCGCCATGGACATGCTGCGCGAACACTGCATCGTCGGCATCACCGCCAACGAAGAGCGCTGCCGTGAACTGGTCGAACACTCGATTGGCCTGGTCACCGCGCTGAACCCGTACATCGGCTATGAAAACGCCACCCGCATTGCCCGTGTCGCCCTCGAAAGCGGCCGCGGCGTGCTGGAACTGGTGCGCGAAGAACGCTTGCTCGACGAAGAAATGCTCGCCGACATCCTGCGCCCGGAAAACATGATTGCTCCGCGTCTGGTGCCTTTGAAGGCTTAACCAAACGCAGGCTCTTTTGAAGAGCACGCTCACCAGGTCGAGGGACTAGACACCTCTCACCTTTTGAGGGCTTGGGGATTTACTCCCTCAAGCCCTTTTTTTTCAACACTTTTGCGGATTTTACGAACATGTTGAATGTTTTCAGTACCGCAAAGATCGCAGCCTTCGGCAGCTCCTACCGGGTTTGACAGAGACCCGTAGAGGCTGCCGAAGGCTGCGATTTTTTGATTTTGCAGCGCTTACGTTTCGTCGCTCGCACCACAACCGTGCAGACGGACGGCACTCTCCTATGTATAGTGCCGGCCCTCTTCGTATGAGCGGTCGTCGATAACGAGGCCTAAACCCATGCGAACCCGAACTAATAACAACCCGCGAAATGGAACAGAGACGAACCTTCGGCCCACCTGTTGTGCCACGCACAATCCGGTGTAACGCGATGTGTCGACCACCCAGTATTCGCACACACAAAAAATAGCGAGGAATAATCCATGCTCGAAGTCATCAACGACTTCCTCTCAGGGAAAGTACTGATCGCGCTCATTGTCGGGCTCGGTAGCTACTTCACGATCCGCTCGCGTTTCGTCCAACTACGCCACTTCTTCCACATGTTCGCGGTGTTCCGCGACAGCCTGCGCAGTAGCGCCGGTCAACTCAGCTCGTTCCAGGCCCTGATGCTCAGCCTTGCCGGCCGCGTCGGTGCGGGCAACATCGCTGGTGTCGGTATCGCCGTGACCCTCGGTGGCCCCGGTGCGGTGTTCTGGATGTGGGTGACTGCGCTGGTCGGCATGTCCAGCAGCTTCTTCGAATGCTCCCTCGGCCAGCTCTACAAGCGCTGCGACTCCGAAGGCCAGTTCCGTGGCGGCCCGTCCTACTACATCCAGCACGGCCTGCAGAAACGCTGGTTGGGCATGGTTATGGCCGTGCTGCTGCTGGTGACCTTCGGCTTCGCCTTCAACGGTCTGCAATCCCACGCCGTTACCCACTCGCTGAACAACGCCTTCGGCCTCGACACCACGTACACCGGGCTGGCCCTGGCGGTATTGCTGGGCCTGGTGTTCATCGGTGGTATCAAGCGGATCGCCAAGGTCGCTGACCTGCTGGTACCGGTGAAAACCCTGGTGTACATCGGCGTGACCATCTACGTGATCGTGCTGCAGTTCGACCACGTTCCGGGCATGTTGATGACCATCGTCAAAAGCGCCTTCGGTCTGGACCAGGCCTTCGGCGGTCTGATCGGCAGCGCTATCGTCATGGGCGTGAAGCGTGGCGTGTTCGCCAACGAAGCAGGCCTGGGCAGTGCACCGAACGTGGCCGCCGTGGCCGCGGTCGAGCACCCGGTTGCGCAAGGCGTGGTTCAGGCATTCAGCGTGTTCCTCGATACCTTCGTGATCTGCACCTGCACCGCGTTGCTGATCCTGCTGTCGGGCTTCTACACCCCGGGCTTCGAAGGTGACGGCATTGCCCTGACCCAGAACTCCCTGGCAGCCGTGGTCGGTGACTGGGGCCGGATGTTCATCTCCGTGGCCCTGGCATTGTTCGTGTTCACCTCGATCCTCTACAACTACTACCTGGGCGAGAACAGCCTGCGCTTCCTGGTCGGTGAAAACCGCAAGGCGCTGATGGGCTACCGTGCGCTGGTACTGGCGTTGATCTTCTGGGGTGCCATCGAGAACCTGAGCACAGTGTTCGCGTTCGCCGACATCACCATGACCCTGCTGGCGTTCGTCAACCTGATCGCGCTGTTCCTGCTGTTCAAGGTCGGCATGCGGATCCTGCGTGACTACGATGACCAGCGTGCCTCCGGCATCAAGACCCCAGTGTTCGATTCGAGCAAATTCCCGGATCTGGACCTGGACCTGAAAGCCTGGCCGGCCAACCCGCCAGCCGCCGCGCCTCAGGCACAGCCTCAGCCGGAAGGCGTGACCGCAGCGCAACGCTGATCGGTAAAAAACCGGGCGCATCCCCTGCGCCCGGCGTGACACAACGTATGACCGGCGTCATGCTCGGTCGTACGTTGTTTTGGTGTCGAGCCTGAAGTCCAATCGCGAGCAGGCTCGCTCCCGCAAGTCATCGTTTTCGGAGAACCTCCATGAATTCCTCGACCTACCCTGCCGCGCAGCACGTCATGGTGCTCTACACCGGTGGCACCATCGGCATGCAAGCCAGTGCCCACGGCCTGGCCCCGGCGTCCGGCTTCGAAGTGCGGATGCGCGACTACCTGCACAGCCAGCCTGAGCTAGTGGTGCCGCAGTGGCGTTTTCGCGAGATGTCGCCACTGATCGACAGCGCCAACATGACACCCGCGTACTGGCAGCAACTGCGTGAAGCGGTGGTCGACGCCGTTGATGTCCAGGGCTGCGACAGCGTGTTGATCCTGCATGGCACCGACACCCTGGCCTACAGCGCCGCAGCCATGAGCTTTCAGCTGCTCGGCCTGAATGCCCGTGTATGTTTCACCGGCTCGATGCTGCCGGCCGGCGTGACCGACAGTGATGCCTGGGAAAACATCAGCGGCGCACTGGTTGCCCTTGGCCAAGGTCTGGCGCCGGGTGTTCATCTGTACTTCCACGGTGAACTGCTCGACCCGACCCGTTGCGCCAAGGTTCGCAGTTTCGGTCGTCATCCGTTCAAGCGGCTGGAGCGTCAGGGCGGCGGCGTGAAAGCTTCCTCGATACCTGCCCGACTGAACTACAACCAGCCAAAGCAACTGGCGAAGGTCGCGGTGCTGCCGCTGTTCCCCGGCATCGGCGCCGAACAACTGGATGGCCTGCTCAACAGCGGTATTCAGGGTCTGGTGCTGGAATGTTATGGCAGCGGTACCGGACCAAGCGACAACCCCGGGTTTATCGCCAGCCTGGAACGGGCACGAGACAATGGCGTGGTAGTGGTTGCGGTCACCCAATGTCATGAGGGTGGCGTGAAGCTCGACGTGTATGAGGCGGGCAGCCGTTTGCGCGATGCCGGTCTGTTGTCCGGTGGCGGCATGACTCGCGAGGCGGCATTCGGCAAGTTGCATGGATTGCTGGGTGCAGGACTTGAAACTGCAGAAGTGCGTCGACTGGTCGAACTTGACCTGTGTGGCGAACTGAGCTGACACAACACATAACCTTGTGGGATCGCCGCGCCGCCGCTCCCACAAGATCGTTGTTGGGCACATAACTTGCTCCCGTTCCAGCATCTCGACGCTGGAAGACTCCATGCTCCACTCCCACCTCACCACCCTCAACGCCGTCTCCCTGGTGCTCAACACCTTCAAGGCCGAAGGCCTGTCCAGCGAGGCGTTATTGGCCGGCAGCGGCATCAGCCCGGCGGATCTGAGCCGGGCGGACACGCGCATCACCACCAATCAAGAGATGCTGGTGTGCGCCAATGCCGTCGCGCTGCGCCACGATATCGGTCTGGAGTTGGGCCGGCGGATGCACGTTTCGTCCTATGGCATGCTCGGGTACGCCTTACTCACCAGCGCCACTTTAGGTGACGCCTTGCAGTTGGCGCTGCACTACCCGGCGCTATTGGGAACACTGTTCGAGTTGAGCCTGGAGGAGGATGGCGAGCGCATCTGGCTCACTGCCGGCGACTATCGGGAAAACCCCGCGCTGGCCCCGTTCAATGTCGAGTTTTGCCTGGTCTCGATGAAAGTCACCTGCGAAGACCTGCTCGGCCACCCTCTGCCTCTGCTTGGCGCTCGCTTCGATTACCCGGCACCGGACTATCAGGCGCGCTACAGCGAGCGTTTCGACTGCCCGTTACAGTTCGATGCAGCATCCAACGGATTTGCCTTCGACAAGCGCTGGCTCGAACACCCCCTGCCGCTGGCCGACGCCATCACCCACCAGGCCATGGCCGAACGTTGCCGCAAGCAAAACACCGAGTTCACCGGGCGTCAGGCCTGGCTCGGGCGCATCCGCCAATTGCTCGCCGCGCAACTGAGCGCGGCGCCGGGTCTGGACGGGTTGGCCGAACAGCTGAACTGCTCGTCGCGCACCCTGCGCCGCCATCTGAAGGACCTGGGATGCAGCTATCAGGAACTGCTCGATGAACTGCGATTCGAGCAAGCCAAACGCATGCTTTGCGAGGATCAACTGCCGATCTATCAAATCGCCGAAGCACTGGGCTTCAGCGAGACCGCGAGCTTCCGGCATGCGTTTGTGCGCTGGAGTGGCGTGGCGCCCAGCCAGTTCCGGCCCTGAAGATCAGAAGATCGCAGCCTTCGGCAGCTCCTACAGGGGAACGCGTGCTTCTGTAGGAGCTGCCGAAGGCTGCGATCTTTTGGGGCTCCGCGCACCAGTAAGGGGCGAATTGCGGTCAAATGTTTTGGCCACATAGATCCCCTTTTGGCCTTTCCTGCCATTCTCCCAAACGTCGCCTGCCGCAAGACTGTGTTCAAACCGAATCAGCCTGCGGAGAACAACAATGCTGACGATCTACTCGGACGATCACCACCTGCATCACGGCCGTTGTGAATTGATGGACGGGCAATTGATGCCCTGCTTCGAAATGCCTTCACGGGCCGATCACGTATTGCAACGGGTCAAGGACCAGAACCTCGGCCCGGTTGAAGTGCCGAAAGACTTTGGCCTTGATCCGATCGCGCGCATCCACAGCCGCGACTACCTCGACTTCTTCAAAGGCGCCTGGGCGCGCTGGACCGCATTCAATACCGACGGCGACTTGCTGCCCTACACCTGGCCGGCCCGCACCTTGCGCCGAATCATGCCCACCAGCCTCCACGGCCAACTCGGCTATTACAGCTTCGACGGCGGCGCACCGATTACCGCCGGCACCTGGCAAGCGGCGTACAGCGCAGCGCAAGTTGCCCTCACGGCCCAAGCGGCGATCCAGCGCGGCGCCCGCAGTGCCTTCGCCCTGTGCCGTCCACCGGGACACCATGCCGCCAGCGATTTGATGGGCGGTTATTGCTACCTCAACAACGCGGCCATCGCCGCCCAGGCCTTCCTCGATCAAGGCCACAAAAAGGTCGCGATCCTCGATGTCGATTACCACCACGGCAACGGCACTCAATCGATTTTCTACGAACGCAGCGACGTGCTGTTCACCTCGATCCACGGTCATCCAGAAGCCGAGTTTCCGTTCTTCCTCGGCTACGAAGACGAACGCGGTGAAGGCGCAGGCGAAGGATTCAACTTCAACTACCCATTGCCCGCCGGCAGCGCTTGGGACCGTTGGAGCGCCGCGCTGGAACAAGCCTGCAAAGAGATCGAAACGTACGGCGCCGACATCGTTGTCGTGTCCCTGGGCGTCGATACGTTCAAGGACGACCCCATCTCCCAATTCAAACTCGACAGCCCGGATTACCTGGCGATGGGTACCCGCATCGCAGGCCTCGGCAAGCCGACGCTGTTCGTGATGGAAGGCGGTTACGCGGTAGAAGAAATCGGCATCAACGCCGTGAACGTTCTCGAAGGTTTTGAAAGCGCCCAATGAGGAATTAGAACAAATGAACCGACTCAAGCGTTTTATCGCGCCAGCGCTCTTCCCCACAATGCTATGCGCCACGCTGCTCAGTGGCGCCGCCCATGCTGAAGAACGTACTTTGCGGGTCTACAACTGGTTCGACTACATCACCCCCAAAGCCCTGGACGATTTCAAGGCTCAGAACACCCAGACCAAACTGGTCTACGACATCTTCGACACCAACGAAGCGCTGGAAGCCAAGCTGCTGACCGGCAACTCCGGCTACGACGTGGTGGTGCCGTCCAACGTGTTTCTCGCCAAGCAGATCGAAGCCGGTGTCTTCCAGCCAGTGGACCGCAGCAAACTGCCGAACTGGAACCACCTCGATCCCAAGCTGATGAAGCTGATCGAAGCCAACGACCCGGGTAACAAATTTGCCGTGCCCTACATGTACGGCACCATCCTGATCGGCTTCAACCCGGCCAAGGTCAAGGCTGCGCTGGGCGACAACGCACCGGTGAACAGCTGGGACCTGATCTTCAAGGAAGAGAACATCAGCAAGCTCAAGCAGTGCGGCGTGGCCCTGCTCGACTCACCTTCGGAGATCCTGCCGCTGGCCCTGCAACACCTCGGCCTGGACCCCAACAGCAAGAAGCCGGCGGACTACGCCAAGGCTGAAGCGCTGCTGATGAAGATCCGGCCGTACATCACCTACTTCCATTCATCCAAGTACATGGCCGACATCGCCAACGGTGACATCTGCGTCGCGGTCGGGTATTCCGGCAGCTTCTCCCAGGCCGCCAACCGCGCCAAGGAAGCCAAGAACGGTGTGATTGTCGACATGCGCCTGCCCAAGGAAGGCGCGCCGATCTGGTTCGACATGCTCGCGATCCCCAAAGGCGCGAAAAACCCGGAAGACGCCTACACCTTCATCAACTACCTGCTGCAACCCCAGGTCATCGCACCGGTCAGCGACTTCGTCGGCTACCCGAACCCGAACAAGGACGCCACGGAGATGGTCGACCCGGCGATTCGCAACAACCCGAACCTGTACCCGACCGAAACGGCGATGAGCACGCTTTACACCCTGCAACCCTTGCCTCGCGATGCTGAACGGGCACGGACCCGGGCCTGGACCAAGATCAAGTCCGGGACCTGAAACCCGGCTGAACACCGAAGACCCGCACTCGCGGGTCTTTTTTTTACACGCGATATTTATATACCACCAGGCAAGTCGGCCGAGCCAATACCGTTCCCTGAATCAGCATTGCGCAATCAATTGCGCCCCCAGTCAGGAGACGACGACCATGCCCGAAACCGCTTCCCCGAGTGCAGAAGATGTACTCACCCAACTGGTCACCGGCCCCTCGATCAGAGAGGTCGCGGCGACTGCTTTAGCGCCCGCGCTCAATGAGTTGTATCCGTCGTTGAAAATCGATCCGACGCTCGCCACAGTCGTCACCCCGACGTGGGTTATCACTGACGACAGTGTCGTGCCGGGTGAAAACCTGTATGAATCCCTTACCGATGTGCTGGTGCGACTCGGGCTGTCGGGATCGGCTGTGACATTCATCGACGGTGAACACTTTTTGACCTTGCAACCCGGTGTCGAGCCACTGGCTCACCTACCGGTGAAAATCGATGCGATAGGACGCCTGATCAATACGCTCGCGCCACAGCTGTTCATCGCCTTTCAGCAACAACAGCTGGATTACTGGAACCAGGAAACAAAACCCTCGACCCCACGCTGGCATCAGCTTTCGCAGTCATTGCAGGACCTCTGGAACACCGCGCCCCCCACAGACTGGGACGTGGACCAGAAAGCGATGGCCCGCACCCTGTTCAATCACCCGGATCAGGTGACCCGACGGCCTCAGGACCGATACCTGAGCAAGGCCTGCCTGATCGACATCGACCACGTGGAAAACGGTGTGAACAAACATCTGCGGGTTCTGGACACCGCCGTTCTCGTGGGCACGTCGGGCAGTCGCAGCCTTGTACTGACGCACTCTATTGCTGAGGGGTTCAAGCGCTACGAATCTCTTGAGGCATTGGGTGAAACGCTGTCCAGTTCGAGACAGAGCCTGCAGTGGCGTCTGTATGAACCCGAAGGGAATTTTTTCCATCACCAGGCGTGCGCACTGATCGCGCTTGAAGCCGAGGCCATTGGTACCTTACAGACATTTCAGAACGCGTCCTCTGTGGGTCTTTCAACACAACTCAGTGCCGCCGCAAAAAACTTCACCGACTTTGAAACCTTGCCCTCGTCGCGCTTCAACAAGGTTAAGGGTTTATTGTCAGGCTGGCTGCAGACCGCTTCACCTGCGGATCTTACGCGTTGCAGCCGGCACTTGATGGATCTGGCGCTGCTGCGGGAACAGGACGCCGGAAAGTCCTTCGACGAGGGCATCGCAGCGCTGCCTGAGTTTGCCCTGCAAGCCCTGCGCGAACAAATGATCAAAGATCATCCCGCGGCAGCGGATCTGGCACTGAAGGACATTGAAATCAGCGTCACCAGCGCCGTTGTGCTGGGCACCATCGTGGTACCCGGCAAGACGCAGACGGTCACGCTGTCGCTGACTGAACTGGCATTGCAAAACCTGATTGCCGTTCCGTTGGGCAACAAGACCGTGCAATACAAGAACGGTGATGCCGCGCCGTCCTGGATGACCGTGGCATATCTGGAAAAGCTCGTTACGCAGGTAAACATCGGTGCGGTGTACCCGGCGTTGATCAAGGGCAAACTGCTTGACGATCCGCGGGAGAGCTTGCGACGACAAGACCTCTACACCCGGCACTTGCGCATTCAGCTACCGTTGCAGGCACTGCAGCACAAGATGCGTGGCGAAGCAGACATCAACGAACGTGGTTATCAATACGTGGTAGCGGCCATGCAGGAAAACGCGGCCGATCGCGTTGTCAATGGACAGCCAATCGTCATTCGTCTGCTGGCTTTCGTGACCGGCGATCGCACGGACACTACCGCCGACGTAGTCACCAACATGTTCGTGATTGGCCCCCGGAACCCGGATCAGGGACCGTGCCTGCTGTACCGTCCACTGCTCACCCCCTCGCTGACACAATATCCGAACGAAACCAATCTGCTATACGCAATCAAGCATGACAAAGCCTTGCGCCAATCGGTTCTGGCCTGGCTCCCTGACGATGTGCGCTTCAACTATTCCCAGTATGTGTTTTCAGGTGACCTGCCGTCGGTCTGGACGCTGACCCAATTGCTGGTCGATCCCACATCGGTACTGGCCAGGATGGGTACGGTGACACTCGGCACCACCGCACTGGATGACGATCCGTTGGCAACGCTGTTCAAAACCAACGCCAATGCGCTGATCAGCCTGGCGGATCGTCAATCGGTATCCAATGCGCAAGCTCGCTGGGCAACGTTCAAGCAGGGCGCCTGGATGCTGTTCAACATCGCGCTGCCCTTCCTCGGACGCAATATCGGCATCGCCGCCTGGATCTGGCAGATCATGGACGATTTACAGGAGGTGACCGATGCCGTAGAGAACGATGACGGTGATCGTGGCTGGACCGCCCTGACCGATCTGCTGTTGACGCTCGGCATGGTGCTCGCCCATCAGGCAGCATCTCGCCATAAACCGGTGACCCGGCCGCTGGGACAGCCTGAAATCCCCCTCGAAACGCCTGCGATCCAGCCAGCCCCAAAGCCGACGGTGACACGCCTGCCCGACCTCACCCGGTTACCGCCTACCCATGAAGCATCCCTGCATGCCGTCGCAGCACTCCCTGCTTCTTCCCTGGGCACTTTTCTCGATGAGCTGGCCATCACCGAACCCAAGGGCATGACCGCCGGTGCCCCGGAACCCGGACCTCACCAATACCTCGGTTCACTCAATGGAAAGTGGTATGCGCAGGTCGGTCAGCGATGGTTCGAAACCAAGCTCAACGACAACGGCGACGTGCAGATCATCGACTCTCGCCAGTCTCCCGCACGCACCGGCCCGCTATTGATCAAGAATGCCAAAGGCGAATGGTTCATTGATACGCGGTTGAGACTGAGGGGTGGAGGCAAGAAATTACAACAGAGAGAACAACGAACATCAGAACGTCAGATAGAACTGAAAAGCCAGATGAACGCGTTTGAAATAGAGAAAAAAAGTTGGGAGACGCAACTGAAGGAGGTGCAAACAAAAGCGCAGGCTTCGACAGCCACCGACACGCAGCGCCGCTTGTACCTTGAAATGCTCGACATGCAAATGGCATCGGTCAGCACCAACATCGAGCAGATGAAAGAGTTTCAATTTCGCGGGAAGATCGAAAACTACCGCGCAGCGATGATAAGCCGTCTGGGTTTTCAGCTTGGGCGGTTAGAAAAGTGGTTCGACCAGCAGGGCCCGGTCTACGAGAACCAGAGGCGCCTCGCCCTGGCCATTATTGACGGCGAAAGCACAGAAAACGCACAGACTGCTCATCAGACCTACCAGGACATGAGCGATCTCGTCGAAGCCTACATCAACAAAATCGAATTCGCGCAATCGCGTTTCGAGCAACTGAACGTCCTTGGTAGAGATGGCGCCGAAACGATACGTGAATTCAAAAAAATCATGCCTGCGATGGAGGTACAGGATCTGAAACTGTTCCAGATCACGCTGGCGCAAGAGTTGTGCGTCAACGAGGCCGGTACCACCGCTACCCAGGAGGTACGAGAGGCACTCGAGGACGTGGTCGAAGATGCCACCCTCTCCATCCAGTCTTCGCTTGATCTGGCCACTGAGGATGACGTCCTGCGTTTGCCCGAGCGGATCGACGGCCTGAGTGATCTACTCGAGCAACTGACCACCGTCAACCAGCGCATCATCGATCTGCCGGGCGAGTTCCCGGGTCAGCTGCTGCAACCACCGCTCGACCTGATGCGCCAACGTATAGAAGTGTTCCAGCAACAAACCGAGACGCACTTGGCGAGCCTGCTGCGAGAGCGCCAGAGCCTTGATCCGCAACCCGGGCCTTCCCGGCCACCAAACGCTCCTGCCAAGCGCATCGTCAAGACCCGCTTCCGGGGCACGGTGGTCGGCCAGATGCGCAGCGATCCGGGGATGAAGGGATCTGCACTGCTTGATGTGACATCAGCGCAGACCGGAAAAATCACGACCTTTCATGAAAAATCCCCAGGGGTCTGGGTTGAAAGGGTGAACCCAAAAGCGGTTTCACCCACCGCAAATATCCCCACGCTGGCCAACAGCATTTTCCTGGGACAAACATTGCTGGACGGTGTGGATGCGTTCATTCGGCGCACAGAGGCCCACTCAAAAGGGCTACGCAGAATTCCCGTGGAAATAGAGGAAATGTTCCATCAGCAGGCCCATCGACTGAATGAAGCGGCGAACGTTATCGACGAAGCCCTGACGTCCAGCAATTCGACCGATGGCGGCCCGGGATCCGCCGTTACGGTGGCCAAGCAACTCAACGACGAGGCCACCAGGCTTTACAGTAAAGGGCATCAGGTTCGAGTCAGCATGACCAAGCTGCAGCCTCCAACTGCGGGCCGCGTCCAGTGGTTGCATGAGGAAGGCGAAGTAAGCATGGTCAAAATGCCGGGCCGACGCTTGCTCAAGAGCCGCAAAAAAGATTACCTCGATGAATATGAGATTCGTGACGCCACCGACCAAAGCGTCTTGTGGTACGCACATTTCCACTACGGCGCCCCCGCGGCGCCTGTGCAAAACTTCACGGCGGCGCACCTGAAAACCGCTCAACAAAGGCGCTTGGGCGGCGCGCACGAAGCGCGTGGTACGAATGACAATCTGCAGGCGATTTCGATCTACCGCAGCGAGATCAGTCCTCAGCTGGCTAAAGCGCTGTTCTTCGCAAAGAAGACGCCGACAGCGCCTGAATCGTGAGTTGTAGCCCCGGATGAACTCGAGACCCGCCTTGGCGCGGGTCTTTTTTCCCCTGCAAGAGGCTCAGCGACGCCAGACCTTTTCCAGGCGCCCGAGCGCAGCGCTGATCGCCGTCTCGGGTACCGCCGCGAAACCCAGGACCAGCCCGGCACGCTGGTCCACCGGTCGTTGCGAATCCGGCAGCCAGTAGCTGCTCAGCGCATTGATCTCGACATTGACGCCGGCAGCCTGTTCCACCAGCTCGCGCTCACGGGCCTGCGAGTCGACCGGCACCGTCAGATGCAGCCCCGCCACGACGCTCGGCAGGCTACCGATACCGGGGATGTTCTGAGGCCAACCGGCCAGCAACGTATTACGTCTGCTGAGGGCCGCACGCCGCATGCGCCGGATGTGGCGCTGAAAGTGCCCGGCCGCCATGAACTCGGCCATGACCGCCTGGGTGCTCACTTCGGAATGTCGAACATCAACCGCACGGCGCTGCGAGAAGGCCTGAACCAAACCGGGCGGCAGCACCAGATAACCCAGTCTTAACGCCGGGAAGGCGACTTTGCCAAACGTCCCGACGTACAAAACCCGGCCCTGCCGGTCGAGTGCGGCCAAGGGTGCCAGCGGCGCGCCGCTGTAGCGGTATTCGCCATCGTAGTCATCTTCGACGATCCAGCCTTGGGTGCGTTCGGCCCAGGCCAGCAACTCAAGGCGTCGCGCCAGGCTCATCACCACCCCGGTCGGGTACTGATGCGACGGCGTGACATAGGCCAGTCGACAGTCGCTGAGCCCGGCCAGCTCCGTGCAGTCGATGCCCTCACTGTCCACCGCCACGCCATGTAATCGCGCACCGGCCACGGCGAAGGCATGACCTGCCGCCCGATACCCCGGATTTTCAATCGCCACGCCATTGCCCGGCTCCACCAGCAGCTGTGCACAAAGACTAATCCCCTGCTGCGCGCCGCTGGTGATCACTATTTGCTCAGCTGAACACTGCATCCCCCGTGAACTGCGCAGGTACGCGGCGATCATGCCGCGTAAACGCTCGTCGCCCGCCGGATCGCCATAACACAGCTGCTGTAAATCCGGCTTTCGCCAGAAAGCCGCGTTCAGCTTGGCCCACACGTCGAAAGGAAACAGATCGAATGCCGGAACGCCAACCCGAAAGGCCTTGGGTGGACCAGCCGGCGGCGTCTGCAAATGGTTCTTCTCCACGCGCCCCAACGCACCGTTGTGGATAACTTTACTGGATGAAACCACAGGTAAATCGAGCCAATTTGTGGATAAGGTTGTGGGTAACCCTGTTGACAACCCTGTGGATACTTTTGTGGATAATTTTTTTGCCGGTAGTGTGGGCTGGGGCAATTGCGCAACGTAAGTCCCGTCCCCCACTCTCCCTTCGATAAACCCCTCGGCGTACAGCTKATCGTAGGCACGTACCACGCTATTGCGGGAAATCGCCAGCGCCGCCGCCAGATCCCGACTGGCCGGCAATCGCGTACCGCTGGCAAGTCGTCCATCGAGCACCCGCAGGCGCAATGCCTGGTAGAGCTGGCGACTCAAGCCCTGACGGCGATCGAGTTCAATACCGGCGGGGTTGAATGACAGGGAAAGCGACGCTTCGCTCATGGCAATGGACCTATGAAATTGGTCGTTAATGGCTCTTACAACAGACCAATAGCCTGCCTAGGATGAAGGCATTCGCCAAGGAATTTTCCATGTACCTGCCACTTTGACGCGTTAAGGAATGAACATGAGTCAGATCGACATCCGCCAGGTCACCGCCGACGATCACGCTGCCTGGCTGCCGTTGTGGCAAGCCTACTTGCGCTTCTACAACACCGAACTGCCCGAGGCGGTCACTCAAAGCACCTGGCAGCGCCTGCTCGACACGAACGAACCGACCCACGGGGCGCTGGCCTGGGTCGACGGCAAAGCGGTGGGCATGGTGCATTTCATCTATCACCGCTCGAACTGGAGCATCGAGAACTCCTGTTACCTGCAAGACTTGCTGGTAACGCCTGAAACCCGTGGCACCGGCGTCGGTCGGCAACTGATCGAATTCGTCTACAGCACAGCCAAGGCCGACGGTTGCTGCAAGGTCCACTGGCTGACCCACGAAACCAACGCCACCGCGATCCAGCTCTACGAGCGCATCGCCGAACGCCCCGGTTTCATCCAGTTTCGCAAAGCCCTTTAAGGTTCAAGGAGAACACCATGTCGACTTCACTCGCAGACTGGAAAGGCGTTCCGGCGCCCTCGGTCCAACTGATCGAAGGGCGTTTCATTCGCCTGGAAAAACTCGACCCGGCGCGTCACACCGACGGTTTGTGGAAAGCCCTGGAAGGCCCGGGCTCGGACCCAAAACTCTGGGATTATTTGCCTTATGGTCCTTTCCCGGAACGCAGCGCATTCAACGACTGGCTGAACAACCATGCGGCCAACAGCGATCCGTATTTCTTCACGGTGATCGACCGTGCCAGCGGTGATGTCCAGGGCATCCTCAGCCTGATGTCGATCGTTCCTGCCCAGGGTCGCATCGAGATCGGCCATGTGACCTTTGGTGCACCGATGCAGCGCTCGCCGAAAAGTACCGAGGCGGTTTACCTGCTGGCCAGGGAAGCCTTTGCGTTGGGTTACCGGCGCCTGGAATGGAAGTGCAACAACGGCAACGCTCGCTCCAAGTACGCAGCAGAGCGGTTGGGGTTCAGTTTTGAGGGGGTGTTCCGCCAGCACATGGTGGTCAAGGGTCAAAACCGCGATACGGCGTGGTATTCGATTCTGGATTCGGAATGGCCGGTGATTCAGGCGGGGTTCGAGCGGTGGTTGAGCGATGAAAACCAGACGGAATCGGGGCAGGTGAAAACGTTGGTGGAGTGCCGGGGCTAAAAACCTTAACGGCAAAAGATCGCAGCCTCCGGCAGCGCCCACAGGCGCGTAGGAGCTGCCGAAGGCTGCGATCTTTTGATCTTTCTTTTTTACACCAACGTCTACACCAGCTTTTGCGCCAACACCGCAATATGCTCCGGCCCGATCCCGCAGCACCCGCCCAAATGGCTGGCCCCGCGCTTGCGCCAATCGGCCGCCCACTGCAGATAACCCGGCGGGTCGAGATCATCACGCAACGGGTCCAGACCGTCGTTGGCCGTGGCCTCTTTCGGCTGCGGCGGGAAGGCATTGGCGTATGCGCCAATGTGAATCTTTACCCCCAAACGCTCGAAGGTTTCCCGCGCCGCATCAATCGCCGCACCGATCACTTCCGGCTGGCTGCAGTTGAACAGCAACGTCTCGACACCCAACTCAGCCGCCACCGCGGCGGCCTCAGCCACCGGCTCACCGGAGCGTAAACGTGGCACTTCGTCGGTGTCTTCATCCTTCAAGGTAAACGACAGCCACAACGGTTTGCCGTCCTTCGGCAGCCCGGCATGGATCGCCCGTGCTTCGACGATCGAGCTCTGGGTTTCGGCCAGCCACAGGTCGACATGAGGCGCCAGGCCATTGACCAGAGGGGTCAGCAGTTCAGTCACCCGAGCAGCGTCGAACAAGTCCGGGCGATAGGAGCCGAACAACGGCGGCAATGAACCGGCCACGCGCACCGGTTGGCCCGAAGCATCGACTGCACGCCGAGCCAGCTCGCCGGCCAACGCCGCAAGGGCTTGGCCTTCAGCCGCAAAACGCTCCTCGCCAATGTGGAACGGCACCACCGCGTAACTGTTGCTGGTGATCACGTTGGCACCGCTTCCGATATAAGCCGCGTGCACTGCCTCCACGGCTTGTGGCGCCTCGCTCAAGGCCAATGCCGACCACTCGGGTTGCCGGAACGGCGCCCCTCGGCGTTGCAGCTCCCGACCCATGCCGCCATCCAGAATTACCGTGCTGTTTGCGCCCATATGCTTTTCACTCATAAGCTTATGAAAATAACTCACTATCAGAGTCGTTCTTATAACTATTTAATGCGCACCATACGGTTAATAACAACCTCTTTTTTCAGGGATCAACTGTGAAATTTCAACCGCTGCTGGCCCTGGGCCTGACGATACTGGCTGCCTCCACCCAAGTCTTTGCGGGCGCCACTCTGGATCGCATCGAACAAAAGAAAGAACTGGTCGGTGTGTTGATGGAAAGCTATCCACCCTTCTCGTTCCTCAACGATCAAAACCAGCTCGACGGTTTCGACGTTGAGGTGGCCAAGGCCGTGGCGGATAAGCTGGGCGTCAAGCTGCGCCTCGAGACGCCGTCCTGGGATGTGATCGCCGCCGGCCGCTGGAGCGGGCGTTACGACATCTGCATCTGCTCCATGACCCCGAGCAAGGCCCGCGCCGAAGTCTTCGACTTCCCGGTCGAGTACTACGCCTCCCCCGCCGTGATCGTGGTCAATGCCAAGGACGATAGCATCCACAGCGCCAAGGACCTGAGCGGCAAGAAAGTCGGCCTCACCAGCGCCTCCAGCTATGAAAGCTACCTGAACAAAAACCTGGTGATCGAAGGGGCCGAAGACACCCAACTGCAATATCCGTTCGAGAACGTGCAGATCGCCCCGTATGACACCGACAACGTAGCGTTCCAGGATCTGGGCCTGGGCGCTGGCGTGCGTCTGGACGCGATCCTCACCAACCTCGTCACCGCGCAACCGCGCCTGAACGAAGACAAGCGCTTCAAACTCGCCGGCCAGCCGCTGTACTCGGAGCCGAACTCGGTGGCCATCGAAAAAGGCGACGCCCAGTGGGACGCCAAAGTGCGTGAAGTGTTCGCTCAGTTGAAACAGGACGGCACCTTGAGCAAGCTGTCGCAAAAATGGATCGGCGCCGACATCAGCAAATGACTTCTTTCCCCAAACCTCCTCAGCCACCGCAACCGGTGGTTGAGTCATTACTGCAACGAGCCTTCGGCTTCCGCACCCGGCTGTACCTGACCTGGGCAGCGATGTTCGGCTTGTTCGCCAGTTTCTTCCTGAGCTTCGACCTGAAGTTCTCGATCATCCTCGACAAACTGCCGAACCTGATCGGCCTGCACCTGGCGCCCAACGGCTTTCTGCAAGGCGCGGCGCTGACGCTGTTTTTATGCCTGTGCTCGATTGTGGCTTCGTCGCTGCTGGGCTTCATCACGGCCCTGGCTCGACTGTCGAAAAGCGCCGTGGCGTTCGGCATCGCAAGCTTCTATGCCTCGTTCTTTCGCGGCACGCCGCTGCTGATCCAGATATTGCTGATCTACCTCGGCTTGCCGCAATTGGGCGTCGTGCCGGGCGCCATCGCCGCCGGCATCATCGCCCTGTCGCTGAACTACGGCGCGTACCTGAGCGAAATTTTCCGCGCCGGCATCCTCGGCGTTCCCCACGGCCAACGCGAAGCATCGCTGGCCCTGGGCATGCGCGAAACCGTGATCTTCTGGCGCGTCACCCTGCCCCAAGCCATGCGCACCATCATCCCGCCCACCACCAACCAGTTCATCTCCATGCTCAAGGACTCATCACTGATCTCGGTGATGGGGGTTTGGGAAGTGATGTTCCTGGCGCAATCGTACGGGCGCTCGAGCTATCGCTATATCGAAATGCTGACGACGGCGGCGGTTATTTATTGGCTGATGTCGATTGGACTGGAGCTGATTCAGGCGCGGATGGAGCGGCATTACGGGAAGGCGTATGTGAGCCGGTAGGAGCTGCCGAAGGCTGCGACGTTTTGATCTTCAACGTTCGGCAGCTGCGTTTCTGAGGGCGCGATAGCCCCCCCGCATCTTGATTCTTTGTAGGAAAAAGCATCAGCTCGAACGGGTAAAAACAGCCTCTCTCAAACGGCTGGCAATTTTCTACACAACCTTCTGACATCCCCCGCAAGCTCGCCGGAAGCAGCTGACATCGGCACCTATAGCCTCCCTCTTAGAGTTTGGCCTCCTGTCAAAAGAGGCCAAACTCGATGCCCGTTCAACACAAATACCGACCACAACATCTGGCGTTGGCCATTGCGCTTGCGTTGGGTTGCACCGATTTCGCAATTGCCCAGCAGATGGCATTCGACTTCTCTACAAATCCCGCTGAAACACCCGATGAACTGATAGCGATACTTGACGCTTTCATCAGTGATCCGAAGACCGTCAAGACCGAAGTCAAAAGTAAACTCAAGGTAAAGGACGGCGCTTCCCTGCAACGGGACAACCGGAATGATTTGGTCATTGTGCTGCCCAGAGGCGGATTCGCCGGGCTGGTGGACGGTGGTGGTGGCGAAAACGTTCTGCAACTCGATGCAAAGGAGGGCACGCTGGGCGAATCCCGGAACTTCCTGGGGCTGGAGGTCAAACAGGGAACCTGGACACGCAATGGAGACGCAGACTTCAGTATTGGGGTTCTGGTTCGCTCCAAGGCCACATTCACTAATGAAGGACATATCACTGGTCGTGCATTGACCGAAGGCATATTCATCAATAAAGGCCAGATCGGAGCCAGTGCCAATGTGCTCTCTGGTGGGGATCTGACCAACTTGGGGAGCATTGCGGGCACCGTCGACGTTCACGAAAATGGCCATTTCGCCGGTAGCGGCGCGATCGGCGCATTGAACGTCCGGGGACGTTTTTCCGTGGACCACGTGTACGGCGCACCTAAGGTTGCAGGAGACCTGAACCTGTCCAGCACGGCGGTATTGGTCTATGGAATCACTGCCGACGCTCCTGGCGAGACTATCGATGTCGGTGGCACCGCCAGCCTCGGCGGCGCAACCCTGAAGATCGTCGCTGTACCCGGTGACTACCCGCAAAGCAGCCAGTACACCATCATCAGGGCCGCCAATATCAAGGGCGAATTCGGCGCCGTTGAAAACAACCTCGCGTTCATGACCCCTACCGTGAAGTACCCCGAGGGAGAAGTCATCCTGACCTACGCTCGCAACGAAGTGCCAATCGAGAGTGTTGCAACTACCGAAAACGGTCGAGAATTTGCCCGCAGTCTGGAGGAGCCAAAAGTCGGTGCAGCGACGCCGTCGCCAACCCGCACGGAAAACACCCCCGCGACTCAACAGCCATCCAACGCCGCCGTTACAGCCCTGCTCGCCTCCAACAAGGAAACCGCTTCACGGACCATCGAGCTGCTGGCCGGCGGCAACAACGCAAACCTCGCCAAGGCAACCCTGAACAGTGACAGTCCTGTCAGCGCCACCCTGCTTTCGGCGATGCGCCAATTGGACAGCGCCAGCGCTTACAACAAACCCGGCAGTCAAACCAACGCACCACGCCTCGCCGCCGGCAGCGAAGAAAACGGCAGAGTCTGGTTACAAGCCTTGGGCCACGGCGGAACGCTGGATCGCGACCACGATGCCTTGCAACACTCCACCAAAGGTCTCGTTTTGGGCGCGGATTGGGGCATTGATGAGGAATGGCGCATCGGTGTGATGGGTGGCAAATCCGAAACTCGCCTGGACAGTCGCGAACTCGACGGCGATCTCGACAGCTGGCACATCGGCGCATATGCCCTACGCCAGAGTGGCCCCATGTCGCTACGCCTGGGGGCGACTTATAGCAATCACGACGGCAGCACTAAACGCCGGATTGTCTTCAACGGTTTTAGCGACCGTCCCGAAGGCCGTTACGATGCCAGCACTCAGCAGGCCTTTGCGGAAGTGGGTTACAACCTGAGCCGAGCAAATGTCAGCATCGAACCGTTTGCCAGCCTTGGCTATCAACGCTATCAGCGTGACGGCTACACGGAAAAAGGTGGCGCCGCAGCGCTGAAAGTCCACGGCCAAACCCAAAACAACCTCAACAGCACATTAGGCCTGCGACTGGCGAAGATCAACACACTCGATAACGGCATGCAACTGACGCCGCGATTCAGTGCCGGCTGGAAACACACTTACGGGGATATCGAGAGCGACACCCGCCAACGATTGGCAACGGGCGGGAAAAACTTCACCGTTTCCGGCGCCCCACTGGATCGTGACAGCCTGAAGCTGGTTACCGGTCTAGACCTTGGTTTGTCAGCCAAACATACTCTAGGCGTAAGCCTCAACGGTGAGATCGGCACAGACAGTCGAAGCCATGGCGTAACAGGTCAATGGCGGATGAGTTTCTAATCCCTCACAAATCCAGGGCAAAAAAAAGGGGAGCACATGCCCCCCCGAGGTTAAAGCGTTATATCGAGGCTGTTAAATCAGCCTTCGATCTCGATCAGGATCTCGCCCGGGTTCACCCGGTCGCCCTTGGCCACGTGGATGGCGGTGACTTTACCGGCGATGGCCGACTGGACTTCGGTTTCCATCTTCATCGCCTCGGTGATCAGCACGGCCTGGCCGGCTTTCACGGTGTCGCCTTCCTTGACCAGCACATCGACGATGTTGCCCGGCATGGTGGTGCTGACGTGGCCTGGTGCAGTGGCTTGCTTGCGCTTGCTGCTGCCGCCGCTGACGAATTCGTTGAGCGGTTCGAACACCACTTCTTCCGGCATGCCGTCGATGGACAGGTAGAAGTGGCGCTTGCCTTCAGCCTTGACGCCGACACCGGTGATGTCGACGCGGTAGGTTTCGCCGTGAACGTCAATGACGAACTCGGTCGGCACACCTTCGCCACCGGCCGAAGCCACACCGCCCGCTTCCGGAATCGGCAGCAGCACTTCCGGGGTCAGGGTGCCGGCTGCGCGTTCTTCGAGGAACTTGCGGCCGATGTCCGGGAACATGGCGTAGGTCAGCACGTCTTCTTCAGACTTGGCCACGGCGCCGATTTCGGCACGCAGCTTGGTCATTTCCGGCTTGAGCAGATCGGCCGGACGCACGTCGATCACCTCTTCGCTGCCGATGGCCTGACGACGCAGCTTTTCGTTCACAGTGCCCGGCGCCTTGCCGTAGCCGCCTTGCAGGTAAAGCTTCACTTCGTTGGTGATGGTCTTGTAGCGCTCGCCGGCCAGCACGTTGAAGAACGCCTGGGTGCCGACGATCTGCGAGGTCGGGGTCACCAGCGGAGGGAAGCCGAGGTCTTCACGAACGCGCGGGATTTCCGCCAACACTTCGCTCATGCGGTTCAGGGCGCCCTGCTCTTTCAACTGGTTGGCCAGGTTGGAAATCATCCCGCCCGGAACCTGGTTGACTTGCACGCGAGTGTCGACGGCGGTGAATTCGCTTTCGAACTGGTGGTACTTCTTGCGCACGGCGTAGAAGTACAGGCCGATTTCTTGCAGCAGTTCCAGGTTCAGGCCGGTGTCGAACTCGCTGCCTTTAAGGGCGGCGACCATCGACTCGGTACCCGGGTGGCTGGTGCCCCAGGCGAAGCTGGAGATCGCGGTGTCGATATGGTCGGCGCCGTTTTCGATGCCCTTGAGTTGGCACATCGCAGCCAGGCCGGCGGTGTCGTGGGAATGGATGAACACCGGCAGCGACTGCTCGGCTTTCAGTGCCTTGACCAGTTCGCCAGTGGCGTACGGGGTCAGCAGACCGGCCATGTCCTTGATCGCCACAGAGTCGCAACCCATGGCTTCCATTTGCTTGGCTTGCGCCACGAAAGCCTCGATGGTGTGCACCGGGCTGGTGGTGTAGGCGATGGTGCCCTGGGCGTGTTTGCCAGCAGCCTTCACCGCTTCGATGGCGACTCGCAGGTTACGCACGTCGTTCATGGCGTCGAAGATGCGGAACACGTCGATGCCGTTGACCGCGGCCTTGGCGACGAAGGCTTTGACCACGTCGTCGCTGTAATGGCGGTAACCCAGCAGGTTCTGGCCACGCAGGAGCATTTGCAGACGCGTGTTGGGCAACGCGGCACGCAGTTGGCGCAGACGCTCCCACGGGTCTTCTTTCAGGAAGCGTACGCAGGCATCGAAGGTCGCGCCGCCCCAGACTTCCAGCGACCAGTAGCCGACTTTGTCGAGCTTGTCGCAGATCGGCAGCATGTCTTCGGTGCGCATGCGGGTGGCGAGCAGCGATTGGTGGGCGTCGCGCAGGATTGTGTCAGTTACATGGATCTTCTTGGACATTGTCATATTCCTCACAGGCCTGCGTGGGCGGCGATGGCGGCGGCGATGGCCAGGGCCAGCTCTTCGGGTTTGCGCTTGATCGAGTAGTTGGTCAGTTCAGGGTGGCTTTCAACGAAGCTGGTGTTGAACTGGCCGCTACGGAATTCCGGGTTACGCAGGATTTCCTGGTAGTACGCGGCGGTGGTCTTGACCCCTTGCAGACGCATGTCGTCCAGGGCACGCAAGCCACGGTCCATCGCCTCTTCCCAGGTCAGCGCCCAGACCACCAGTTTCAGGCACATCGAATCGTAGAACGGCGGAATGGTGTAGCCGGTATAGATCGCTGTGTCGGTGCGCACACCCGGACCGCCGGGCGCGTAGTAACGGGTGATCTTGCCGAAGCTCGGCAGGAAGTTGTTTTTCGGGTCTTCGGCGTTGATCCGGAACTGCAACGCGAAACCGCGGTGCTGGATGTCTTCCTGTTTCACCGAGAGCGGCAAACCGGACGCGATACGGATCTGCTCGCGAACGATGTCGATGCCGGTGATTTCTTCGGTGATGGTGTGTTCCACCTGCACCCGGGTGTTCATTTCCATGAAGTACACCTCGCCCTCGGCGAGCAGGAACTCCACGGTGCCGGCGTTCTCGTAACCCACGGCCTTGGCTGCACGCACCGACAGGTCGCCGATGTAGGCGCGCTGTTCCGGGGTCAGTTGCGGACTCGGAGCGATCTCGATCAGCTTCTGGTTGCGACGCTGGATCGAGCAATCACGCTCGAACAGGTGCACCACGTTGCCGAAGCTGTCGCCGAGGATCTGCGCTTCGATGTGTTTCGGGTTTACGATGCATTTTTCCAGGAACACTTCCGCCGAACCGAACGCCTTGGTGGCTTCGGAAATCACTCGCGGAAAGGCTTGTTCGAGTTCTTCGCGACTGTTGCAACGACGAATGCCGCGGCCGCCGCCACCGGAGGTGGCCTTGAGCATCACCGGGTAACCGATACGGTCACCTTCGGTCAGGGCTTCTTCGATGCCCGACACGTTGCCTTCGGTGCCCGGGGTGACCGGCACGCCGGCCTTGATCATGCTGCGTCGCGCTTCGGTCTTGTCGCCCATGCGGCGAATGACTTCCGCCGACGGGCCGATGAATTTGATTCCGCGTTCGGCGCAGATGTCCGCCAGCTCGGCATTTTCCGAAAGGAAGCCGTAACCAGGGTGCAACGCATCGCAACCGGTTTCCACCGCCAGGTTCACCAGCTTGCGCGGGTTCAGGTAGCCGGCCAGTGGCTCGGCACCGATGCTGTGGGCCTCGTCCGCACGCTTCACATGCAAGGCATGACGGTCGGCGTCGGAATAGATCGCGACCGAGCGAATGCCCATCTCGGCGCAGGCGCGCACGATTCGTACGGCAATCTCACCACGGTTGGCAATCAGGATCTTTTTTATCACTTGGAGGTTCCCTTGAGCCGGTGGCACCCACGACCCGATTAGACAGGTCGACGCGTGACCAAATGTTTCAATTCAGTCGCAGCTCCACACTAGCTCTCGCAAGGGATTAACAAAAATGAATAATAATTGGGTCAGGCATAAGCAAAGACTTATAGTTGAGCCATCGGCCTTCGCTCAGGATTTATAGAAAATGCGTAAGTCATTGATGCGTATGACATTGCGTCAATTGCAGATCTTCAATGAGGTGTGCGATTTAAGGTCCTACAGCCGCGCTGCCGACGAAATGTCTCTCACACAACCTGCCGTGAGCCTACAGATTCGTCAACTCGAAGAGCTGATCGGTCAGCCCTTGTTCGATTACGTCGGCAAAAAACTCTACATGACCGAGGCGGCCGAAGCGCTGCAGCGCGCCAGCCGGGATATTTTCGGCCGCCTGGAAAACCTCGATATGCAGCTGTCGGACATGCAAGGTTCATTGCAGGGTCAGCTGAAACTGGCGGTGGAATCCAGCGCCAAGTATTTCGTGCCGCACCTGTTTGCCGCGTTCAAGCGCCAGCACCCGGAAGTGAACCTGCACCTGACGGTGGTCAACCGCGGCCAGGTTATCCGGCGCCTGTCGGATAACCGTGATGATCTGGTGATCATGTCGATGGTTCCACAGGACATGGGGCTGGAGTTTCTGCCGTTCCTCAACAACCCGATTGTAGCCGTGGCGCCGCCGGATCATCCGCTGTGCCACATGGGGCCGCTGCGCTTGCAGGATCTGGAACCCTACACGCTGCTGTTGCGCGAACCCGGTTCCGGCACGCGACTGGCCTGCGAGGAGTATTTCAAAGAGAAGCGCGTGCACTTCACCCAGACCCAGGAGGTCGCGTCGGCGGAAGCTCAGCGTGAATGCGTGCTGGCGGGTCTGGGCCTGGCGCTATTGACGCGCCATGCCCTGAACCTTGAATTGGCGACCGGCGCCCTGATTGAGCTGCCGGTCGAAGAGCTGCCGCTGCTGCGTAGCTGGTGCCTGGTGCAGGCCAAGGCCAAACGGCTATCGCCGGTGGCCCACGCATTCCTTGCGTTTATCCGCAGCGAACGGGCACAAATCAGCGCACTGGTTGAGCGTTTCGACGGGAAGTTACCGGTGCTGCCTGCCAGTAGTTGAGCTCGAGGTCGTCGGGAAATTCGCCGATTTCGGCCAGAAGCTGGCGGCGCTCGCAGCGATCTTCGATGGCGCGGCGAAATTCCATGCGGCGCTGGTCTTCTTGCTGACGACGGGTTTTGACGGCGCTGTTGCGTTCTTCGTAGGGCTGGGCCATTTCGAGTCTCCCAAGGCGAGTACGGGAGTTTCAAGATAGGCGCGGGGGATGACGGTTTGGCGGCGGGAGGGTTACAGGGAGGTTAAAATTGTAAAAGCAAAGATCGCAGCCTTCGGCAGCTCCTACAAGTAAACACATTCCCTTGTAGGAGCTGCCGAAGGCTGCGATCTTTTGATCTTAATCGTCCAGCGCTTTTACTGACTTTGGCGACAACCGCAAGCTGCGAAGGCTGCGCTTGACGCTCTTCAGGTGATTGACCAGGCTCGGCCCACGAGCCATGGCCACGCCCATCGCCAACACATCGATCACTACCAGGTGGGCGATGCGCGACGTCAGCGGCGTGTAGATTTCAGTGTCTTCGTGCACGTCGATCGCCAGGTTAACGGTCGACAGCTCGGCCAACGGTGTCTGGCTCGGGCACAGGGTGATCAGCGTGGCGCCGCTTTCGCGCACAAGATTGGCGGTGATCAACAGGTCCTTTGAGCGACCGGACTGAGAAATGCAGATCGCCACGTCGGTCGGCTTCAAGGTCACCGCCGACATCGCCTGCATGTGCGGGTCGGAATACGCCGCCGCAGTCAGCAACAAACGGAAGAACTTGTGCTGGGCATCCGCTGCCACCGCACCCGACGCACCGAAGCCGTAGAACTCGACACGCTGGGCCTGGGACATCGCGGTCACGGCTTTCTGCAACGCTACCGGATCAAGTTTCTCGCGAACTTCCATCAGGGTGTGCAGGGTGGTGTCGAAGATTTTCAGACTGTAGTCGGCAACCGAATCGTCTTCATGGATCGCGAATTGCCCGAAGCTCGCGCCGGCCGCCAGGCTCTGCGCCAGCTTCAGTTTCAAATCCTGGAACCCGGAGCAACCGATGGCGCGGCAAAACCGCACGATGGTCGGCTCGCTGATGCCTACGCTGTGGGCCAGGTCGGCCATGGAACTGTGCATCACCGCCGCAGGATCAAGCAGCACGTGGTCGGCGACCTTGAGCTCCGACTTGCGTAACAGGTGGCGTGACTGGGCGATGTGTTGCAGCAGATTCAAGGGGCTGGACTCTTTGTCATTGGCAGGTGCCGGGGATGTAGCACGCTTGTAGTTATACTACATGAATCGGCTTTTTGCCTGCTCAATGCGTAACTCAATGTCCCCATATCACGCGACATATGCTCCATGTAGCACCTACGAGGTTTTTTCGTCCGCGCGCAACAGCTCAGCCAGGTCAGTAGCCTCAACCGGACGACTGATCCAATAACCCTGCACTTCATCACAACGCTCGACCTTCAGAAACTCCAGCTGCTCCGGCCGTTCGACGCCTTCGGCCACCACTTTCAACGACAGGCCGTGGGCCATGGCAATAATCGCCCGGGTGATCGCCGCGTCCTCGCTGCTCTCTCCCAGACCACGGATAAATGCCTGATCGATCTTCACGTAATCCACAGGAATACGTTTGAGGTAGCTCAGAGACGAATACCCGGTACCAAAATCGTCGATCGCCAGCTTCACCCCCAGATCGCGCAATTGCTGGAAGGTCGCGATGATGTGCTCGACGGTGTCCAGCAACTGGCTTTCAGTAAGTTCCAGTTCCAGGTAGCGTGGCGCCAGACCGGTTTCCTCCAGCACCTGACGCACCAGGCTGACCAGTTTCCCCTGACGCAGCTGATGCACCGACAGATTGACCGACACCCGAATCGGCTCAAGCCCCTGACGCTGCCATTCGCAGGCTTGCCAACAGGCCTGACGTAATACGAACTCGCCGATAGCGTTGATCAGGCCGGTTTCCTCGGCCAGACCGATGAAATCCCCCGGCGGTACCTGGCCAAGGGTCGGGTGATTCCAGCGCACCAGCGCTTCGGCGGCATTCAGCCGGCCGGTGGCGAGGCAGAGTTTCGGTTGATAAAACACCTTCAACTGCTTTTCTTCGATGGCTTTGCGCAATTGGTTCTCAAGCTGCAAACGCTCGAGCGTGCTGGCCTGCAGGCTGTCCGTGTAGAACTGGAAGTTGTTGCCGCCCAAGTGTTTGGCATGCTGCATGGCCATGTTCGACTGGCTGACCAGCGCGGAAATCTCCCGCGCGGTGTCCGGCAACAGGCTGATGCCCATGGACGCGCTCATCACCAGTTCATGCCCCTCGACGGTGATCGGCAAACGCAGCTTGGTCGACAATCGGGTCGCCACGCGCGCCAGACTCGACAGGTTGCCGTAGGCGTCGAACAGCACCGCAAATTCATCGCCGGACAACCGGGCGATGGTGTCCGCTTCCGGCAACGCATTGACCAAGCGCCGGGCCATTTTCTGTAACAGCTGATCGGCGATTTCGTGACCGAGGCTGTCGTTAAGCAGTTTGAAGCGATCCAGATTGATGTGCAGCAACGCCAGGCTGCGGCGACCGCCCTGGCGCACCCGCTGATGAGCCTCGTGCAGCCGTTCCCGGAACAACGAACGGTTGGCCAGCCCCGTGAGTTCGTCGTAATGGGCGAGGTAGCGCATACGCTCTTCGGATTCACGCCGAGCGGACAGGTCGGCGAAGAAGCCGACGATATGACTGACATTTCCCCGCAAATCGCGCACGGCATTCAGTTGCAGCCACTGCGGATACAACTCGCCATTCTTGCGGGTCTCGACCAACTCGCCCTGCCAACTACCGTGCTGCTCCAGCGCCTGACGAATCGCTGCGTAATGCCGACGGGCGTCGCGGCTGCAAGGCAAATCGACCACGTTACGCCCAAGCATGTCGTCGATTTCATAGCCAGTCACCCGACTGAAAGCCTGATTGACCGCGATAAGCGCGTAGTTCGGGTCGAAAATCACGATGCCTTCGCTGGCCGCCTCAAACACCGTCGCCGCCAGTTGGCGCTGTTCTTCCAGGTGCTTGCTGGCGCTGATATCGCGGCGGGTGCCGACCATGCGGATCACCCGGCCGTTTTCACTACGCTCGACCGCTCGACCTCGGTCCTCGATCCAGACCCAATGGCCATCGCCATGTCGCACCCGGTACTCGATCTGATAATCCTCGGTACGGCCCTTCAAATGCTCGACCAGCGCCCGCTTCAGTGCTGGCAAGTCGTCGGGATGCAGCCTCGGCTTGAGGTGGCGGAGCATCGCTGTCACGTATTCCGGCTCCAGCCCGAACAACTCCTGGAGCTGAGTGTGATGAACTTCGTCGGTCTGCAGGTTCCAGTCCCACAAACCAAGTTCACTCGCTTTCAACGCCAGCGCCAGCCGCGCTTCGCTCTTGCTCAAGGCCTGGTTGGCCGCATCCAGCTCCAGACTGCGTTGGGCAACCCGGTTTTCAAGGTCGACCTGGGTTTCGCGCAATTCGTCTTCGGCGCGACGACGCTGGTCGATTTCCTTGGCCAGTTCGTGATTGAGTTGCTCGCTGCGACTTTGCGCCTGCTGCAAGTGTTCGATCAGCGCCTGATTTTGAAAACGCCGCAACAAACCCTGATCGATCAACCGATTGACCTGCCAGGCGACCACGCTCAACGAGCCCAGAAGAATCAGCCCGAACCAGCCCCAGCCCTGCTCCTGTTCATCGCCGCCCCAGAACAGATAGCCGATGGCGGGCAACAGACAGGGCAAGGTAAAGGATAGAAATGCTGGCAGGCTGACCGCATAAGCGACGCTGGCCGAGAGGGCTGCGGCGCCGATCAGGCCGAACACCCAGGCTTGCTGGATGAAATTGTCAGCGGGCACCAGCGCGATACCGGCACCGGCCAGCGTCAGGCCGGTCATCGCCGAACCGAGCAGAAACATGCGACGCCAGATCGGATGGGCCTGACGGTTGGGAATCGCCGAATCGAAGGCCGCGACCTGAATCACTCGCAACGCCACCAGCGACAACAACCAGATCAGCCAGACGCTGACCACGAAGTAACGCTGCGGGCTCCAGAGCAACCCGGCGCAGACCAGACCGTTGATCAACATGAATAGCGTCGGCAACAGCGAGCCCTGGTACAGCAGACGCGTGCGTTCGACCGCCATCTCCATGGCGTATTGTTTGCGGATAGCCCGAGGCTCCACAGAGGGGCCCGACAGGTCGGAACTGAGGGTCATAGGCAATGTTCTTGTTCTTATAGTTGAGCATGCGAGCCCGAATTGTGGACGGAGCATACACAAGCAAATGCCCGGACCAAACTGCCTCAGGTCATAAAATAGACAAAAGTTTTAGTCGCCCGCATCCGGCGCAAAAGCATCCAGACGAGCCCCGCCCCTGCTCGCAGCCAGTGACCGACCGGTCGTCATCGGTGCTTCTTTCATCGGCTAATGCAAAGCTCGGTTTGCCCGGTGTGACGGCGCACCCTAGAATGCCTCGATGCGCGATGATCTCTCCCTTCTGCTGAACTCCCTCAACGATGCCCAACGCCAGGCCGTAGCTGCCTCCGTGGGTCGTCAGTTGGTCCTGGCCGGTGCTGGCTCCGGTAAAACCCGAGTGCTGGTGCACCGTATCGCCTGGTTGATCCAGGTCGAAAACGCCTCGCCCCACTCCATTCTGTCGGTGACCTTCACCAATAAGGCCGCTGCCGAGATGCGTCATCGCATCGAGCAGCTGATGGGTATCAACCCGGCCGGCATGTGGGTCGGAACCTTCCACGGCCTGGCGCACCGCTTATTGCGGGCGCACTGGCAGGAAGCGGGCCTGAGCCAGACCTTCCAGATTCTCGACAGTGATGACCAGCAACGGCTGGTCAAGCGGGTGATCCGCGAACTGGGCCTGGACGAGCAACGCTGGCCGGCCCGGCAGGCCCAGTGGTTCATCAACGGGCAGAAAGACGAAGGTCTGCGTCCGCAACATATTCAAGCCAGCGGCGATCTGTTCCTGGCGACCATGCGCAGCATTTATGAAGCCTACGAGGCTGCGTGCCTGCGCGCCGGCGTCATCGACTTCTCCGAACTGCTGCTGCGCGCCCTCGATCTGTGGCGCGACCACCCGGGCCTGCTCGCCCATTATCAGAAGCGCTTCCGGCACATTCTGGTGGACGAGTTCCAGGACACCAACGCCGTGCAGTACGCCTGGTTGCGTCTGCTGGCCAAGGGCGGCGACAGCCTGATGGTGGTCGGCGACGACGATCAGTCGATCTATGGCTGGCGCGGCGCGAAAATCGAGAACATCTATCAGTATTCCGACGACTTCCCGGATGCCGAGATCATTCGTCTGGAGCAGAACTACCGCTCCACCGCCGGGATCCTCAAGGCCGCCAACGCCCTGATCGCCAACAATACCGGGCGCATGGGCAAAGAGCTGTGGACCGATGGTGGCGAAGGCGAAGCGATCAATCTGTACGCCGCGTTCAACGAACACGATGAAGCACGCTACGTGGTTGAAACTATTGAAAGCGCGCTGAAAACCGGCTTGGCTCGCAGTGATATCGCGATTCTGTACCGCTCTAACGCCCAATCGCGCGTTTTGGAAGAAGCCTTGCTGCGCGAGCGCATCCCGTACCGCATTTATGGCGGTCAGCGCTTCTTCGAACGGGCAGAAATCAAGAACGCCATGGCTTACCTGCGTTTGTTGGAAGGCCGTGGCAACGATGCGGCCCTGGAGCGGGTGATCAACGTTCCGGCCCGTGGCATCGGCGAAAAAACCGTCGAAGCGATTCGCGATCATGCGCGCCACAGCGACGTGTCGATGTGGGAAGCCATGCGTCAGCTGGTGGCCAACAAGGGCCTGACCGGTCGCGCTGCCGGCGCCCTTGGGGCGTTTATGGAGCTGATCGAGAACCTCGCCGCCAAGTGCATGGAAATGCCGCTGCACCTGATGACCCAGACCGTCATCGAGCAGTCGGGGCTGATCGCCTACCACCAGGCGGAAAAAGGCGAGAAAGGCCAGGCCCGGGTAGAAAACCTTGAGGAACTGGTCAGCGCCGCGCGCAACTTCGAAAACCCAGAAGAGGACGAAGAGCAATCGCCACTGGCGGCATTCCTCGGCCACGCCTCGCTGGAGGCCGGGGACACCCAGGCTGACGAGCACGAAGACAGCATTCAGTTGATGACCCTGCACAGCGCCAAGGGCCTGGAATTCCCTTACGTGTTCCTGGTGGGCATGGAAGAAGGCCTGTTTCCGCACAAAATGAGCCTGGAAGAACCCGGTCGCCTTGAGGAAGAGCGTCGTCTGGCCTATGTCGGTATCACCCGGGCGATGCAGAACCTGGTGCTGACTTATGCCGAAACCCGACGCTTGTACGGCAGCGAGACCTACAACAAGGTGTCGCGCTTCGTACGTGAAGTGCCGAAAGGCCTGATCCAGGAAGTGCGACTGTCCAACAGTGTCAGCCGTCCGTTCGGCGGCGGCCAGCAGCAGAGCTCCAGCAGCCTGTTCGGCGGCAGCGAGATCCCGGACACCGGGTTCAGCCTCGGTCAGACTGTGCGGCATTCGGTGTTCGGCGACGGTGTGATCCTGAATTTCGAAGGCGCCGGTGCTCAGGCGCGGGTGCAGGTGAACTTCAGCGAAGGCAGCAAGTGGCTGATGCTCGGTTACGCCAAGCTGGAAGCGATCTAAAGCGTGATGATCGTTCCCACGCTCTGCGTGGGGAATGCATCCCGTGACGCTCCGCGTCCAGGGTGGCGTTCAGAGCGTGGGAACGATCTATCATGGTGATCTCGCAGTGGCGCTGGTCGCCTTTCCTACAGAACTTATCCACTCCTCCTACAGACCAAAGTTAACAGGCCCTATTGCACTGACTGAACCTGAACAGAACCTGTCAGGCAAAAGCCCGAAACACTCTGCCGCTAGCCAGTGACACTTCAGCTGTGCAACATGGCGCGCGTGCCATCCACAAATGGGAATTCCCTTTATGAAACGTTTTCTTAGCATCGCCATGGCGTTGTGCATCGGCCTGACGATGAGCCTGGACGCCAACGCCAAGCGCTTTGGTGGCGGCAAGAGTGTCGGCGCTGCGCCGACTCACCAGACCAGCCAAATGGCTCCTTCTTCTCCTGGCGTGGGCGGTGCAGCCGCCACTGCCGGCGCGGCCGGTGCCGCTGGCGCTGCCGCCAAGGCCGGCGGTGCTTCGCGCTGGCTCGGCCCTCTGGCCGGTATCGCGGCCGGTGGCCTGCTGGCCTCCATGTTCATGGGCGGCGGCTTCCAGGGCATGCAGTTCTTCGACATCCTGATCATGGCGGTCATCGCCTTCCTGGTCTTCCGCTTCATCGCCGCTCGTCGTCGCAAGCAGCAGGAGCACCTGGCCCCGGCCGGCGCGCCGATGCAACGTGAAGTATTCGAGCAGAAGCCCGCCATGGGTTCGATCTTCGGCGGTTCGGCTGCACCTGCTGCCGCTCGTCCGGTGATCAATGCTCCGGCCTGGTTCAACGAACAGCGCTTCGTCGAAGCGGCCCGCAACCACTTCCAGTCCCTGCAGCAACATTGGGACGCCAACGAAATGGACAAGATCGCCGAGTTCGTGACCCCGCAGTTGCTGGAGTTCCTCAAGCGCGAACGTGCCGACCTGGGCGACGGCTTCCAGTCGACCTACATCGACAACCTCCAGGTACAACTGGACGGCGTTGATGACCGTGCGGACAAGACCATCGCCACCCTGACCTTCAGCGGCGTGTCGAAGACCTCGCGTTTCGACCAGGGCGAAGTGTTCAGCGAAAGCTGGAACATGGAACGTCCACAGGGCGAAAACCAGCCTTGGCTGGTAGCAGGTATCCGCCAGAACGGCTGATAACTCCGCGTTTCGCATGCTGTAATGAAAACCCCGGCTCTGCCGGGGTTTTCTATTTCACGGTTGCATCTATAGCGAGCTACTGTATAAACCGCCCCAACTAAACCGCGCCATCAAGCAAGAGGATCCCGGACGTGGAAGAAATCATCGAACAACTGCGTGAAGCCAACGAACCGGTACCGGTCCCCTTGGAGTTGCCCGACGAAGATCTGCTGGTAGAAATCGAAGAACAACTGTTCATCGACATTCCCTTCGTATTCAGAGAATTCCTGCTGACCGTCAGCGATGTAGTCTACGGCAGCCTGGAGCCGGTGACCGTTACCGACCCGCAATCCCACACCTACCTGCCGGACGTTGCCGCCAACGCCTGGGACGCTGGTGTTGATCGCAGCCTGATCCCGATCTGCCAGGACGGTGACAACTACTACTGCGTCGAAGAAGACGGCACCGTGGTGTTGTGGCTGGCCGAAGAAGAGTTACTCGCCGAAGAAACCTGGGAATCGGTCTGGCACTGGGCGCGGGACGTCTGGCTGGAAAGCTGATCCACCCCTGCACGACTTTTTGTAGACGCGCAACGTCAGTGGCTTGAGGAGTCCTTGTGGTTATCCAGGGTTTCCAGCAAGGCCACCTGCATCCGCGTATGCACGCGGATGAACCAGCGCCAGAGCAGCGCCGCCACCGCGGCCGCGACCACTACAATCAGCACCAGCAACTTGTTGGTCGGCAGAATACTGGCCGACAAGGCCGCCAGCAGCAGGAAAATCACCAGCAGCGAGAGGATCGGGATCACTTCGGCGATCACCCGACGCACTCGCTGCGTGTGGCGACCGGCCATCTCCGACTTCACCCCCATTTCTGCCAGCAGCATCGACAGCGCCTTGAGCTTGCGATAGGCGGCGATCAGGAACGGCAGCGACAACAGCAACGCCCCGCCCCAGATCAACGCCTTCTGCCAGCTCGGATCGCTGATCCAGTCTTGCAGGTAAACGGACATGCGCTCGGCGAAGAAGGCGCCCGATAAAAAGATCGCAACCACCAGCGCCAGATTGACACCCACCTGCAACAGAATCCGCCGAATCATCGACGCCAACAGCGCGCCCTCGCCCTGAGGCTGGATGCTGCGCAGCCATTCGCCATACATCCCCAGCACACGAGCCAGACGCTGCGGCATTACGGCAGCAAGCTTGATCGACAGCGGATCGGCCGCGCGGATCAGATAGGGCGTCAACAGCGTGGTGATCACCGAGACGGCCACAGCCACCGGATAGAGAAAGCTGCTGGTGACCTGCAGCGTCATGCCCAGCGCGGCGATGATGAAAGAGAATTCGCCAATCTGTGAAAGCCCCATCCCCACGCGCAGTGAGGTGCGTCCGTCATTGCCGGCGATAAACGCGCCGAGGCCGCAGGACAGCATCTTGCCCAGCACTACCGCCACAGTGATCACCGCAATCGGCCAGGCGTATTGCAGCAGGATCATCGGGTCGAGCATCAGGCCGATGGCGACGAAGAAAATGGCACTGAACAGGTCGCGAACCGGCTCGATCAACTGCTCGATCTTCAGCAGCTGGCGCGATTCGGCCATGATCGCGCCGATCAGGAATGCGCCGAGAACCATGCTGTATTCAAGTTTGACCACCAGCAGGCAGAAGCCGAAACACAGGCCCAGCACGGTAATCAGCAACATCTCATTGCTTTCGAATTTCGCCACATAGGCCAGTAGTCGCGGCACCAGCAGAATGCCGATGACCAGTGCGACAATCATGAACAGGGAAAGCTTGCCGACGGTGGAAAAGACTTCGCCGGAACTGACCGTGCCGCTGACCGCGATGCTCGACAGCAAGGCGATGATGCCGATACCGAGGATGTCCTCGACGATCAGTACGCCAAAGATCAACTGCGCAAAACGCTCGTTCTTCATCTTCAGGTCGTTGAGCGCCTTGACGATGATGGTGGTCGAGGAAATCGCCAGGATCGCGCCGAGGAACAGCGAGTCCATGGTATTCCAGTCGAACCAGCGGCCGATTTCGTAGCCGATCCAGATCATCAGGACGATTTCCAGGAAGGCCGCGATAAACGCCGTGGCGCCGACCTTGAACAGCTTGCGCAGGCTGAACTCCAGCCCCAGGCAGAACATCAGGAAAATCACCCCGAGCTCGGCGAGGGTCTTGATGGTTTCTTCGTCGTGGATCAGGCCGAAGGGCGGCGTGTGCGGGCCGATAATGAAACCGGCGACGATGTAGCCGAGCACCACCGGTTGTTTGAGACGATGAAAGAGCACGGTCACCACACCCGCGATCAACATGATCACTGCCAGATCCTGAATGAAACTGATGGCATGCATGGTGTGTGGCTCCTTCGGGGGTGGGCTTTTGAAGGGTAACACCACGACTTCCGCCGCAAAGACGGTGCAATATATGGAAACAGATCGCTTCGGGCGTGACGGCGCCTCCCCGCCCGGCGTCCCGATAACTGTTGGTTTGAAAAACACCGACAAGCACCCACAGAGGTGTAACCCCCAAACCCTGCCTTGAACCCGTGAGTACGTTATGGAACCCGGAAACGCCCAGCTGTCGATGACGGTATTGATGACCCCCGACATGGCCAACTTCTCTGGCAATGTCCACGGCGGCACCTTGCTCAAATACCTCGATGAAGTGGCTTACGCCTGCGCCAGCCGGTATGCCGGCCGTTATGTAGTGACCTTGTCGGTGGATCAGGTGATCTTCCGCGAGCCGATTCATGTCGGTGAGCTGGTGACCTTTCTGGCCTCGGTCAACTACACCGGTAATACCTCGATGGAAGTGGGCATCAAGGTCGTGACCGAGAACATTCGCGAGCGTTCGGTGCGCCACACCAACAGCTGCTTCTTCACCATGGTCGCGGTGGATGACCAGCGTAAACCGGCCTCCGTCCCGCCACTGCAACCGCAGAACAGCGAAGACAAGCGTCGGTACATGCAAGCCCAGCAGCGTCGGCAGATTCGTCAGGAACTGGAAAAGCGCTATCAGGAAATCAAGGGCGACGCCTGACGTGTTCGGTCTTTAGATCGCTTTCGCGGGCAAGCCTCGATCCTACGGGTAATACACCATCCCTGTGCAGGAGCGAGGCTTGCCCGCGAAGCTTTTAAAGACTGATCGCGGTCGCCTCGAACCGCACCCGCGGATGGGCGATCCGGTCCTGCGCCCGCACCAGTTCCAGTTCATAGCTGGCACACGCCTGGGTTTCCAGCAGCACTTCATGCACCGCCGCCGCGGTGAATTCGAAGGCGCTCAGTAGACTGTCACCCAGCAGCACACGCGCCAGGAACAGCCCGGAAGTCAGATCGCCAACGCCCACCGGCTGACGCGGGAACGCCAGCAACGGCCGACGCAAGTGCCAGCTGCCTTCAGCGGTCACCAGCAACATCTCGAAGCCATCCGTCAGTTTGCCGGGATAGTCGAGATGCTTGACCAACACCGCCTTCGGACCGCGCGCCAGCAGCGCCCGCGCCATGGCCAGGCAATCGAACAGTGACTGCGCCTTGCGCCCCGAGAAGCTGTTCAGCTCCAGCTGATTCGGGCACATGAAGTCGGCTATCGCCGCAGCCTCTTCCAACAGGAAATCGCTGACTTCGGCTGGAACGCTGCAGCCCTTCTCCGGATGGCCCATCACCGGATCGCAGAGGTACAAGGCTTTGGGATTGATCGATTTGATTCGCTCCACCCCCGCCAGAATCGCCCGCCCTTGGGCCGCGCTACCGAGGTAGCCGGACAACACGGCGTCGCAGTTGCCCAGTTCGCCAATCGCCGCGATGCCTTCCACCAATTCCGGAATCTGATGCGGGGCCAGCACTTCCCCGGCCCACTGGCCATATTGCGTGTGGTTGGAGAACTGCACGGTATTGAGTGGCCAGACGTTCACCCCGACCCGCTGCATCGGGAAAACCGCGGCGCTGTTGCCAGCGTGGCCGAACACCACATGGGACTGGATGGCGAGCAGATGGGGCGTACGTTTCATGCGGTGAGTTTTCCATAAACCGATTGAAATTCGAGCCGCGCAGTATGCGACTAAACGCAGCCTGTACGACAGACCAGAGACGCAGTTAAGCTGACACTATCTTGTTGGAGCACCCTGTTGATGCTGACCCTAGGAAATATCTTCGTGCTGATGCTGCTCGCCACCGGTGGCGCATGGCTGTGGCACAACCACGGCTTGCGCGAACGCGCACTGGAGCGGGTTCAGCAGCATTGCGCCAAGCTGCGGATCGAGCTGCTGGACGGCAACGTAGCCTTGAAAAAGATCGCTTTCATTAAAGACGCCAACGGCCGTCGGCGCCTGGCCCGTGTGTATAACTTCGAATTTACCGTGACCGGCGAAACCCGCCACAACGGCACCATCACTCAGTTCGGCGCCCATAGCGCACACATCGAGCTCGCGCCCTATCCAATGCCATTCGACGACACACCGCCGGTGGTCGAAGTCGCAAAACCCAGCGCCGAGGTGATTGAATTGAGCCAGTGGCGGCAAGAACACACCAAGTGGCGTCCCTGAAGATTAAAAGATCGCACCATAGGAGCTGCGGTCTTTTGATCTTCACCCCGACCGGCAATCGGCCAGATCTCTTTGCAGTGACTCAACACCCTGTACCTCACTGAAAATCAGCTCGATGCGCGAATCCCGTCGCCATTCGCTGGGTTGCCAATCCAGTAACGAGTTATCCAGTGCGTTGGCCGACACCCAGCCCTCGACACTGTGGATAACCAGCTTCGCCCGCAGCCATTCAAGGCTCTCAAGCCACTTTCCGACAAGCACGGCATCGAATGTCTGACTCGGATGCCAGCGCCAGCCGACGCTCCAGCCACCCTCTTGCGCCTGACTCAAGCAAATCGGCTGCGCAGGGTCAGTCCAGATGGCCGGCATCTGCGCCAGCCCCTTGGGCACGATGAAGTTATCCACACCCGCGACAGCCTGAGCCTTGAGGCCCGGTAACTCACTCAACGGCAAAACAGCCTGCTGCGTCCAGTACAAACGACGCGACGGCAACTGTGCGACAACTCGCTGGCGATCACTGTCGTTCAGGCTTTCCGCCTTGTTCAGCAACAGCAACCCGGCACTGTCCAAGGCTTGCTGTTGCGCCGCTGGCAGCGGTTTTCCGGCCGCGAGTGCCCGGGCATCCAGTACCAGCACGCAAGACTGCACCGCCAGGACGCCTTGCCACGGCGCCTCGCTCAATTGCCTGAGCAACTGAGCCGGATGCCCCAGTCCGGACGGCTCGATGAACAGTCGATCCGGTCGTGCCTTGCGCAGCAACCGTCCGAGGCCGACCTGAAACGGCGCACCATTGACGCAACACAAACACCCCCCGGCCACTTCCCCCAGTGCGATACCATCGGCGTCCTGGGTCAGCAACGCAGCATCCAGGCCGATCTGGCCGAATTCGTTGATCAGCACCGCCCAGCGCTCACCGGCCGGCCGCTGCGCCAGCAGGTGCTTGATCAGGCTGGTCTTGCCGGCACCCAGCGGGCCGGCGATGACGTGGGTGGGAATGTTCTGCAACATGGTCGAAGTTTTCTGAGGAGGTAAAGGATGCGGTTGATGGGATGGTCGTTGCTTCTGGCGCTCACGTCGGGTGAAGCGCTGGCCCAGGCCTGCGTGGTACATAGTACGGCAGCGCGGCTGGACGTGAAGGTCTGCCAGCAGAACCGCAACATCCCGGAAAAACTGTTCGCCGACGGCTTCTGCCAGCCGAATCTGGCCGGGCAGAAAGTCGAGGTGCAGTACGTCGACCAATGCCCCGCCGGCGCATTCGGGGTATGCAGCAACGCTCAAGTCGCCAATATGCCTTACCGGCAGGATATTCACTATTACGGCGTGGCCACCGATGCGGCGTATCTGAAGCCGTTTTGCGAAGCCCAGAGCCAGGGAACCTGGCTCAAACCTTGAGCTGTCAGCCCAACCAGTCGAGGGTCAGGATCAAACGACGCTCGCCCGGCGCCAGCTGCGGCGAACGGTGAATCAGGCCGAAGCCTTCGTTGCCGTGCCACTTCTCTCCTTTAAGCAGCGCCACTTCACCGCTGGCGATACGCTGGATCAGCGAATCATCCTGGGATTCGGCGTCAGGTTTGCCTAATTGGCGGCGATCCATCGCCCCTTCTTTCAGCCATTGGCTGCCGCCCCCTGCGTAGGTAGTGATCAACCGCACCGGCACATGATCGACGTGGAAACGCGGGCACATGGCTTTGTCCAGCACCCGCAAGCGCAGGCCGATGCGTTGGGCGCCCAACAGGCAGGCGAACGCGCTGACCAGCCAGGAAACGTCGGCGATAAAGCCTTCGTAACCTTCAAGGTCGCTGAAGCCTGAGGCTAAACCGCGGAGATTGGGTGGGGCGTCATCATTGGGCATTTCCAGGCACAGCGACTCCGCCAGCGGCTGGTTCAGGGACAACAGCAAGCGACCGAAATCAGCAATATGCGCCGGCAGTTGGCGTTGCCAAAGGGCGAGGTTCACACCGTCGTCCAGAATCCCGGTCAGCACCTTTGGCGTTTCACCTTGAACCTGAGCAATAACCGGTCGCAGCTTCAGACTGGGCGCCAGCATCAGGCAGCCGCCTCTTCGTACCAGGGACCGAACGGATCGGGCAGCATCCGCCAACCCTCGACGCCCAGGGCCATTTCATCATCCGTCAGCAGGCAGCTATCAAGTTCGGCGGTAAGTTGTGCAAAGTCGATGTTCTGGCCGATAAACACCAGTTCCTGCCGGCAATCGCCGGTGGCGGCCGTCCAGTTTTCCATAATCGCGGTGGTGCTTTCTTCGTCTTGCGGCCACTGGTTTTTCGGCACGAAACGCCACCAGCGCCCGGCAAACCCGTGACGCATCAAGCCGCCAGCCTGGGACCAGCTGCCGGCATCCATGTGTTTGCTGGCCAGCCAGAAAAAGCCCTTGGAGCGCAGCAGTTTGCCGTTCACCCACGGGCGATCGATGAAGCTGAAAAAACGCTGCGGATGAAACGGTCGCCGCGCCCGATAAGCCGTGGAGGCAATGCCGTACTCCTCGGTTTCCGGTACGTGTTCACCGCGCATTTCCTGTAACCATCCCGGCGCCTGAGCGGCTCTTTCGAAGTCGAAGCGCCCGGTGTTGAGGATCTTCTTGAGTGGCACCTCGCCCATGACCATCGGAATGATTTCGGCCTGGGAATTGAGCCGTTCGAGGATCGCGATCAACTCCTGGCGTTCGCGGCTGCTGATCAAATCGATCTTGCTGATCAGAATTACGTCGGCGAATTCGATCTGCTCGATCAACAGGTCAGTGATCGAGCGCTCGTCCTCCTCGCCCAGGGTTTCACCACGGGAAGCGAGGCTTTCGGCGGCCTGGTAGTCGAGCAGGAAGTTCATGCCGTCGACCACGGTGACCATGGTGTCGAGCCGCGCAATGTCGGCCAGGCTCTGCCCTTCTTCATCGCGAAACGTGAAGGTTTCCGCCACGGGCAGCGGCTCGGAAATGCCGGTGGACTCGATCAGCAGATAATCGAAACGACCGTCCCTGGCGAGTTTGCTGACTTCTTCGAGCAAATCCTCACGCAAGGTGCAGCAAATGCAGCCGTTGCTCATTTCCACGAGTTTTTCTTCGGCACGGTTCAGGCTGACATCGCGCTGAACTTCACTGCCATCGATATTGATCTCACTCATGTCGTTGACGATCACCGCGACCCGCAGATTATCGCGATTACGTAGTACGTAATTCAGCAGTGTACTTTTTCCGGCGCCGAGAAAGCCCGACAGGACGGTCACGGGGAGACGATTGGGCATCAGGTATTCCTCACAGGGATGCCCGGTCGCAATGTCGGGCTTAATTTATGTTATAGTATAACAACACAAACAAGCCACTCCCCCTCTTGCCCACAACAACAAAGGGCACGATGCTTTAACCCGTCCTCCCCTTGAGAAATGCCATGGGAAACGTCCTGAGATTCTCGCTGCTGAGCCTTTCGCTGCTGATCGCGGTCAATGCCTGGGGACAAATCCCCAGCCTGGCCAAATGCACCCGCAGCGCCAATCTGCTGGCCTGCGTGGATGCCGACGGCAATGCCTACAGCGTTAACACCGTCGGTAGCACGATCTACTTGCGCGGCTTTGAAGTGGCCGGTAAACGCTATTGGGCGCAGACCAATAGCCGTTATGGGCAACTGACGTTCTTTACCGGCCTCGCGTCCGATGGCGAAGCGTGGGTCGGCTACAACCGCCGGGTTGGCTGGACAACCATCAATCGGTTCTCCAGCTCCGGGGGCAGCAGCGCGAAGTTCACCTGTAGCCGGATGACCGGTTGCTAGGCCTGTGCCTTTTTCTGCTCCTGCTGCCAGGCGATGTAGCTGTTCATCGGCGGATTTTTCTGGAAATAGCGCTGCAAGCCATCGAATAAACCATCCGCCACCGCCTGCTGATACCGCGCTGTCACCAGTCGCTGGCTGTCGCGGGCGTTCGAGATGAAGCCGGTTTCCACCAGAATCGAGGGCACATCCGGCGACTTCAACACGGCGAAACCCGCCTGTTCCACACGCTTCTGATGCAGCGTGGTAATGCCCGCCAGACTGCCGAGCACCGTGTTGCCCAACTGCAAACTGGCGGCGATGGTGGCGTTCATCGACATGTCGAGAATCACCCCGGCGAGCATCGGATCCTTGTCCTTGAGATTGAGCAGGCTGGTGGCGCCCAACAGGTCCGCGCCGTTCTCCCGTTGCGCCATGAAGCGCGCCGTGGCCGAGGTCGCGCCGCCTTCGGACAGGCAGTACACCGACGCACCTGAAGCCGTGAGACGCGGTGCCGCGTCCGCATGGACCGAAATGAACATATCGGCCTTGTGCTTGCGGGCGATCTCCACGCGCTTGCGCAGTGGGACGAAAAAGTCGTCGTTGCGCACCAGTTTCACGTCGAAGCCCTTTTCACGCTTCAGCCGCTTGGCCAGCAACTGGGCGATCGATAGCACCACGTCTTTCTCCCGCTCGCCTTTGGCGCCGACCGCGCCCGGGTCTTTGCCGCCGTGACCAGGGTCGACCACCACAATGATGTCGCGCTTGGGGTGAGCCTTGTCGGTGATGGGTTCGCGTTTTTCCGACGGCGCCGCCGCGATCTGTAGCGGTGCAATGGCCTTCAGATCAAGCACCAATCGGTGCCCCTGCCCATCCTGTGGCGGCAGCAGGAAACTGTTGAGCTGCACCGGGCCGCTGAGGTCGAGGACGATCCGCGTGTCACCCTGACCGAAATGCCCGGAACGGATCGCGCGAATCACCGAGTTGTCGAGCGCCAACTGACTGAAGTCGCCACTGAAGTTGGCGCCACTCAGATCGATGATCAGCCGCTCCGGAGCACTCAGGGAAAAGGTTTTGTATTGCACCGGTCCGCTCAGATCGAACACCAGTCGCAGCTTGTCGTCCGAACGCCACAGTCGTGCATTGCGAATTTGCGTGGCCGACACACCAAAAGGTAACGCAAAGGCTGCGCTGGCCAGAATCAGGTTGAGCAGGTGACGTCTGTGCATGATGAAAACTCGTTCACGAAAAAGGCATCGTCGATTTGATTGTTATAATATAACATGCCAAATCAACTCCCACGATGGACCTGCTCATGAATGCGCTGACTCTGCCGGATATCGCCGCGCAGGCCTCACGCCAAGCCCTGCCACTCGATTGGGTGGGCATGTGCGGTATTGCTCTTCCTGTTTTGTTCGATGGCCAGCGATTGAGTGCAAAGGCCGACGCTGGCGTTAGCCTCGACGATGGAGAGGCGCGTGGCATCCATATGTCGCGGCTGTACCTGGCGCTGGAAATGCTTGAGCAGGAAAACCTTTCACCCGCGTTGTTGCGGCGAGTCTTGCTGAGTTTTCTCGAGACTCATGAAGGACTTTCCCACAACGCTTACCTAAAAATTCACACCGAACTTCTGCTCAAAAGACCCGCGCTCGTCAGTCCGTTGGCCGGCTGGAAAACCTATCCAGTGAGCATCGAAGCGAGTCTGAAAAACGCGATGTTCCACGTGGAACTAAAAATCGACGTTCCATATTCCTCAACCTGTCCGTGCTCAGCAGCCCTCTCGAGGCAGTTGATTCAGCAGCAATTCGTTGATGACTTCGCCAATCGGCCATTGCAACACGCAGACGTTCTGGCTTGGCTCGGTTCCACGAAAGGCATCATCGCGACGCCGCATAGCCAACGCAGCAATGCACAATTGCAGCTGCGTCTGGATGACTATCTGGATGACCTGCCGCTAATCGCCGCGATCAACGACGCGGAAGCAGCCCTCGGCACTGCTGTGCAAACCGCCGTGAAACGCGCCGACGAACAAGCTTTCGCCCTCGCCAACGGTCAGAACCTGATGTTCTGTGAAGACGCCGCGCGACGCCTGAACCTGGCCCTGAAACGCTCCCCGGGCATCAACGCCTTTCACGTGCGAGTCGTCCACGCTGAAAGCCTTCACGCCCATGATGCCGTCGCCGAAAGCCGCTGGAACTGGGAGGCCGCATGATCCGATGCCAAGCCTTGCGCTGGGGCGCACCCGGTCAGCCGCTCACTCCAGCGGTTGATTTCGAATTACCCAAGGGGAGTCTGACCGCCGTCATCGGCGCCAACGGGTCGGGCAAAAGCAGCCTGCTGAAAGTCATCGCCGGCCTGCAAAAGCCACTGGCCGGCAACGTCGTCCTTGATGTTCCACGCAAGGGTGGCCTTTCGTTCCTGCCTCAGCAACAACATCTGGACCGACAATTCCCCATCAGTCTGCAAGAGTTAGTGGCTGCCGGTTTCTGGGGCAACAAACAAGCACCAGAGATACGCTGCCAGCGCCTCAAGTCTGCGCTGGAAGACTGGTGCCTGACCGGTCTGGAGCATCGCCCGTTGATGGCCCTCTCCGGAGGCGAATTGCAGCGTGCCCTGCTCGCCCGACTGAGCCTCGCCGAAGCGCCTTTGTTGCTGCTCGACGAACCCCACGCCGCACTCGACGAACTCGGCCAGGCGCTGCTCTGGAAACACATCCACGCCTGGCATGCCGATGGTCGGACCCTGGTCGTGGTGTGTCACGACCTGGCCGCCGTGCGCCAACAGATTCCACAAGCACTACTGATCAAAAGCAGCGGCTGCGTCCTCGGTCCCAGTACCGAGTTGATTCGCCAACGACCTCAGACGCAGGTGGCTTGATGATCGCCGCTGCTCACCTTTGGCAACCGTTTCACGAATTCGTATTCATGCGTCGGGCACTGCTTGGTGGCCTTGTTCTGGCATGTAGTACGGCGCCGCTTGGGGTGTTTCTGATTCTGCGACGCATGAGTCTGATCGGCGATGCAGTGGCTCACGGCATCTTGCCCGGCGCCGCATTGGGCTTCTGGTACGCAGGGGTGAGCCTGCCCGCGCTGACTATTGGCGGCCTCGGTGCCGGCCTGAGCATGGCCGGACTGGCCGCCTGGATTACCCGTCGCACCGGCTTGCGGGAGGACGCGAGCCTGGCCGCGATCTACCCGATATCGCTGGCCAGCGGCGTGCTGATCCTCGGCATCGCCGGCAAGCGGCTGGACCTGTTGCACCTGTTATTCGGTTCGGCGCTGGCGGTCGATGGCCCGACCTTGACCGGCATGCTCTGGGTCTCGGGCTTCAGCCTGATCGCCATGGCCCTGATCTACAAACCACTGTTGCTGGACACCCTCGACCCGCTCTTTCTGCAAACCGTCAGCCGCCTCGGGCCGCTGGCTCACGGGGTATTTCTGACGTTGGTGGTGCTGAACCTGGTGATCGGTTTCCAGGCTATCGGCGCGCTGATGGTGGTCGGTTTGATGATGCTGCCGGCCGCCGCTTCTCGCTTCTGGAGTCGTCGTTTGCCGGTGCTGATCATCATCGCCGCGTTGCTCGGCAGCCTCTCGGTCTGGCTCGGATTGTTGCTGTCGTTCTACTACTCGCTGCCCAGCGGCCCGGCAATCATGCTGGTGGCTGGCGGTTGGTATCTGCTGTCCGTGGTGTTCGGTCCGGTACACGGTTTGCTGCGCCGCCCGCCTTTGCTCACATCCCCATGAGGTGTAACCCGATGCGCGCTTTACTCGTGCTATTCAGTCTGATGCTGTCGATGTCGCTGTCTGCCGCGGAAAAACTCCAGGTGATCACCAGCTTCAGCATCCTCGCCGACATGACCCATCAGGTCGGCGGCGACCATATTCAGATCACCAACATGGTCGGTCCGGACGCCGATGCCCACACCTACGAACCGACGCCGGACGATGCAAAGGCATTGCTCAACACCAGACTGATCATCAAGAACGGGCTGGGTTTCGAGCCATGGCTGGACCGCCTGGTGACCAGCACCGAAACCAAAGCCCCGGTCATTAACGCCAGCCACGGCGTCATTCCGCGCTCGCTGGATGAAGACGGCGAAACCATCCCGGACCCGCACGCCTGGCACAATCTGGCCAACAGCGAGTTGTACATCAGCAACATCACCAAAGCGCTGATCGCCGCCGACCCTGCCAACAAAACCGACTACGAACACAACAGCCAGGCCTATCTGAAAAAGATCTACACCTTGCTCGCCGAGGCCAAAGCCAAGTTCGGTTCGCTGCCGCCGGGCAATCGCAAAATCGTCACCTCCCATGACGCCTTCGGCTATCTCGGTCAGGCTTATGGCATCGACTTCATGGCGCCTCAAGGTCTGTCCACCGAACGCGAACCTTCGGCCGCCGAAGTCGCTGCGCTGATCACACAGATCCGTCAGGCCAAGGTCAAAGCGGTGTTCATGGAAAACATCAAGGACACGCGCCTGCTCAAGCAAATCGCTGATGAAAGCGGCGCGCATATCGGTGGCACGTTGTACTCCGATGCCCTCGCTGCAACTGGCCCGGCCAGCACCTTCATCGGGTTGTTCGAATACAACCTCAACACCTTGTACGAGGCGTTGAGCAAGCCATGATCCGCAAGAATCCTTCAGGTGATCTGCCGTTGATTGCGGAGTCGGCGTACGTGGATAAAACCGCAATCATCTGCGGCAAAGTGGTGATCGGCGAGAACGTCTTCGTCGGTCCCTACGCGGTGATTCGCGCCGATGAAGTGGACGACTCGGGCGAGATGGAAGCAATCACCATCGGCGCCAATTCGAACATCCAGGACGGCGTGGTGATCCACTCCAAATCCGGCGCGGCGGTGACCATCGGCGAGTTCAGTTCCATCGCCCACCGCTCCATCGTCCATGGCCCCTGCACCGTCGGCAATCGCGTGTTCATCGGTTTCAACAGTGTGCTGTTCAACTGTGCGGTGGGCGACGGTTGCGTGGTGCGGCACAACTCGGTAGTCGACGGTCGTGACTTGCCTGACGCCTTCTACGTGCCCTCCACCACACGCATCGGCCCAAACACCGACCTGTCACAGTTCCCACCAGTCAGCGTCAGCGCCTCGGAGTTTTCCGAAGACGTAGCGCGCACCAACGTCGATTTGGTGYGCGGCTACAAAGCCCTGCAGAACGAGTTCTGACCATGAGCAGCGTACTGATTCGCAACGCCCGGCTGGTGAACGAAGGTCGGGATTTCGACGGTGATCTGCTGGTAAGCCACGGTCGCATCGTAAAAATCGCCAGCAGCATCGAAGGCGAAAAAGCCGCCGTGGAAATCGATGCCGACGGTCAATGGCTACTGCCAGGCATGATCGATGACCAAGTGCATTTCCGTGATCCAGGAGCACCGGACAAGGGCAGCTTCCATACCGAGTCCCGGGCGGCGGTGGCCGGCGGCATCACCAGCTTCATGGACATGCCCAATACCTCGCCGGCCACCCTGACCCTTGCCGCGTTGGCAGACAAGAAGCGTCGAGCGGCAACTCACTCAGTGGCCAATTACGGTTTTCATTTCGGCGTGAGCAATGACAATCTCGATACCGTCGCCGCGCTCAATCCTTGCGAAGTGGCCGGGGTCAAAGTGTTCATGGGCGCCTCCACGGGCAATATGCTGGTGGACGATCCGCGAATTCTTGAGCGATTGTTCGCCGAGGTGCCGACCCTTTTGTTGGCCCACTGCGAACACACGCCCAGCATTGAAGCCAATGCGGCGAAGCTGCGAGAGCTGTTCGGCGAGCACCTTCCGCCCACCGCTCACCCGCTGATCCGCAATGCCGAAGCATGCTTTCGTTCCTCCTCGATGGCCGTTGATCTGGCCAGGCAACATGGCACCCGGCTGCACGTTTTACACTTGACCACAGCCCGTGAGTTGGCGCTGTTCGAAGACAAGCCGCTGGCACAGAAACGCATCACCGCCGAGGTTTGCCTGCATCACTTGCTGTTCGATGACCGCGACTACCCGAGCCTCGGCAACCTGATCAAATGCAACCCGGCAATCAAGACCCAGGCCGACCGCGACGCCTTGCGCAACGCATTGTCGGGCAATCGACTGGACGTGATCGGTAGCGATCACGCGCCTCACACCTGGGCGGAAAAACAGCGCCCCTACAGCCAGGCGCCGTCCGGTTTGCCGTTGGTGCAACACGCCCTGCCCGCGCTGCTGGAGCTGGTGGCTGATGAGATCGTGCCGATCACCACCCTTGTGGCCAAAACCAGTCACCGGGTCGCCGATCTGTTTGCCATCCCCGACCGCGGCTACCTGCGCGAAGGGTATTGGGCCGACCTGGTGTTGATCAAACCCGAGCCCGATGGCGTAGCCGTTTCCCGGCAACCCATCCTTTCGCAATGTGGCTGGACACCCTTCGCCCGGCATTGCTTTCGCCACAGCGTCAGCACCACCGTCGTATCGGGGCAAATTGCCTGGCACGCCAATCGTCTACATGACAGCTGCCAGGGTTTACCCCTGCGGTTCATGCGCTAACACACGTCTGGAAGACTTCGAGAACACCGACATGATCCACATCACCCTGCCTGACGGCTCCTTGCGTGAATATGACCAGCCGCTGTCTGTGTATGAGGTTGCTGCGAGCATCAGCCTCGGCCTGGCTAATGCGGCGGTCGCGGGTCGGGTGGACGGTGTGCTGGTGGACTGTGGATTCCTGATTGAGTGCGACGCCCGGGTCGGTATCGTCACGTCCCAGGAACCCGACGGTCTGGAGATCCTTCGCCGTTCCTGTGCGCTGTTGCTGGCCATGGCCGTCAAACAGCTGCATCCAAATGCGCAGTTACGGGCCGGATCGGCGCTGGGTGACGGCTTCTTTTATGAGTTTGCTTTCCAGCGATCATTAACCCTGGCCGCGCTGCCAGTGATCGAAGCACGTATGCGCGAATTGGCGGCAACCAACCATTCGATCCGCCGGCGGGAGCAAACGCCAACCGAAAGGCTATCGCTGTATCGTCTGGGGGACTGCGAGGGTTTCGCGGCAGGCCCGCATGTTCCCACCACCAAGGTGTTGCAGGCCTTTGCACTGGACCACATCAGCGGCACGTTGCAGCAACGAATCTATGGCACGTGTTGGTCCAGCCAACAGGAACTGGACACCTGGCGAGCGCCACCCCAGGTCGTGGTTGTGAATATCGATGAGCGTCAGAGCGATTATGCGCACTCGGTGACCGAAGCGCTGCGCCGTCGTGGACTGCGCGCCAATTCGGACCTGCGCAACGAGAAAATCAGCCGCAAGATTCGCCAGCACAGCCAGAAAGTGCCATACCTGTTGGTGGTCGGAGAGAAGGAAAAGGACGGTGGGTTTGTCAGCATGCGCAGTGGCAGCGGGGAGGATTTCGGGGAGAAAGGGATTGAAGCGGTGTGTGAATTGTTGCATCAACCGAAGATTCGAAGTGACTAAGCGGACGCCTTCGCGGGTTAGCCCGCTCCCACAGGTATTGCGTATTACCTTGTGGGAGCGAGCCTGCTCGCGATGCTTTTAGGCTCTTGGCTTCACTGTGCCGCAATCCTGGCCCAACCACACAGCGCGAGTATCGAGGCTACCCTTCTGCTGTATGCCAGTGGCGTTGAAGGTGCCGTTGACCTTGGTGGTGAACTCACGATCACTCATAAAAGTGGCCACTCCGCTGCCCTGGGCTTTCGGACAGCTGAAACGGAATTTCCACTGGTTACCGGTGCGCTCGGTGATTTCCTGCTTGCAGCCCGATTGCGGGTCCGTCAGAGGGATATTGTCGGTCTTCACCTGCTCAGGCGTCAGGCACGCCCGAATCCCTTTACCGCCCATGGTGATGCCCTGCTTCTCCAGCTGCGCGCGCTGTGCAGGGGTCATCTGACTCTGTATCTGGCCGAGGATCAATTGCAGATCGGGCAGGTTCTGGTCATCGACCTTCATGTTGCTTGAAGTCATTTCCCACAAACCCGGTTGCAACATCTGCGCCTGGGCAGCCACAGGAAGTGTCAAACCAAACGCAATGGCCAAGCCCAGCAGACGAACGTTCATCGAGTAACTCCTGATCATTAGTGGCCGTTAGACGTCAGCCACGGGCTTCGGTTCATGAGCCAATTAAATAGCGACATTCTGCACGGAACATGGTCTGTTAAGCATTGAATCTTCAGGAGCAAGGCAGCCCCCATGGATTATTTTGGACCGCATGTATTCGGTTATCTGATCGCACTGTTGCACACACTGGGCTCGATCGCCGCCATCCATGCCGTGTTGACCGTTCGAACCGCTCAAGGCTCGATCGCCTGGGCCCTGTCACTGCTGTTCATTCCTTACCTCACGCTTATCCCTTATCTGGTCTTCGGCCGCAGCACCTTCGATGGTTACATCAAGGCCCGACGGCAAGCCAACGAGGAAATGCGCAAGGCCATCTCCGAACTGAACTGGCGCCCCTGGGTAGAAGAGGCACTGGCTGCGCGTGCCTCCAGCGCATACGCGTCTTTGCGGGCCATGCCGAAGCTGGGGCGCATGCCATGCCTGGCAAACAATGATGTGCGCTTGTTGATCGACGGCCAGGCCACGTTCGATGCAATTTTCTACGCCATCAGCAACGCCCGTGAAGCGGTACTTATCCAGTTTTTCATTATCCACGATGACCGCCTCGGCCAACGCCTGCACACCCTGCTGACGAAGAAAGCCGCCGAGGGCGTGGCGATTTACTTGCTCTACGACCGTATCGGCAGCCACTCCCTGCCCCACGAGTATGTGCAGCCGTTGCGAGATGCCGGCATCGAGGTCAAAGCCTTCGCCACCCGCAGCGGCTGGCTCAACCGATTTCAGGTCAATTTCCGCAACCACCGCAAGATCGTAGTCGTCGACGGGATTGTCGGATTTGTCGGCGGGCTCAATGTCGGCGACGAGTACATGGGCGAGAAACCACCCCTGGCACCCTGGCGCGACACCCACGTGCAAGTACGCGGGCCGGTGGTGGCCTGCATGCAGGAGTCCTTCGCCGAAGACTGGTTCTGGGCAGCCCGCTCGCTGCCCCCGCTGATCCTGCCGGACGTTTATCCAGATGAGGGCGTGCTCTGCCAATTACTGGCCAGCGGCCCGGCGGATTCCTACGAAACCTGTTCGCTGTTCTTCGTCGAAGCCATCCATGCGGCGACGGAACGCGTGTGGATCACCAGCCCTTACTTCATCCCCGACGAAGCGGTATTCGCCGCGTTGCGACTGGCGGTGCTGCGCGGTGTGGACGTGCGGATCCTGTTGCCGTCGCGACCGGATCACCGGATCGTCTACGCCGCTTCCAGCCTTTACGCCTTCGAAGCGGTACGTGCCGGGGTGCGTATGTTCCGTTACCAACCTGGATTCTTGCATCAGAAAGTGGTGCTGATCGACAGCGAAATCAGTGCCATTGGCAGCGCCAATATGGATAACCGTTCGTTCCGGCTGAATTTCGAAGTGATGTTGCTGACAGTCGACAGCGGATTTGCCGCCGACGTGGAACAGATGCTCAACGATGACTTCGCCCAGGCGCATGAAATCGCCAAAGAAGAAGGCCGGGAGACCCACCGCCTGCAACAGGTCGGCATGCGGATCGCCCGGCTTATTTCGCCGATTCTCTAGTTGTAGATGTCGTCGCGGGTCCATGGCAGTTCATGGCTGCCATCGGGATGGGCTTTCACCGCGAGGATTTGATGCAGGTTGATCCAGCCTCTGGCGAAGGCATAGGCACATCCCGCCAGATACAACCGCCAGATCCGTAGCGCCTGCTCCGGTACCAGTTTGGCCGCGGCTTCCAGATTGTCTTCCAGGCGTTCGCTCCAGTGGTCCAGGGTCCGCGCGTAATGCAGGCGCAGGCTCTCGACGTCGACAATCTCCAGCCCCGCTTCGCTGATCTCGGCCGAGATCATCGCCAGGTGCGGCAGTTCGCCGTTGGGGAACACATACTTTTCGATGAACTCACCAGCACCGCGCCCGACCGGACGACCGTCGGTGTGTTTGGCGGTAATCCCGTGGTTCATCACCAGACCGCCCTCTTTCACCGCGCCGAACAAGGTCTTGCAGTATTCGGCCAGATTGGCGTGGCCGACGTGTTCGAACATGCCGACGCTGACCACCTTGTCGAAACGCCCGTCCTGAGGCAGATCGCGATAGTCGAGCAGTTGCAGTTCGATCTGGTCTTCCAGTCCTTCGGCTTTTACCCGCTCACGAGCCAAATCCAATTGCGCTTGGCTGAGCGTGATCCCGAACACCTTCGCGCCGAATTCTCGCGCGGCATACCGCGCCAACCCGCCCCAGCCGCAACCGACATCCAGCAGATACTCCCCTGGCTGCAAGCGTAACTTGCGGCACAGGTGGCGAAACTTGGCTTGTTGAGCCTGCTCAAGGGTTTCACTGCCGGTCTCGAAGTAGGCGCAGGAATACGCCATGTCGCTGTCGAGCCACAGCTGATAAAACTCGTTGGAAAGGTCGTAGTGGTAGGAGATGGCTTTGGCGTCGGTTTCCTTGTCGTGAACCGAACGCACCGGTAGCGCCTCTTCGTCTTCGCTGATCAGCGCCTGACTCCATTCATCGCAGACACGAATCACCTCGCTGATGGAGCCTTCCAGCTCCAGTTTGCCTTCGACAAACGCCGTCCCCAGGGCGTCGAGGCTGGGATGGGTGAACTGGGTAACCATGTGTGGGTCCTTGACCACGATGGTGACACTGGGCGCCGGCCCCAGATTGAACTCATGACCGTCCCAGAGTCGCAAGCGAAGCGGTAACTGCAGATTCTGTAAGGCCGGTGGAAGTTGCGCGAGCATGAAAAGTCCCCCTTGTTTCAGACGTCAAATCTGAGGGTAGACCATCCTTGAAAAATAGCAGGCTATCGAATTAATAGCCTTTTTCTATTCCCGGTGTTGCCTGCAACACTGAAACCATCCAACGGGCGATCGTTGAAAATGACCGCCTTACCCTAGATGACTACAAATCCGGCACACAGTTCTGAAAAGTTGTAGACGCTCACACCTCATCCTTAAGCTTGAGTAGGGGTTCCTGAAAGCGTAGCAAACGTCCGGCATTACCGAGCACCAATAACGTACTCAAGTTGTGCAACAGTGCGGCAATCATCGCCCCCGCCACGCCAAGCCAGCCGAATGCGGCAAAGGCGACAATCGCCAAGGTCCAGCCCAGACCGATGATTACGTTCACCTGTAAAGTCTGCCGGCATTGGCGACTCAGGCGCACACAGGTTCCGAGCCGGCGCAGGTCGCTGCCGATCAGTACGATATCGGCCGAGGCCAGCGCGATGTCCGCGCCGCCCGCGCCCATGGCCACGCCGACCACACCGGCCTTCAGCGCCAGGGAATCGTTGATGCCGTCTCCCACCACCATCGGCCGGAAACCGCTGCCGATTTCTTTCAACACGCGATTGAGTTTGTCCTCGGGCAAGGCCTGGGCTTCGACATCGCTGATGCCCACATCCCGGGCCAGCGTATGAGCCACGCTTTGTCGATCCCCGGTCAGCAACAACTGACGACCCAGGCCAAGTTCACGCAACTCGCTCAGGGCAAACCGTGCCTCAGGTTTGACGCTGTCGGCGAGCAACAGCCAGGCGAGAAATTCACCGTCGAGGGCCAGCCCGGCAATCGGGCCATCGTGTTCGGGAACAGCTGAGGTGACGATGCCCAATTGCGCGAACAGCTCCGGACGACCGAGAGCCGCTTCGCCCTGCTCCGTCATCGCCACGACACCCAACCCCTGACGCTCGCGAATGTCAGAGAGCAGCAGAAAATGTTCCTGAGTGACCAACCCGGCCAACGCGCGGCTGACCGGGTGGCTGCTGGCAGAGCCAAGGCTGGCAGCGAGTTTCAGTACGTGACTGCGGTCCTCCAGCGGACTGTCGATCGATTGCAGGCGCAAGGTGCCGAACGTCAGGGTTCCGGTCTTGTCGACCACCAACGACGTCAGGTCAGCCAATTCCTCGAGGAACGCCGAACTGCGAATCAGAATTCCATGCCGGGCCGCCACCGCCACCCCGGCAATCGCCGTAGCCGGTGCAGACAACACCAGCGCGCAAGGACAGGCCGCCACCAACACCGCCAGCATCGCCTGGGCATCGTTGGTGACGAACCAGGTCACGGCGGCCAGCAACAACACCAGCACCATGTAGCTGCCGGCGTAGCGTTCGAGCAAACGGGTGATCGGCGGCTTGGAACGTTCGGCGTTTTGCATCAGTGCGATGACTTTGCCCAGTGTCGACTCGTGACCGGTGCGGGTCACTTCAATGCGCAACAGGCCATCAAGGTTGATCGCTCCGCCGAACACCGGCATGCCCACAAAGGCTTCTATGGGCACCGACTCACCGGTGATCGATGCAGTGTCGAGGCTCGCCTGACCGGACAACACCCGGCCATCGGCCGGCACGCGATCACCCGCACGCACCTCCACCAGGTCGCCGGCCTTGAGTGTGCCGTTATCGACTTCAACGACAGCGCCGTCAGCCTGAATCTTGCGCGCATGGCTGCGGGTCAGTTTGCCGAGGGCATGAATCGCTTCCTGTGAGCCGATCACGCTGCGCTCTTCCAGCACATGGCCGAAGATCATGATGATCGGCAGCAGTGCCGCAGTCAGCAGATCGCCAGTGGCCCAAGCGCCGAGCATGGCCAGGGCAATCAACTGATCGGTGATCCCGTGCAGGCTCGGATAACGCAGGCTGTACCACGCCGAACGCATGACCGGCACGGCCACCAGCAACGAAGCAAAACCCAGCAGCAATTGGCTGACCCCGGTCTGTTCCGGCAACGACCAGCGCCAGATCAGGCCGAGCGCAAGCAAGCCCAGTGCAAGCATGGCCAGGGTCAACTGGCGCGCGGCGCTACGTTGTTCAGCCGAGGACAACATGCTCGGCGCGGCGGCGGTTTGGGCAGTCATTGTGCAGCTCCCTGAATGATCAGGCGGGAATCGTCTTTCGGATCGACCGTCGTCACCGAACCGGCCTGGCCGAGAATCTTTGGCATCCGCTCACGGTAAATACGCAGCAGCATTTGCGGGTCGGTGCCCTGCTGTTGTGCCTGGGCCAGGCTTAATACTGTGGCGGTGTCGGTGGAGGCTTTGGCCAGGCGTTCGCTGGCCTGGGCGTGAGCCACTTGCAGCGTGCGGTCGGCTTGTTCGTTGGCGGACTGAGTCAGCTTCTCGGCTTCCGTGCGCGCATTGGCCACTGCCTTGTCAGCTTGCTGGCTGGCAGTTAACACGGCGTTGAACGCGCTCACCGCCGGGCCGGGCAGACTCGACTGCACATCGACCCGCGCCACTTCGATACCCAAGCCCTGCCCGGTCGCCGTCAGCTCGGCCAAGCGTTGATTGATGCCTCGCACCAGATCGCCGCGCAGACGTTCGCGACGTTCGGCAGCCTGATTGTCGGCACCGATCAGTTCCGGTCGAGCCACCAGAATGGTGTCCAGGTCTCGCGCCGCGGTGAGTGCCACGGCACTGCGCGTCACCAGTCGATCCAGAGCCGGCAACACATGCTCACCCTGAAGAACGAAGGCATAGGGCTCAGTGACTTTGTAGAACACCCGCACATCCAGCTGCACCATGCCCGCGTCACCGGTCAGCAGATAACCGGAGCCGGCGAGCGCATCGCTGATGGGTGTGGCGAAGCTCGCCACCCGGTCGGCCTGCAACGCGGCATCGGTGCGCAGCAGATTTTCCACTCGACGCTCGATCACCCGGTCCGCTGCCGGCAACAAAACCACCTGCTCAAACGGTCGCGGCCACGCCAACAGCAAACCGGAGTTTTGAATGCGATCCAGTGCACCGAAGTGCAGCACCACGGCACGATTCTGCGGGTCGATCTGCCGCACATTGGAAAATGCCCACGCCAAAGCAGCCAGCACGGTCACGGCGTAAAGCGCGAGAAAAGCCAAGCGCCCGGCCTGAATCCAGGGGCTGCTCAATTCATTTGTTCCACGTGGAACCAAACTCATGGCTGCGACCCGGACTTGTTTTCGAGCGTCGGTGGGCCGTCAACCAACACCCGGAAAGGCGCCGCATCGGTGCGCAAAATCAGTTTGGTGCCCGGTGCGACGATGGTGCCCAAGGTGTCGAGCGAACGCAGCAAATTGTAGAGCTGCGGTGAGCCTGCGTAGGCCCGGCCGTAAATCTGCGCGGCCTCGACGCGGGATTGGGCTTCGATGTCTGCGGCTTTTACCGTCGCATCGGCTTGCACGATTCGCGCATCACGCTCGGCCGCGGAGCGGATTTGTGCGGCTTCGCGTTTGCCAATAGCTGTGCGTTCAGTGGCGATTGTTTCACGCTCGGCGCGCATACGATCGACCGTCGCGGTGAGCGTCACCGACGGCAGGGTCAAACGCTCGATACCGACTTGCAGCACTCGCACGCCATAGGTGGTGAGCAACTGCTGATCAATCTGCTGACGCAGCTGCGCTTCGAAATCGGCGATGTGCACCTGGTTGGCGTCGGTGTTCACCAGGTTGGCCAGGTCGAAACTGCTGGCCGTGGTTTCCAGCGCCGAGCCGACAAAGGTACGAATCTGCCGCGCGGCTTCATCGGGTTGATTCTGCACGGCCCGCATAAAACGTTGCACGTTGTCCGGATCGCCCTGTACCTGCCAGGCCACGTAGGCTTGCACGATGATGCGCAGACCGTCGCGCGTGCCCACATCCTGCAAACCGCTGGAGGTGGTGCGCAGCCGCAGATCCACCGGGATCGCCGCCTCGAACGGCGCCGGCCAACGCCAGCCAAGCCCCGGCTCCAGCAACACCCGCGATGGATTGCCAAAGCGCGTAATCACCGTGGCCTCCCCCGAGCGCACTTGCACAAGGCTTGCCGCCGCAACGGCAAAGGCCACCAGCAGCGCCGCCCAGCCCATTCGCCGCCACGGAAAAGGGCCAGCTTCGTGTGGATCACCGTGGTGGTGGTGATGATGACCGTGGTGATGCCCGCCATGACCGTGATCATGGCCGGCGTGGTCATCGTGATCGTGATGATCGTGAATAGGCGTCGACTGGCTCAATGGGCGGCTCCTGGCTGAGCGGTATTACGCGACGGCGCAGGGTCAGCCGGCAGCGTGAATGTACGTAGGTCGATGGTCGGCGCATTGCTGCTGCCACCCAGACGGTGATCGAGAACCAGCAGCTTGGCGTTAGCCAGACCCTGGGTCAGTTGGCTGAGGTATTGCTCCAGTACAAAAGCCTGGCCGGCGCTGGAGTACGCCTTTCGCTCGGCGGCAAATTTCAGGTCGGCGGCCTGAGCGCTTGAGTTGATCTCATGCGCACTGGCCGTGGCTTGATCGCGAGCGATGCTGGCCTGCAATTGCGCCTGGTTGGTCGCCTCCGCTGCGGCACCGCGCTCGCGGGAGATCAATGCCTGGGCGCCAATTTGCGCTGCTTGAACGCCGTGATAGGCATTGGCAGCCCCCGCTGGCGGATGAATGGCCTCGACCACCGTGGCGAGAATTTCCACGCCGCTGTCGAGTTTTTGCAGATCCGCCTGCACGGCGCGGCCGATTTCTTCAGAGAGCCCTACCCTGTCTTCGCCGAGCAAACCGTCGAGGGTTCTTGAGGCGAAGTCATGAACCAGAATCCGGCTGGCGGTGCTGCGAATCAGCGTCGGCACGTCGGCGCTGTTGTACGTCGCGGCCAGAGCCGCTTGATCGCTCAGCCCGATGCGATAGACGAAGCGCACGTCCATGTTGACGATCTGAAAGCTCTGCTTGTCGGCACGGCTGCTGGCAATGACCTGGGATTTGTCATTCACATGGCTGGCGTCCCACAAGCGATTGGCAATGGCCGGTGCCGGGCCTTCGGCAGGTTCGGCCGCGACCGGGGCCGATGCTTCGCCCACGCTGGTGGCCAACTCATGGACGACGCCGTTCTCGACGCTCAGCACGCGACCCAGCGGCCACGGCAAACCGGCGTGCAAACCGGGCCCAAACACTTCCACCGGTTTGCCGAAACGTTCGTAGATGCCCCGCCCCTGTAGCGGTATTTCATGAATGCCAGTGAGCGACCAACCGACGATTGCCACCACCGCCAGCACCGGCAAAAACGCCCGGCGCATGTAGGTGAAGGCCCAGATTTGTCGCAGGTCGATACCGAAGCGATTGTGCAACTCGTGCTGCAATGCGAGCAGGGGCTGTGGCGGCCAGCGCAACATATCGGCGACGAAGCTTCGTGCCAGCAAGGTCGGTTCAAGCTGTTCACGACGGGGGCTGAACAGTGACAACACGGCGCGCAGCAACAACTCGATGGCGACCAGCCCCGGCAACAAGCCGATCAGCACCGCCAGACGCACCGGCCAGACGGCTGTTTCGCTACCGAACAACAGACACAAGGCGCTGAGCACCAGGCCAATAATCGCGACCCGCGCCAGCTGCGCCAACGACCCGGCTTCAGGCCATTGGGCGACATTTTCCTGCGCCAGTTGCCGCTCCAGTACCAGCAAACCGAACGCCAGCAGCAACGACAACGCCGCGCCGACACTGGCCGATAATCCCAACGCAGCGGGTGGCAAAGCGAGGTTCCAGACCTGCTCGATGCTGTACAAACTCAACAACGCCCAGCCACCAAGCCAGAGCGTCGGTGCACCGATCTGCCCCAGCAAACGCAGCCAACGCTGACTGATGCCGTCCAGCAACCGCTCGTACCAACCTTCGGCGACAACCACTTCTTCAGTGATAGCCACCGGCACCAACGCGGCCGGATTCATCGCTCGTGCACGCCACTGCGTTACCCACCAGGCCGACTGCAGACCGGCGACCAACACCAGCAAACCGGCGCTCTGATTGACTAGCAACGCGGGCCAGAGCGATTGCGGTGCAAACAGCCCGACAAAAAACGCCAGCACCAACCCTGCGGCCGCCAAGGCACCCAAACCGATTGCCCATTGGCGCAATCGACGTCCTTGAACGACCGCCTGCTGAAAGCGCGGCAGCCCTGCTATCTGTGCTCCATCGCCATCGAGATCGACTTGCATACCACCCCAGCCATTGCTCACATCACAATTCGTTACGATATAACGAAAATGGTGAAATTTTCGTCCTGAATCGTTCTATCTAAAAACGCTGAACCTGTCGCCAAGCTGAAGCCTTGACCGAAATGGTGAGAAACGCACATATTACGTTCGTAATTTTTTATTGAAGACTACTTTTTATCGATCCCGCCCCTCTCAATCCAGGAGTTGCACCATGAGCACCTATGACGTCGTGATTCTGGGCGCCGGCCCCGGCGGTTATAACGCAGCGATCCGCGCCGGGCAGTTGGGCTTGAAAGCGGCATGCGTGGAAGGCCGCGCCACCCTCGGCGGGACCTGCCTGAACGTCGGTTGCATGCCGTCCAAGGCATTGCTGCATGCCTCCGAGCTCTACGACGCGGCCATGGGGGCGGAATTCGCCAACCTCGGGATCGAGGTCAAACCTGTGCTCAACCTGACTCAGATGATGAAACAGAAGGATGAAAGCGTCACAGGGTTGACCAAGGGCATCGAGTTTCTGTTTCGCAAAAACAAGGTCGACTGGATCAAAGGGTGGGGCCATATCGACGGTCCGGGCAAGGTCACGGTGACAGACAGCCAGGGTGGCAAGATCCAGCTGAGCGCCAAAGACATCATCATCGCCACCGGTTCCGAACCCACTCCCCTGCCAGGCGTGGACATCGACAACCAACGCATCCTCGACTCCACGGGCGCGCTGTCGCTGGCTGAAGTACCGAAGCACCTGGTGGTGATTGGTGCTGGAGTGATCGGCCTGGAACTGGGTTCGGTATGGCGGCGCCTGGGTGCTCAGGTGACGGTCGTCGAATTTCTCGACCGAATCTGCCCGGGTGTGGATGCTGAAGCCGGTAAAACCCTTCAGCGCTCATTGAGCAAGCAAGGCATCCGCTTCAAGTTGAGCTCGAAAGTCACCAGCGCCATCTCCTCGGCGAGCGGTGTTCAACTCAGTGTCGAACCGGCCACAGGTGGCACCGCCGAGCTGCTGGAAGCCGACTACGTGCTGGTGGCTATCGGTCGTCGTCCTTACACCCAGGGCCTGGGGCTGGAAAACGTCGGCCTCACCACCGACAAACGCGGCATGCTCGCCAACAAGGGCCACCGCACCGAAGCCGCGGGGGTCTGGGTGATCGGTGACGTCACTTCAGGGCCTATGCTCGCCCACAAGGCTGAAGACGAAGCCATGGCCTGCATCGAGCAGATCGTCGGCAAGGCTGGCGAGGTCAATTACGACCTGATCCCCAACGTGATCTACACCAAACCGGAGCTGGCCAGCGTCGGCAAGACCGAAGAACAGCTGAAGGCCGAAGGTCGCGCCTACAAGGTCGGCAAATTCCCCTTCACCGCCAACAGCCGGGCGAAGATCAACCATGAAACCGAAGGCTTCGCCAAGGTACTGGCCGATGAGCGCACCGATGAAGTTCTCGGCGTGCATCTTGTGGGCCCGAGCGTCAGCGAAATGATTGGCGAATATTGCGTGGCCATGGAGTTCAGCGCCTCGGCCGAAGACATCGCCCTGACCTGCCATCCACACCCGACCCGCTCCGAGGCCTTGCGCCAGGCGGCGATGAATGTGGAAGGGATGGCGACGCAGATTTAGAGAAGTCAGAAAATCAGAAGATCAAAAGATCGCAGCCTTCGGCAGCTCCTACGCGCCTGTGGGCGCTGCGATCTTTTCGCTTTTTCAGTCAGGCAAATGCCCCAATGGCAACGCACCCGGCGTCTTCACCGTGTGAATTGCAAAGTTGCTGCGGATATCGCTCACGCCCGGCAATTTCAGCAATCGCCCGGTGAGGAAACGGTCATAGGCGCGCAAGTCCGGTACCACCACTTGCAGCAGAAAATCCGATTCCCCGGACACCAGAAACGCCGAAATCACCTCAGGCAATGCCGTCACGGCCAGGCGAAACGCTTCGGCTTGTTCATCGTTATGCCGTTCGACCTTGACCCCGACAAACACCGTCAGCCCAAGGCCCACTTCATCTCGATCGAGGTTGGCCTGATAGCCACGAATCACACCGGACTCTTCCAGCATCCGGACCCGGCGCAAACAGGGTGAAGCCGACAAGCCGATCTCGTCGGCCAATTGCACGTTGCTCAGGCGTCCGTCCCGTTGCAGCGCCGTGAGGATTTTGCGGTCGTAGGCGTCCAGTTTCATGATTTGGCAGATCCTGATGGTTCGATCATCACAAACTGGCAGGTTATGCCAAATATCGAAGCTTTAGAAGCTGACTACGCAACCACCTGCCCTGCCCCTCGGCCGTAGACTGAACCCACCAAATCGACAACGAATGGGGGCAACATGACAGAACTCTGGCTGTTTTTCATGGCATTGACAGTGGTGTACCTGTTGCCGGGCCCGGACATGATTCTGCTGTTGCAGACCGGCGCTCGTCAGGGCAAAGGCGCGGCGCTGGCCACGGCGTTGGGGCTGGGCGTGGCGCGTGGTTGTCATGTGGCATTGGCAGCGTTGGGTTTGGCGACGCTGTTCAGGACTGCCCCCTGGACCTTCGACGTGGTGCGCCTGACCGGCGCCGCGTATCTGTTATGGATCGGCATTCAGTGCCTGCGCACCACGATGCTGCCGAGCTTGAACGGTGCAGACGCAACGACCGATAAACCACGGTGGCCGGAGGCGATCCAGCGCGGTTTGCTGACAAACCTGCTCAACCCCAAGGCGCTGCTGTTTTGCTCAGTGCTGCTGCCGCAGTTCATCAACCCTCAAGCCGGACCGGTGCTCGCGCAATTTGCGACCCTGGGCATGATGCTGGTCGGCGTCGGCTTGCTGTTCGACAGCGCCTACGCGCTGGTCGGCGCTGCGTTGGGCCGTTGGCTGCAACGCAGTCCATCGGCCCAGCGGGTACAGCAGTGGTTGTTTGGCAGCCTGTTGATTGGTTTTGCTGTGCGGCTGACCTTTGTTCAACAAGCTTGATGACTATCGCGCATTGCGCTGGCGTCGGTTGATCAACACCAGCGCAATCGCGGTAAACACCACCACGCTGCCCATTTGCAGCCACTTTTTATACGGTCGCAATGCCGAGCGGACCGGGCTCAGCACCTGGGTAACGTAACGTTTGTCTGCGTTCTGGAAATCCGGATAAGGGCATTGGTGACCGAAGTTCACCGCCCAATCCACGTACGGCCCTTCCTTCACATAGCGTTGATAGAAGGCGCTTTCTTCTTCAAGGCTGGTGTTCCACCCCGCCGCCGCACACAGAACGGCCGCAAAAGCCTGACTGGTATGGGGCAAATTATCAGCAGCGCGGCTGGCCAACGCCGTGGCGACATAACGATAGTGGTAACGCTGATCGGGCTGTGCAGCGTTGGCCTGCTGACGCTGGACTTCATCTTCAGTCACTAATGGACCCACCTTGAGCTCGCTGCTCTCAAGGCTGTAATTACCGCCGAACGTGGCGTAATCCGGCGCCATTTCGTAGCCGAGAATTTCTATCCCCCACTCGCGCGTCAGCCAACCTGCGTTAAATAGAGCAGCAGCACGCTTGGTCGGCCACCAGGCAGCGTCCGCCTCCTGACGCAATTGCCCATACGCCTTGGCCTTGTTCTGCAAATCGACGTTGTCGAAGTAAGCCGGAGCCTCATCGTAACGCTCTTCACGCAATAAACGCCGCCCGAGCAGATTGCGCAGGCTCGCGGCCACCGGCAACGGCACATAATTGTCGCGATCCTGCTGGCTGAGCGGTGGCGGTGCCGGCACCTGGGTGTCGACGTACTGCTTGAGTTCATCGAGGGTCAGCACCCGCTCGGCCACGGTGGCCGCGTCGAACCAGTAGATACCCTGGCTGCGATAGAGCTGATCGAAGGCCTGCAGGTAATCCCCGCGTTGCAGGGCCAGAATCGCGCTTTCACCCTCGACCCGGCACTTGGGCTGGAGCGTTTCGTAATCCCAGTCGGGTGTCCGCCGCTCGCCCCAGGATTCGTTCTGCGGGAAGGCCTGGGCGGCTTTGGCATAGGCCGCTGCGGCGGCGTTTTTGTCGCCATCACGCACCGCCAGCTTCGCCCGCAACCACCACGCAAGGCCACCGTCACCAGCCTGTTCGAGGAAGGCTTTGGCGCTGGCGTAATCGCCCTGTTGATAATTCATCGCCGCCAGGCGATCGGCATTATCCAGACTGCCACGGATGCTGCTTTGCAGCAGTTTGATCAGTTTCTGTTCGTTCGGCGGTTGATCACCGAATGACCAGCCCAGTCGACTGATCAACGACGCCGTCACCAGTTGCTGCACCGCTTTGCCCTTGAGCAACCCGGCCAGTTGATCGTCGGGCATCGCCGCCAGATCCGCCATCAACAGCTTCAGCGAGGTGTAGCCCACCGCCGAACCGTGAAGGTTCTGCGTGGCGTAGAGTTGGATGGCGTTGTCCCAGTCACCCGCAGTGCGGGCCACTCGCGCTTCTTCACCGAGGCTGGCGACACCCAGTTCCAACGGGTCGCTGAAGCCGTCGATGCTCAGTTGACGGGTCTGCTCGAAGGCCTTGCGGGACTGAGCCATCAGGTCAGGGGTCGCGCCTGTTTCTGAACTCATGGCAAACAGCGACCGGCCCAACGAGTACGCCGCCCAGGTGCTACGCAACGGGCGTTGTTCCGCCGGCAGCGCCAGCACTTTCTGGAAGTAGTCGGCGGCCAGGCCATGGTCACCGGCGTTGAACGCCACGGCGCCAGCCAGATAGAGCCTGTGCTCTGGCGGCAGATTCGCGCCTTGCTCTTCAACCTGACGGGCATCGGTCAGGCTGCGCAGTTGTTTCACCAGCGCTTGCTGCTCAGGCGTCAGACCGGCCTGTTCAGCGGTATCGCGCTGATGGGTGTAATCAGGCGCATCGCCGTAACCGTCCCCCGGAATGTTGGTGGCAACGGTGACATTTTTCAGTCCCGCGATGGCATGCCCCAGGCGGTTTATCTCAAGGTTGAAGTTGCCTTCCGGCAGTTCCGCCAGCGACTGGCCACGGTTGTCCAGCAGGCGCATGGGGAAGTCCGGCCCGCAGGCCAGCGCCGAACCCAATGGCAGGCTGAGGCTCAGGCAAAGCACATGGCGGGGCCAGTTACGGGTAAACATTCGAACCTCCTTGATCAATGTGTGCGCAGCGTGCCCAACCGATGACGCGCTGCCCGCCGGCCGGAATTCGACCGTCACGCAGGCGGGTGAAGGTAAGCAGATCCGGGCGCTGTTGCAACGCATAACCGGCCAGCGCATCGGCGCCTTCACAGCCCTGCACCGCCAGCGTCAGGCGTTCGGGCCAGGCACTGTCGAGGTTGCCTTGGTTGCTGAGGCTGATGTCGTAGAGGCCGTCCTGCGCCGAGAGTTTCAGCCCCACATGACTGTCGAGCGTATCGCCGCGCGCCACAGCGCCCAGCGTCGTCAGGCTCCAGGCCCTGCGATCATTGGCCAGGGGCAGGCGAAACCAGATCAGCCCGGCCAGATGGGCCGGTGGATCGGCGCGCAACTCGGCGCCGAGCTTACTCAGTTGCTGCGGGTCTGCCAGCAACTCCCGACGTTCGCCGCCTCGCTCGATGGGCACTTCGCTTTCCACGACCGGCGCGCCCTCAGCCCCCGGCAACAGCGCCACGCCATAAGCCGGCAGCGCCAGATAAAACGGTTTCGATGTATTGCGACTCCAGGCCCTGGCCCACTGCCGTGTCTGATCCGGGTCGAACAGCCCACGCCGTGGATCGCTCACCGCGTGCACCTGCAACACGCTGCTGTCGACCGTTGCCAGCAACGCCGGCAATTCAGAACTGTCGAGCCAGGCCGGCAACGCGGTGATGCTCAGTGGCAAGGACGCCGGCAGAACGCCACGCAAATGGGTGAGGAATTCGCGGTAGGCCGGTAGCCGGGCGTTGCCCGCATCATGGTCGATTTCCAAGCCGGAGAGGGTCAGCCCCTGCCCTTGCCAATCGCTGAGCACCTGCTGGATCTGCGCCGTGACCTCGTCCCGGTCCAGCCCGTTGAGCTGGCCATCCAGACGAACCACCGCAATCAGCGGTCGGCCATCACGCTTGAGCAGCGCCGGATCGATCCGCGCCCGGCTCCAGCCAGACTGTGGAAATGCCTGCAAAGCCAGCACGCGCAAGGTCGAGAAATCGCTGCCGCTGTCGCGCAGCGCGGCGTCATGGGCCGGCGTCCATTGCCGTTGCCAGACATAGAGTTGCTGATCGAGCGGCGGCTTGTCCGATTGCTCGCAACCGTTGAGCAACACCGCTGCCAGCAAAACGATCAAGCGTGTGAAAAAGACCATGAACACCAATCCCTGAAATGCAAAAAGGGCCTCCCAAGGCCCTTTGTCACTCTGCTCGTTACCCTACTCAGCTATCAGCTTGCGGGCAATGATCACCTGATTTTTCGCCACTACCGCTCCCACATCAAATCAGCTGTGTGGCGCAGGTTTTGGTATGGCGACGTTATCCAGCATCCGGTTCACCGCCAGTTCCGCCAGCATGACGATCTGTTGAATCGCCATCGCCGTATGCCGATGCGGCCCTTCCAGATACCCCGCAAAATCACTCGCCATCACACTGGCCTGGGCCAACGATTCACAGGTATGGGCCAACAGGTCTTCGTCTTTGATATCCGGCGCAACCATAAACATCGTGCTCGGCTTGCGGGCGACCGGTGCTTTGAGGGCCGAGGGGTTGAGGTAGTGATCGAGCGCGCGCTCGGCGGCTTCGTTGAGCTTTTTTGAATTGGGGGATTCGTAAGGGGAAGTGCTGTCCGCTTCGGGCGGATTTGGTGTCGGCTTAAACATGGCAAAGATCCTTAAAGAGATGGAGCTGCCATTTTTCGTTTTCCAGACGAAAGGGGTGGCAGCTGTACGCGGACTGGAAAAACCGGTAAAGGATCAAACCCGGCAGACCCGAAGGTCTCCCACGCACAGCCGCCATAACTGCAGAGCTGAAAAAGCGCCGCATTATGTCACCTGCTGTGATCCTATACTTCGGGTTTTCCAGGCCCGATCGCTGAATTGCCAGCGACCCCCAAAGCCTATCCACCCCATTTCCGACCGACAACCGTCAAAACTTGTCGGAAACATCCCCCCCAAAATCATCGTCTGTAGGACTGCCTGAAGATCAAAAGATCGCAGCCTTCGGCAGCTCCTACGCAGGATTTGTTTACACCTTGTAGGAGCTGCCGAAGGCTGCGATCTTTTTCTAAAGGTCGAGCACCAAAGGTTCTGAACCCTGCGCCGGCACCGCACAACAAATCAGCACCTCACCCGCATCGGGAACCTCCGCCGGAGGCTGTGGATAATTCACCTCTCCGCTGATCAACCGGGTTTTGCAGGTCCCGCAGGAACCGCCGCGGCAACTGAATTCCGGGCGCAAGCCACGGCTCTCCGCCAACTCCAGCAAACTGCCGCCGTCCGGCTGCCAACGCGCTTCTTTGGCAGAGCGCTGGAACACGACGGGCACCGAAACGGTAGCGGCCGGCAATTGCTCGATGACCACCGCGTCCGGGTCCGGCTTGCGACGCAGCGTCGACGGGCCAAAGGTTTCGGCATGAATCCTTGAATCAGGGACATCCAGATCCCGCAGGCTGTCGTACAGCCCCTGGGTAAAACTTCCCGGACCGCACAGGACAAAATCCACTTGGTCGTAGTCCTCCACCTCAAGAGTGGTCTTGAGCAAGTCGGCGTCGATGCGCCCTGTCAGGTCGTAATCTTCACCCTCACGGGCATCGGCCTCCGGCTGACTAAGCAAACGCAGCACCCGCACCTCATCACCGAGGCCGTCGAGCAGGCGATCCAGCTCAGGGCGAAACGGTTGATCGGCCAAGGTCCGCGAGCTCTGGAAGAACCACACAGGACGGATGCGCCGCGTGCGCAGGCCTTGATAAACCACTTCCCGCAGCATCGACAGCAGCGGCGTGATCCCCACGCCGGCAGCCAATAGCACCAGCGGCCGACGCTCATTCGGCGCCACGGTGAAATGCCCTTGAGGCGAGCGGGCTTCAAGCACATCGCCGACACGAATCTGCTCATGCAGGTGCGAGGACACCAGGCCTTCACGCTTCACGCTGATGCGGAAAAAGTCATCGGATGGCGCGCTCGACAAGCTGTACGTGCGGATGTGCACATCGCCTGCGATGTTGAACCGCAAGGGCAAATGTTGCCCAGCTTGAAACACCGGCAATCCGGCGCCATCGGCAGGCTCCAGATAGATCGAACGGATGTTGTGGCTCTCCCGCTCGATGCGCGTCACTCGCAGCGGCCGCCAGCGATTCCCCAGCGCCTGGGCTTGCAGGCGTGCATTCGCCTGCGCCCAGGTGCCGGTCAGCAGACTGGTGGGCGACACGCCGTCAAAGCGCCAGCGCAAGGCCAGTGCCGCGGGCCGACGCACCGCGTGCTCCACCTCGAATGTCCACAGCCGCTCGGCCCCTTGAAAGGCTTCGATCTGCGGGCCTTCCAGGATGACTTGCGTGCGACCGCTGAGGTGCAGCAAATCGCCCGAATCGAAATCGATGAACAGCAAACCGGCCCGAGGGTTGATCAGCAGGTTGCCCAAGGTATTGAAGAACAGGTTGCCGGCGAAGTCCGGGATGGTCAGGCGATTGCCTTCTATCTGGACGAAACCGGCCTGGCCGCCCCGATGAGAAACGTCCACCGAGCGTTGGCCATCGACGTCCACATAGCTGGCGACAAAGAAGGTATCGGCGCTGGCAATCATGGCTTTGGCCGCGTCATCCAGCCCATTGAGATGCTGCGCGATACGGGTCTCCGGATCCGCCAATGGCACCGAGCGAAACTGGCGCAATTGAATGTATTGCGGGCAATTGCCGAAGGATTGCTCCACCGTCACCTCGAAGCCGCTCGCCGTTACAGCGCCGACTCGACCATTGAGACGATTGCGACGCCGGGTGTGCAGCTCGATACCGAGCAGACCGATCGCCGCCCCGTCTTGCAGTTGCGCAGGGTCGTCGTTTCCAGGCAGGCTGCCGAACTGCAACAGCGTGGGTTCTGGAGAATGGGCAAAGCCCGGCGCCCCTTCAAGAATGCTCGCCCAAGGGTTGCCGTCGGCATCCACCGCGCCGTACAGCATGAACGGCAGTTGCTGATAGAACGTGCGGTGCTGGTCCGGCATCTCGCCGCGAATCACCCTACGACCCAATGCCTCCATTCGCTCGACGACACCCACATGGGCCTGCAATTTTTTCTCGCCGGCGTGCCAAGGTGAACGTTCCATAACGGCTTCTCCCCTGCGCTCATCGCGCAATAAGAACGGCCCGACTGAATAGGGCCGTGAGCATCAGGCAGTTTTTTGCAAACCGGCGATGGTGCGCGGCATGCCGACAAACCCTGGCAAGGCTTCAACGCGCGCCAGCCAGGCCCGGATGTTGGCGTAGTCGTCCAGCGACACATTGCCTTCCGGAGCATGGGCGATGTAGCTGTAGGCGGCGATGTCGGCGATGGTCGGCTCGCTACCGGCCAGATAGGCCGTCGCGCCCAGTTCCTGATCGATCACTTTGAGCCAGGTGTGAGAATAGGCGATCACCTCTTCAGCGTTGTAAGGCGCACCGAATACAGTGATCAGCCTTGCCCTGCCGGGGCCAAAGGCAATCGGCCCGGCGGCGACCGACAACCAGCGCTGAACCTTGGCTGCACCGACCGGATCGGTTGGCAGCCAGCGACCGTTGCCATATTTCTGCGCAAGGTAGACCAGAATCGCGTTGGAGTCGGCCAGCACCATGCCTTGATCATCAATCACCGGGACCTGACCAAACGGGTTGAGCACAAGAAAATCCGCTTGTTTGTGTGCGCCCTTGGCCAGATCGACGAAGATCAGCTCGGTCGGCAGTTGCAACAACGACAGCATCAGCTTTACACGGTGAGCATGGCCGGAACGTGGGAAGTTGTAGAGTTTGATGGCTTGCATGGTCGACTCCGCTGGGTGGTGGCACCGCTCAGGAAAGATCGGCGCCGATGGAGGGCTATCTTCCATCTGCAACCAAAGCAACAGAATAACCAGCAAACGCAATCCATTATTTCAGCCAGCGCAATAAACCTTCAGCCGTGCAGGGCCGGGTGTTCGCGCAGCCCCTTCACCGCAAAGTCGACAAAACTGCGAATCCGCGCCGGGGCCTTGCGCCCCCCCTGGTAGACCACATGAATGGGCAATGGCGGCAGTTCGAAGTCAGCCAGGACGATTTCCAGCTCACCGGCGGCGATCTTGCTCGCCACTTGATACGACAGGACTCGGGTCAATCCCAGGCCCATGGCGGCGGCAGTGATCGCCGCTTGATTGGCAGAGACCACCAGACGTGGCTCCGGACGAACACTGATCGGCTCTCCCGCCTCAAGGAACGGCCAGCTCCTGGGCTGCCCGATGGACGAGGTGGCGATGATCGGGGCGCGGCTCAAATCCGCAGGATGCCGAGGCCGGCCATGGTCAGTCAGAAAACCCGGGGAAGCGCAGATCACTCGCCGCACTTCGCCCACTCGAATTGCATGCTGATTGCTGTCAGGCAACTCACCGATACGCACGGCCACATCGATGCCCTCCTCGACCATGCTCACCACCCGATCGACCAGTACAGCGTTGATGCTGACTTCAGGAAATTGAGTCAGGTAACCGACCATGAGCGGCGTGACGAACAAATCGCCGAACAATACCGGCGCCGTGATCGTCAGTTGCCCACGGGGTTGGGCATGGCTCCCGGCGGCTGAATCCTCGGCTTCCTGCACCTCGGCGAGAATTCTCCGACAGTCCTCCAGATAACGCTGACCCGCCTCGCTCAAATGCACGCTGCGGGTGGTGYGCGTCAGCAACTGAGTGCCGATGCGCTGCTCAAGCGCCGCCACTGCCCGAGTGACGCTGGCTGCTGACATCCCCAAACGCCGCGCCGCCGCCGAGAAACCTTGGTCCTGGGCGACAGCGGCGAAGACCTGCATTTCCTGGAATCGGTCCATCGGGTATGTCCTTCATTCAGGTAAAAAAAATCGCAACCGTAGTAGGCTGCGATTTTTATTGTTTCGATCACCTGTGGATAACTTATTCCACCGTCACCGACTTCGCCAGGTTGCGCGGCTGATCAACGTCAGTACCTTTCAACACCGCCACGTAGTACGACAACAACTGCAACGGAATGGTGTAGAGGATCGGCGACAGGATGTCGTGGATGTGCGGCATGTGCACAACATGAGTGCCTTCACCGTTGGTCATGCCGGCCTGCTCGTCGGCGAAGACGATCAGTTCACCGCCGCGGGCGCGGACTTCCTGGAGGTTGGACTTCAACTTCTCCAACAACTCGTTGTTCGGTGCCACGGTGACCACTGGCATGTCGTTATCCACAAGCGCCAGCGGGCCATGTTTCAGCTCGCCCGCCGGGTAGGCTTCGGCGTGGATGTAGGAGATTTCCTTGAGCTTGAGCGCCCCTTCCATCGCCACCGGGAATTGCGCACCGCGACCGAGGAACAGGGTGTGGTTCTTCTCGGCGAACAGCTCGGCGATTTTTTCCACGGTGCTGTCCATGGCCAGGGCTTCGCCCAGACGGGTCGGCAGGCGACGCAGTTCTTCGACCAGTGTGGCTTCGACGCCTGCGGCCAATGTGCCGCGAACCTGACCCAGGGCCAGGGTCAGCAACAGCAGGCCCACCAATTGAGTGGTGAAGGCTTTGGTCGAGGCCACGCCGATTTCGCGACCGGCCTGGGTCAGCAGCGTCAGGTCCGATTCACGCACCAGGGAGCTGATGCCGACGTTGCAGATTGCCAGGCTGGAAAGGAAGCCCAGTTCCTTGGCGTTGCGCAGCGCGGCCAATGTGTCGGCGGTTTCACCTGACTGGGAGATGCTCACGAACAGGGTATCGGGCTGCACCACTACTTTGCGATAGCGGAATTCGCTGGCGACTTCGACCTGGCACGGGATGCCGGCCAGTTCTTCGAGCCAGTAACGGGCAACCATACCGGCGTGATAACTGGTGCCGCAGGCAACGATCTGTACATTACGCACCTTGGCGAACAGCTCGGCAGCTTGTGAACCAAACGCCTGGACCAGCACCTGATTCTGACTCAGGCGACCTTCAAGCGTGCGTTGCACCACGGCCGGTTGCTCGTGAATTTCCTTGAGCATGTAATGCCGGAACTCGCCTTTGTCAGCGGCTTCGGCACCGTCACGGTACTGAACGCTTTCACGCTCGACGAGCGCACCGTTGATGTCCCAGATCTGCACGCTGTCGCGGCGAATTTCGGCGATATCGCCTTCTTCCAGGTACATGAAGCGGTCAGTGACCTGGCGCAGGGCCAACTGGTCGGAGGCAAGAAAGTTTTCACCCAGGCCCAGACCGATCACCAATGGGCTGCCGCTGCGGGCTGCTACCAAGCGATCTGGTTGCCGAGCGCTGATCACTGCCAGACCGTATGCGCCGTGCAGTTCTTTGACGGTCGCTTTCAGGGCCGCGGTCAGGTCGGGCTGCTCTTTGAGTTTTTCGTTGAGCAAATGCGCGATGACTTCAGTGTCCGTGTCCGAGGTGAACACGTGGCCCAGGGCCTTGAGTTGCTCGCGCAGGGCTTCGTGGTTCTCGATGATGCCGTTATGCACCACCGCCAGATCGCCCGAAAAATGCGGGTGAGCGTTGCGTTCGCACGGCGCACCGTGGGTCGCCCAGCGGGTGTGGGCAATGCCCAGACGACCGACCAGAGGCTCTTCGATCAGCGCCTGTTCCAGTTCGCTGACCTTGCCCGGCCGACGCAGGCGCAAGAGTTTTTCATCGTTGGTGTACACCGCCACGCCGGCGCTGTCATAACCACGGTATTCCAGACGCTTGAGGCCTTCGAGCAGGATGGCGGTAATGTTCCGTTCTGCGACTGCACCGACAATTCCACACATGCTATTTCTCCTGACTGACAGCGGCGCAAATCACATTGATGCCGCGGGCCTGAATCTGATCGCGGGCCTCAAGCGGCAGGCGATCATCGCTAATAAGGGTATGGACGCTGCTCCAAGGCAGCTCCAGATTGGGAATCTTGCGGCCGATCTTGTCGGCCTCGACCATCACGATCACCTCACGGGCGACCTCGGCCATGACACGGCTCAGTCCCAGCAACTCATTGAAGGTAGTGGTCCCGCGCACCAGATCGATGCCATCGGCGCCAATAAATAACTGATCGAAGTCATATGAGCGTAGTACCTGCTCTGCCACCTGACCCTGGAAGGATTCGGAATGCGGATCCCAAGTACCACCGGTCATCAACAGCACCGGTTCGTGCTCGAGTTCAGTCAACGCGTTGGCGACATGCAGGGAGTTGGTCATCACCACCAGGCCCGGTTGCTGGCCGAGTTCCGGGATCATCGCGGCGGTGGTACTGCCGCTGTCGATGATGATGCGCGCATGCTCGCGAATCCGCGTGACGGCGGCGCGGGCAATGGCCTGCTTGTATTTCGAAACCGGTTGGCCGATGTCGGCGACCAGCTCCTGCGGCATGGTGACCGCGCCGCCATAACGACGCAGCAACAGACCGTTGCTTTCAAGCGCGGCCAGATCCTTGCGGATCGTAACTTCCGAAGTTTCGAAGCGTTTGGCCAGCTCGTCCACACTGACTTCGCCCTGCTCATTGAGCAAGGCGAGGATATTGTGGCGGCGTTGGGGCGTGTTGCGCTTTGACATGATTTGGTAAGTTTCGATTCGAAAGATAACGTAAACAATCAAAACCTATCAGCGAAACTTCGTCAAGCCAGCATCAGAAAAAAGATGTGTGGATAACTCAAAAAAAGATCGCAGCCTCCGGCAGCGCCTACAGAGTGAACACGAATTCCCTGTAGGTGCTGCCGAAGGCTGCGATCTTTTGGTCTGTGGATAACTTAACTCTTCTTGATCTTCTCAGGCCGCTTCCAGCCGTCGATGTTCTTCTGTCGAGCCCGGCCTACGGCCAACTGAGCGTTATCCACATTCTGGGTAATGGTCGAACCGGCCGCCGTGGTCGCACCGGAGGAGATATCCACAGGCGCCACCAACGAGTTGTTGGAGCCGATGAACACATCTTCACCCAGCACGGTTTTCCACTTGTTGGCACCGTCGTAGTTGCAGGTGATGGTGCCGGCACCAATGTTGGTGCGCGCACCGATCTCGGCATCGCCCAGATACGTCAAGTGACCGGCCTTGGCACCTTCGCCCAGGTGAGCGTTCTTCAGTTCAACAAAGTTACCCACATGCGCGCGGGCTTCCAGCACTGTGCCGGGACGCAAACGAGCAAACGGGCCGGCATCGCTGCCTTCGCCGAGAATCGCGCCTTCGATATGACTGTTGGCCTTGATCACCACGCCTTTGCGCAGGGTGCTGTCCTTGATCACGCAGTTCGGGCCGATCACTACGTCATCCTCGATGACCACTTTGCCCTCGAGGATCACATTGATGTCGATCAGGATATCGCGACCAACGGTAACCTCACCGCGAACATCGAAACGCGTCGGGTCGCGCAGGGTCACGCCCTGAGCCATCAAACGACGAGCAGCGCGCAGTTGATAATGACGCTCCAGCTCGGCCAGTTGTTTGCGATCGTTGGCGCCCTGCACTTCCATGGCGTCATGGGGTTGTTCGGTGGCCACCACCAGACCATCACTGACCGCCATGGCAATCACGTCGGTCAGGTAGTACTCGCCCTGGGCATTGTTGTTGGAGAGGCGGCCCAGCCAATCGCCCAAACGCTGGGAAGGCACCGCCAAAATGCCGGTATTGCCTTCGGTGATCGCACGCTCAACCGCGTTGGCATCTTTCTGCTCGACGATGGCAGTCACTTTGCCGGCGGCATCACGGACAATGCGGCCGTAGCCAGTCGGGTCATCCAGCTCGACAGTCAGCAGACCCAATTGCTGCGGTGCAGCCTGCTTGAGCAGACGTTGCAGGGTCTCGACTTCGATCAACGGCACGTCACCGTAGAGAATCAGCACGGTATCGGACTCGATGAACGGCACAGCCTGGGCCACCGCATGACCGGTACCCAGCTGTTGGTCCTGCAGGACGAAATTCAGGTCATCGGCGGCCAGACGCTCGCGCACCGCTTCGGCACCATGGCCGATCACCACGTGGATGCGCTGTGGATCAAGTTGCCGGGCGCTGTGGATAACATGCCCGAGCATTGAATTACCGGCAATCGGATGCAGGACTTTCGGCAAGGCCGAACGCATGCGAGTGCCTTGGCCGGCAGCGAGGATAACGATTTCAAGGGACATGACTGGCTACCAATCCTGGGTGGTCAGCAACTGCGACCAGGTGATAAAAAACGGAAAAGAAAAAGGGTAGCCGAGGCTACCCTTTTTAATCAATCGCGCAACAAGTCGATGGCCGATTAGTGGCCGAACTTCTTGCGGATCTGCTGGACGGTGCGCAGCTGAGCTGCAGCCTCGGCCAGACGTGCGGCAGCAGAACCGTAATCGAATTCCGCGCCTCGCTCATGCAAGGCTTTCTCGGCAGCCTTAACGGCTTCCAAAGCTGCGGCTTCGTCCAGGTCGGCAGCGCGTTGCACGGTGTCGGCGAGAACCTTGACCATGTTCGGCTGAACCTCGAGGAAACCACCGGAGATGTAATACACCTCCTCTTCCCCGCCCTGCTTGATCAGGCGGATCGGGCCCGGCTTGAGATTGGTGATCAGCGGCGCGTGACCCAGGGCGATACCAAGATCACCCAGTGCACCGTGCGCAACCACCATCTCGACCAGGCCGGAAAAGATTTCCCCTTCCGCGCTGACGATATCGCAATGGACTGTCATAGCCATCTGATTGCCTCAACCTAAATTAGCGCCCGTTGCCGGGCGCCGGGATTACAGTTTCTTGGCTTTCTCGATCGCTTCTTCGATGCCGCCGACCATGTAGAACGCTTGTTCTGGCAGGTGGTCGTAGTCACCGTTGAGGATGCCTTTGAAGCCAGCAATGGTGTCTTTCAGGGAAACGTATTTACCCGAAGCACCGGTGAAGACTTCAGCCACGAAGAACGGCTGCGACAAGAAACGCTGGATCTTACGAGCACGGTTTACCAACTGCTTGTCGGCTTCCGACAGCTCGTCCATACCCAGGATCGCAATGATGTCCTTCAGTTCTTTGTAACGCTGCAGCACGTACTGAACACCGCGAGCGGTTTCGTAGTGGTCGTTGCCGATCACGTTCGGGTCCAGCTGACGCGAAGTCGAGTCCAGTGGGTCTACCGCTGGGTAGATACCCAGGGAAGCGATGTCACGGGACAGAACGACAGTGGCGTCCAAGTGGGCGAAGGTGGTCGCTGGCGACGGGTCGGTCAAGTCGTCCGCTGGTACGTATACCGCCTGGATCGAAGTAATCGAACCTTGCTTGGTCGAAGTGATGCGCTCTTGCAGCACGCCCATCTCTTCAGCCAGGGTCGGCTGGTAACCTACTGCCGAAGGCATACGGCCCAGCAGTGCGGATACTTCAGTACCGGCCAGGGTGTAACGATAGATGTTGTCGACGAACAGCAGAACGTCGTTACCTTCGTCACGGAACTTCTCGGCCATGGTCAGGCCGGTCAGGGCTACGCGCAGACGGTTTCCCGGCGGCTCGTTCATCTGACCGTAAACCAGTGCCACTTTGTCCAGAACGTTGGAATCCTTCATCTCGTGGTAGAAGTCGTTACCCTCACGAGTACGCTCACCCACACCGGCGAACACGGAATAACCGCTGTGCTCGATGGCGATGTTACGGATCAGTTCCATCATGTTTACGGTCTTGCCTACACCGGCACCACCGAACAGACCGACTTTACCGCCCTTGGCGAACGGGCAAACCAGGTCGATAACCTTGATGCCTGTTTCCAGCAGCTCGTTGCCGCCCGCTTGTTCAGCGAAGGTTGGCGCAGGACGGTGAATGCCCCAGCGCTCTTCTTCGCCGATCGGACCAGCTTCGTCGATCGGGTTGCCCAGTACGTCCATGATCCGGCCCAGGGTCGCTTTACCGACCGGTACGGAGATGGCTGCGCCAGTGTTGTTGACGTCCAGACCGCGCTTCAAGCCTTCGGTGGAGCCCATCGCAATGGTACGAACCACGCCGTCGCCCAGCTGCTGCTGAACTTCCAGGGTGGTTTCGGCGCCTTGAACTTTCAAGGCGTCGTAGATGCTCGGTACGCTGTCGCGTGGGAATTCCACGTCGATAACGGCGCCGATGATTTGAACGATACGTCCGCTACTCATAGCTGGATCCTCTGAATATTTGAACCGTTAAACCGCGGCAGCGCCGCCGACGATTTCCGAGATCTCTTGGGTGATCGCAGCCTGACGCGCCTTGTTGTAGACCAGCTGCAAATCGCTGATCAAATCACCGGCGTTGTCGGTAGCGTTCTTCATCGCGATCATCCGCGCAGCTTGTTCAGCCGCGTTGTTCTCGACCACCGCCTGGTAGACCTGCGACTCCACGTAACGGACCATCAAGCCGTCAAGCAGCTCTTTGGCGTCCGGTTCGTACAGATAATCCCAGTGGTGCTTGAGTTCTTGATCCGGGGTTGCCACCAGTGGAATCAACTGCTCCACGGTAGGCTGTTGTGTCATGGTGTTGATGAACTTGTTGGACACCACGGACAGGCGGTCAATACGGCCGTCCAGGTAGGCATCCAGCATCACCTTGACGCTGCCGATCAGGTCATTGATCGACGGCTCTTCACCCAAGTGGCTGATAGCTGCAACGACGTTACCGCCGAAGTTGCGGAAGAAAGCCGCACCCTTGCTACCAACGACACACAGATCGATCTCGACGCCGTTTTCGCGGTTTACCGCCATGTCCTTGACCAAAGCCTTGAACAGGTTGGTGTTCAAGCCACCACACAGACCACGGTCACTGCTCACTACGACATAACCAACGCGCTTTACTTCACGGTCGATCATGAACGGGTGGCGATATTCCGGGTTAGCGTTGGCCAGATGGCCAATAACCTGGCGGATGCGCTCCGCATAAGGACGGCTAGCAGCCATGCGCATTTGTGCCTTGCGCATTTTGCTGACCGCCACTTTTTCCATGGCGCTGGTAATCTTTTGCGTGCTTTTGATGCTCGCAATCTTACTGCGAATCTCTTTTGCGCCTGCCATGTAACACCTATCAGGTTAGCAAGCGGGAGCCGCTAGGCTCCCGCTGCGGCTTACCAGGTTTGGGTGGCCTTGAACTTCTCGATACCGGCTTTCAGGCCGCCATCGATTTCGTCATTGAAGTCACCCTTCACGTTGATCTTCGCCATCAAGTCGGCGTGATCGCGGTTGAAGTAAGCAATCAGCGCTTGCTCGAAGCTGCCGATCTTGGCGATTTCAACGTCGGTCAGGAACCCACGCTCAGCGGCATACAGCGACAGCGACATGTCGGCGATCGACATTGGCGCGTATTGCTTCTGCTTCATCAGCTCGGTAACGCGCTGACCATGCTCAAGTTGCTTACGGGTCGCTTCGTCCAGGTCAGAAGCGAACTGGGCGAATGCCGCCAGTTCACGGTACTGAGCCAGAGCGGTACGGATACCACCGGACAGCTTCTTGATGATCTTGGTCTGAGCGGCACCACCCACACGGGATACCGAAACACCGGCGTTCACTGCAGGACGGATGCCCGAGTTGAACATGGCCGATTCCAGGAAGATCTGACCGTCGGTGATGGAAATCACGTTGGTCGGAACGAACGCGGAAACGTCGCCAGCCTGGGTTTCGATGATCGGCAGTGCGGTCAGGGAACCGGTTTTGCCGGTCACTGCGCCGTTGGTGAACTTCTCTACGTATTCTTCCGAAACGCGGGATGCGCGCTCCAGCAGACGGGAGTGGAGATAGAACACGTCGCCTGGGTAAGCTTCACGGCCTGGTGGACGGCGCAGCAGCAGGGAAATCTGGCGGTACGCCACTGCTTGCTTGGACAGATCGTCATAAACGATCAGCGCGTCTTCACCGCGGTCGCGGAAGTATTCGCCCATGGTGCAACCGGAGTACGGTGCCAGGAACTGCAGTGCTGCAGATTCCGAAGCGCTCGCTGCAACGATGATGGTGTTAGCCAGTGCACCGTTTTCTTCCAGCTTGCGAACTACGTTGGCGATGGTCGATTGCTTCTGACCGATGGCTACGTAGACGCAGAAAATGCCGCTGTCTTTCTGGTTGATGATCGCGTCGATCGCCAGAGCGGTTTTACCGATCTGACGGTCACCGATGATCAGCTCACGCTGGCCACGGCCGACAGGGATCATCGCATCGACAGCCTTGTAGCCAGTCTGTACAGGCTGGTCTACCGACTTACGCCAGATCACGCCTGGAGCAACTTTCTCGACCGCGTCGGTCTCGGTGTTGTTCAGCGGACCTTTGCCGTCAACTGGGTTACCCAGTGCGTCGACTACGCGACCCAGCAGTTCCTTACCAACCGGAACTTCGAGGATGCGGCCAGTGCACTTGGCGCTCATGCCTTCAGCCAGAGTCTGGTATGCGCCCAATACAACGGCACCTACAGAGTCTTGCTCCAGGTTGAGAGCCATACCGAAGACGCCGCCCGGAAACTCGATCATCTCGCCGTACATAACGTCGGCCAGACCGTGAATCCGCACGATGCCGTCAGATACGCTGACGACAGTGCCTTCGTTACGGGCTTGGGAGGTCACATCGAGCTTGTCGATGCGGCCCTTGATAATTTCACTTATTTCGGAAGGATTGAGTTGCTGCATTGCTCTGCTGCCCCTTCAAACTCAAGATTTCAATGCTTCGGCAAGTTTCGCGATTTTGCCGCGAATCGAGCCATCGATAACCAGGTCGCCGGCGCGGATGACAACACCACCAATAAGGGATGAGTCTTCCTCGACTTGCAGGCGCACTTCCCGGTTGAGTCGTGCACTGAGAACCTTGGCGAGTTTGTCTTGCTGTTCTTGGTTCAATGCAAAAGCACTGGTCACTTCAACGTCTACCGATTTCTCTTGTTCGGCCTTGTACAGGTCAAACAGAGCGGCGATCTCCGGCAGAAGCGGGAGACGGTCGTTTTCGGCAACGACGTGAATGAAGTTCTGTGCCTTGGCATCAAACTTGTCGCCGCACACGTCAATGAACGTGGCGGCCTTTTCTGCGCTCGTCAGTCGCGGGGCCTTGAGCACGCGCTGCATGGTGTCGTCTTCCGACACCGCTGCTGCCAGGCCGAGCATGGCTGACCAATTGGCCAGTTGCTGGTGGGCCTGAGCGTGCTCGAAGGCCGCCTTAGCGTAAGGTCGGGCCAACGTGGTCAGTTCTGCCATGATCGCCCTCGCTTAGATTTCAGCAGCCAGTTGGTTAACCAGCTCTGCGTGCGCGTTTTGATCGATTGCTTTGCCCAGGATCTTCGAAGCACCGCCAACGGCCAGGCTACCCACTTGGGCGCGCAGCGCGTCTTTGACGCTGTTCAGTTCCTGTTCGATCTCGGCCTGAGCCTGAGCCTTCACACGGTCAGCTTCGACGCGAGCCTGTTCACGGGCTTCGTCGACAATCTGGGTACCGCGTTTCTTGGCTTGCTCGATGATTTCAGCTGCCTGAGCTTTCGCTTCGCGCAGTTGCTGACCCGCTTTCTCTTGGGCCAACTCCAGGTCGCGAGCTGCTCGGCTGGCAGCGTCCAGACCATCAGCGATCTTCTTTTGACGTTCGTGCAGAGCCGTGATGACCGGAGGCCATACGAACTTCATGCAGAACAGTACAAAAATCAGGAACGCAACGGACTGGCCAATCAGGGTCGCATTAATGTTCACGCCAACACCTCGCAGTTACGTTGTCCATCACACCAAATTACCCGGAAGATCCGAGTAATTAGCCAGCGATTTGACCAACGAACGGGTTCGCAAAGGTGAAGAACAGAGCGATACCAACACCGATCATGGTTACGGCGTCGAGCAGACCGGCAACGATGAACATTTTAACTTGCAGCATTGGAACCATTTCTGGCTGACGCGCTGCGCCTTCCAGGAACTTGCCGCCCAGCAGGCCGAAACCAATTGCGGTACCCAGTGCGCCCAGGCCGATCAACAGTGCAACAGCGATAGCGGTTAGACCAACTACAGTTTCCATCTTTCCTCCCGACTTTTACGTCGTATGGTTTAGGTTTTTTAGATTTTAAAGCGGTAAAACAAATCGTTTCATAGCCCTGTTAGGGCACCCACCCGTTTGACCGGGCGGGACATCAGACCAGTCGAGACTGGTCTTAATGGTTCTCTTCGTGCGCCATCGACAGGTAAACGATGGTCAGCATCATGAAGATAAATGCCTGCAGGGTGATGATCAGGATGTGGAACACAGCCCACGCCCACTGCAGAACTACGCCCAGGCCGCTCAGCCAGAGCAGACCGCTGCCGAACATCACAGCGATCAGAATGAACACCAGCTCACCGGCATACATGTTGCCGAACAGACGCAGAGCCAGGGAGATCGGCTTGGCGATCAGGGTCACGAATTCCAGCAGGAAGTTCACCGGAATCAGCAGCGCCTGAACAAAGATGTTCTTGCTGCCGAACGGGTGCAGGGTCAGCTCGCCGATGAAGCCGCCGAGGCCCTTGATCTTGATGCTGTAGAAAATGATCAGCGCGAACACTGTGAAGGCCATGGCCAGAGTAGCGTTCGGGTCGGTGGTCGACACGGCGCGGAACGGGATGTGGTGGTCGCCGGAGATCAGGATGGCCAGCTGAGGAATCCAGTCGACCGGTACCAGGTCGATGGCGTTCATCAGGAAGACCCAGACGAAGATGGTCAGTGCCAGCGGTGCAACCACTGGACTACGGCCATGGAAGCTGTCTTTCACGCTGCCATCGACGAATTCGACCAATACTTCAACGAAGTTCTGCAAAGCACCAGGTACACCTGTAGTCGCCTTCTTTGCCGCCATGCGGAAAAGAAGAACGAAGATCAGACCCAACGCGACCGACCAGCCGAGGGTATCGACGTGGAAAGCCCAGAAGCCCATTTCCTTGGCTTCTGCTGCGGAGTGGGCAAAGCCCCAGCCGCCGTTGGGTAGCTGACCGAAGGTCAGGTTCTGCAAGTGGTGCTGGATATAGCCCGAAGCGGTTGTTTCTGCCATGGTTGCCTCAAACGCCCTAAGGTCTCGAAAGTCTTGTTCTCATAAGCAGGGGAGCGAACCAGCTGACCAGTTGGGTCAGCACGAAGACGCCGAATACTGCTAGCGGCGCCAATGGCTTCACACCTGCAAACGTCAGTGCAAACAGCACTGCCGTCAAAATCAGTTTGCCCGCCTCGCCGGCATAAAAAGACCGGACGATGGCTTGAGCTGCTCGGGCGCCGGAAAACCGAAATGCCCTGTGAGCGAAATAAATATTGGGAAGCAAGGCTATCAGGCCTCCGCAAAGTCCTGAGTACCCGGCAACGACTCCATACCATCGCCAGAGCGCCAAAGCGGCAATCAGCAAAACGACAAGTTGAGCCATTAACACCGGAAAAACAGCCAATCGATGGAAAGGCAAGCGGTCTGGCGTGCGGTTTTCCATCACTTTTGCTCCCCAATGGTCGGCTGCCGAAATTCAATAACTTGGCATAATTTGTGCCGACAAAATGCGCGCAGAGTATAGGGGCGGTTCTGCCCCTATTCAACTGTCAGGTAGTGATTTCCGACTTCACGCTACAAGAGGAATTGTTTCAGCGGATGTGTGCGAGCACACCTTGAAGTTCATCAAGAGAGTTGTAGCCGATCACCAACTGCCCCTTACCCTTCTTTCCGTGGCGGATCTGCACCGCAGAGCCTAGGCGCTCGGCCAGGCGCTGCTCGAGCCGGGCGATATCCGGGTCCGGTTTTGCCGGTTCCACAGGCTCCGGTTTGCCACTCAACCACTGGCGAACCAGTGCTTCAGTCTGGCGCACAGTCAGCCCCCGTGCGACAACATGTCGCGCCCCTTCAACCTGTTGGTTTTCCGGTAAACCCAGCAAGGCACGGGCATGACCCATTTCCAGGTCGCCGTGAGACAGCATGGTCTTGATGACTTCCGGCAACGAAATCAGGCGCAACAGGTTGGCCACGGTGACGCGGGACTTACCCACAGCCTCGGCCACTTGTTGCTGAGTCAGCTGGAATTCCTGCTGCAAACGCTGCAAGGCCACCGCTTCTTCGATCGGATTGAGGTCTTCGCGCTGGATATTCTCGATCAGCGCCATGGCGATGGCGGTTTCATCCGGCACATCGCGAACCATCGCCGGGATGGTTTCCTGGCCAGCCTGCTGGCTGGCGCGCCAGCGGCGTTCGCCGGCGATGATTTCGAAGCGGCCACTGCCGATCGGGCGAACCACGATCGGCTGCATCACGCCCTGGGCCTTGATCGACTGCGCCAGCTCTTCCAGCGCCTGAGGATCCATGTCCCGACGTGGCTGGTACTTGCCACGCTGGAGCAGGTCCAGGGGCAGGTGCTGCAGCTCACGCTGGTCGGCTTGCACCGCTTGTTCTTCCAGCGAGCTGACAGTCGGACCACTCAGCAGTGCATCCAGTCCACGTCCGAGACCTCGTTTCTTGACGGCCATGGGGATTCCTTAAGTTGCCTGGGCAGCGGCGGTGCGTGAATTTTTGCGTTGACGGCGAACCATCTCGCCGGCCAATGCCAGATAGGCAATCGCGCCGCGCGATGATTTATCGTACGCCAGCGCCGGCATGCCATAGCTTGGCGCTTCGGCCAGACGGATGTTGCGCGGAATCACGGTGTCGTAGAGCTGATCGCCAAAGTGTTCCTTGAGCTGCGCCGAGACGTCGTTCATCAGGCTCAGGCGCGGGTCGTACATCGTCCGCAACAGGCCTTCGACTTTCAGGTTCGGGTTCAGCAGTTCGGCAATGCGCTTGATGTTATCCACAAGGTCGCTCAACCCTTCGAGTGCGAAGTACTCGCACTGCATGGGGATAATGACCCCGTCGGCGGCAACCAGCGCATTGAGCGTGAGCATCGACAGCGATGGCGGGCAGTCGATCAAAATGTAATCGTAGTTCTCACGGATCGGCGCCAACGCGCTGCGCAGGCGGCTTTCCTTCATCTGCATTTCCAGCAGAACGACTTCGGCCGCGGTCAGATCGCGGTTTGCCGGCAACAACTGGTAACCACCGTGTTCGGAATAGTGCATGGCCTGGGCCAGGTCACATTCACCGATCAACAGATCGTAGACCGAGTTTTCCAGGCCGTGTTTATCCACACCGCTACCCATGGTGGCGTTGCCCTGTGGATCAAGATCGATCAACAGCACCCGACGCTTGGTAGCGACCAGGGAAGCTGCGAGGTTGATGCAGGTGGTGGTCTTGCCCACACCACCCTTTTGGTTCGCTATCGCGAATACCTTAGCCATTCTTGCTTGTGTTCCCAATCATGCCGTGCGGCGCAGTATCAGCAGATGGCGTTGGCCTTGGCAACCGGGTACGGCCAGGGCATGTTCGCTATCGAGGTGGAAGTCTGCCGGCAATGCTACCAGCTCATCGGCGGGATGAACGCCCTTCATTGCCAGCCAGCGTGTATCGGCGTCGCCCAAATGGCGAGTCCAGTTGCTGAAGTTCTCCATGCTGCTGAACGCCCGGGAAATGATCCCGTTGAATGGCAGTTCAGGCTGGAAGGCTTCGACGCGACTGTGGATAACTTGCAGGTTATCCAGTTTGAGTTCGAGTTTGACCTGGGTCAGGAAGCGGGTTTTCTTGCCGTTGCTGTCCAGACAGGTCACCTGGGACTCTGGAAACAGGATCGCCAACGGAATGCCCGGCATGCCGCCGCCGCTGCCAACGTCCAGCCAGCGACCGTTTTCGACGAACGACATCACGCTCAAGCTATCGAGCAGGTGACGGGAGACCATTTCGTCCGGATCGCGCACGGCGGTCAGGTTGTAAGCCTTGTTCCATTTGATCAACAAGGCCAGATAACCCAGCAGCTGAGCGTGTTGGGCTTCCGTCAGTGTGACACCGAGCTGGCGAGCACCTGTGGATAACTCTTCTGCATGTTGCGAGGTAACCAACGAACTCAAGCGCTTTGCTCCAACTGACGGCCCGCGCCGCGTTTTTTCAAATGAATCATCAACAGCGAAATCGCCGCTGGGGTCACGCCCGGAATACGCGACGCCTGGCCCAAAGTCTCCGGACGGGTCGCACCGAGCTTGCTCTGGATCTCTTTGGAGAGACCGGAGATGTTCGTGTAATCGATATCCACAGGCAGTTTGGTGTCTTCGCTGGCCCGCAGGCGCGCGATTTCATCCTGTTGACGATCGATGTAACCGGCGTATTTGGTCTTGATTTCGACCTGTTCGGCGACCTGTGGATCTTCTGCGCCCCCGCCAGTCACGGCGATCAGACCAGCGTAGTCGATTTCCGGACGGCTCAGCAGGTTGAGCAAATTGTATTCGTGGGTCAGCGGCGTGCCGAACTTCTCGGCAATCGCATCGCCCTGCTCGGTGCCCGGGCGAACCCAGGTACTTTTCAGGCGTTGTTCTTCCAGATCGATGCTTTCGCGTTTTTTGCAGAAAGCCGCCCAACGCACGTCATCCACCAGACCCAGTTCGCGACCTTTTTCGGTCAGGCGCAGGTCAGCGTTGTCTTCGCGCAGAATCAAGCGGTATTCGGCGCGGGATGTGAACATCCGATACGGTTCCTGGGTACCGAGGGTAATCAGGTCGTCAACCAAAACGCCGATGTACGCCTCATCGCGACGCGGGCACCAGGCATCTTTGCCCTGGGCTCGCAGTGCGGCGTTGGCTCCAGCCAGCAAACCCTGGGCGCCGGCTTCTTCGTAACCGGTGGTGCCGTTGATTTGCCCGGCGAAGAACAAACCGGCGATGACTTTGGTTTCCAGGCTGTACTTCAGGTCACGCGGGTCGAAGTAGTCGTACTCGATGGCGTAGCCCGGACGCACGATGTGCGCGTTTTCCATGCCGCGGATCGATTGCACTATCTGCAATTGCACGTCGAACGGCAAGGATGTGGATATCCCGTTCGGGTACAGCTCGTGAGTGGTCAACCCTTCCGGTTCGATGAAGACCTGGTGGCTTTCCTTGTCGGCAAAGCGGTGGATCTTGTCTTCGATCGACGGGCAATAACGCGGACCAATGCCTTCGATCAACCCGGCATCGGAATACATCGGCGAACGGTCGAGGTTCGCGGCAATGATTTCGTGGGTCCGGGCGTTGGTGTGGGTGATCCAGCAGCTGACCTGTTTCGGGTGCTGCTCTTTGGAGCCCATGAACGACATCACCGGGATCGGCGTATCACCGGCTTGCTCGGTCATGACCGAGAAATCCACAGACCGACCGTCGATACGCGGCGGAGTACCGGTTTTCAGGCGACCGACGCGCAATGGCAGTTCACGCAGACGATGAGCCAGGGCAATCGAAGGCGGATCACCGGCGCGACCGCCGGAATAATTCTGCATGCCGATGTGGATAAGTCCACCGAGGAAGGTGCCCGTCGTCAGCACCACGGAGTCGGCGAAGAAACGCAGGCCCATTTGCGTGACAACGCCGCGCACTTGTTCCTGTTCGACGATCAGGTCGTCCGCGGCTTGTTGAAATATCCACAGGTTCGGCTGGTTTTCCAAAGCTTCGCGGACAGCGGCCTTGTACAGCACCCGATCTGCCTGGGCGCGAGTCGCACGCACGGCCGGGCCTTTGCGGCTGTTCAATACGCGAAATTGAATACCACCTTTATCGGTCGCCATGGCCATCGCGCCGCCCAGGGCATCGATTTCCTTGACCAGATGGCTTTTGCCGATCCCACCAATGGCGGGGTTGCAGCTCATGGCACCGAGGGTTTCCACGTTATGCGTCAGCAACAGGGTTTTTGCCCCCATACGTGCTGATGCAAGTGCTGCCTCGGTACCGGCATGACCGCCGCCGATGACGATCACTTCAAAACGGGAAGGGAAATCCACCACGCACCTCGTGCCTGCTTTAGTCAGGTAATCCGGAATAGTTTGAGCTCAGGTTCTTGGACCTGGTCGGCAAGTATAGGGACTTCGCCCTTCCTAAAGAACCCTTTGCACAAAATTTAACCAGCTGTGGAGAAGTCGGGGTTATAGAAATTAAAAAGAGAGAAATTTATTAAATCTTTGTTTTTATGTTTATTTCTACTGACCCACCTTTCTGTGGATAGATTCATGCAGGCCTTTATTTTCAATGTGTACAGAGATTCAAAACCCTGTGGTCATGTGCCGAGGAGGCCCTTGGATAACCGGTGTAAGCCTGTGGATGAAAGGGGCTGTTATCCACAGAGGCGGTTATCTTCAGTTTCGAGGCCATGTTATCAACTGCCCTTAGCGGCAGTTATTCACAGGGCTTAATCCACAGAAAAGGGCTGACCGAGCAAATCCCAGGCACGGAAAATCCGTCCGAACAGAAAAATCTGCTCGGGAGCGGAGGGCTATTTCAGAAGAAGGGGAGCAGACAGGCCAGAACGGCCTGTCTGTGGGTAACGCAGAAGGACTATTTACCAATGCAGAAGCTGGAGAAGATCCTGCCCAGCAGATCATCGGAGCTGAATGCCCCGGTGATTTCGCCTAAAGACTGCTGGGCTTGCCGCAAATCTTCGGCCAGCAGTTCACCGGCACCCGCTAGCGTCAGCTGCGCGCGGCCGTGTTCGAGGGACGCACTCGCGTGACGCAGTGCCTCCAGGTGACGCCTGCGAGCACTGAAGCTGCTTTCAGAGGTCTGCTCGTAACCCATGCAGGCCTTGAGATGCTCGCGCAACAACTCCAGGCCTTCGCCGGCGGACCTGGCACTGAGGCTGATCGTGACGTGGCCATCGTCACTGACTTCCAGGGCAATCGCTTCACCCGTCAGGTCTGCCTTGTTACGGATCAGCGTCACTTTTGCTGGATCCGGGCGGGTTTCGAGGAATTCAGGCCACAACGCAAATGGATCGAGGGCCTCGGGAGCCGTGGCATCGACCACCAGCAATACCCGATCCGCCTCGCCGATGGCTTTCAATGCCCGTTCGACGCCGATTTTCTCCACCTGATCGTCGGTATCCCGCAGCCCGGCAGTGTCGACCACATGCAACGGCATGCCATCGATGTGGATATGTTCGCGAAGAATATCCCGGGTCGTGCCGGCAATCTCGGTCACGATCGCGGCTTCACGTCCGGCCAGGGCATTCAGAAGGCTGGACTTGCCGGCATTCGGCCGGCCGGCAATGACTACCGTCATGCCGTCACGCAGCAAGGCCCCCTGCCCGGCTTCCCGAAGCACTGTGGATAATTCGTCGCGCACTTTATCCAGCATGCTCAGCACGTGGCCATCGGCGAGGAAGTCGATTTCTTCTTCAGGGAAGTCGATGGCCGCTTCGACGTAAATGCGCAGGCCTATCAATTGCTCGGTAAGGTTATGCACACGTTGGGAAAACGCACCTTGCAACGAACGCAGGGCATTTCGTGCAGCCTGTGCAGAACTCGCCTCGATCAAGTCGGCGATGGCTTCGGCCTGAGCCAGGTCGAGTTTGTCATTGAGGAAGGCGCGTTCGCTGAATTCACCCGGTCGGGCCAGACGGCAGCCCAGTTCCAGGCAGCGTTTGAGCAACATATCCAGGACGATTGGTCCGCCGTGGCCCTGCAGCTCCAGCACATCTTCGCCGGTGAACGAATTCGGTCCCGGGAAATACAGCGCGATGCCTTCGTCCAGCACCTCTTCGTTTTCACTGAGGAACGGGCCGTAATGGGCGAACCGCGGTTTCAGTTCGCGGCCGCTGATGGCTTTGGCCGCCACACTCGCCAGCGGCCCGGAAATACGGACGATGCCTACACCGCCGCGCCCCTGGGCGGTGGCGACGGCTGCGATGGTTTCACGAGGAACGCTCATAAACCGGTATCCAGACAAAAGTGACAGATAGCAAAACGCCCCACTAGGGGGCGTTTTGAGTGGTTATCCACAGTGTAAATCAGGCAGTTGCTTTGGTAGCTGCTTCGATCTTACGCGTGATGTACCACTGTTGGGCGATCGACAGGCAGTTGTTCACTACCCAGTACAGTACCAGACCGGCCGGGAACCACAGGAAGAAGAAGGTGAAGATGATTGGCATCAGCTTCATCACCTTGGCCTGCATCGGATCCGGAGGCGTCGGGTTCAACTGCTGCTGGATGAACATGGTTGCGCCCATGATGATCGGCAGAATGAAGAACGGATCCTTGATCGACAGGTCAGTAATCCACAGCATGAATGGCGCCTGGCGCATTTCCACGCTTTCCAGCAGAACCCAGTACAGCGAAAGGAAAACCGGCATCTGCACCAGGATTGGCAAGCAGCCACCCAGTGGATTGATCTTCTCTTTCTTGTACAGCTCCATCATGGCTTGCGACATTTTCTGCCGGTCTTCGCCATGTTGCTCTTTCAGCGCGGCCAGTTTCGGTGCCACTGCACGCATGCGTGCCATGGATTTGTAGCTGGCGGCCGACAGCGGGAAGAAAATCCCCTTGATCAGCATGGTCAGGAAGATGATCGAGAAGCCCCAATTACCAACCAGTGCGTGGATATGTTGCAGCAACCAGAAGATTGGCTGTGCAATGAACCACAGAATGCCGTAGTCGACGGTCAGTTCCAGACCTGGGGACAACTGTTTCAGGACAGCCTGGCTTTTTGGACCTGCATACAGAACGGCGCTGGTTTCAACCTTGGCACCTGGCGCTGCGGTCAGAGAAGGACCGGTGTAGCCGATGATGTAGTTGCCTTTGCTGTCTTTACGGGTCTGGACGACGTTGTTTTCGCCCTTGGCCGGAATCCACGCGGTCACGAAGTAATGCTGCAACCAGGCAACCCAGCCACCGCTGACGGTTTCTTTCAGCTGAGCCTTGTCCATGTCCTTCATCGACACTTTCTTGTACGGCTCGTTACTTGTCCACAGGGCGGCGCCCAGGTAAGTCGCGGTGCCGGTGGCAGTGCTGGAAGAAGGATCGGAACTGGCATCGCGCTTCAGTTGCGCGAACATTGCACCGGACCAGGGCTGAGCGCTCTGGTTGTCGATCAGGTAGGAAACGGTTACGTCATACAGGCCACGTTTCAGGGTGAAACGCTTGATGTAGTTGACGCCGTCCTTGCTGAACTTCAGGTCCACGACCAATTGGTCCTGACCGTCAGCCAGTTGATAAATCTTCTTCTCGGAGGAGTAAACCGGACGACCGGCAGGGCTTGCGTCCGGACCGTTGGTGCCGATCAGGCCGCTCTGAGCCAGATAAGTCCGCTCGTTGCCGTTATCGAACAGCTGGAATGGAATTTCCGGATGGTCCTGGCGACGTGGATACAGCGGCAGCGTCAACTGGGCAACATCGCCACCTTGTGGATCGATGGCCAGGTTGAGCACATCCGTTTTGATCTGGATGAGGTCTTTGCTTGCAGCCACTGGCGTTTCAGCAGGTGCAGTTGCACTGGTATCGCTTGCGGCGCGCGGGATGTCGTCACTGGCGGAAGCATTATTGCCAGTCGCCGTATCCGGTAGACCCGGTGCGGTAGTACTGGAAGCAACATTCTGAGTCGGCAGGGCAGCCTGGCCATAGTCCTGGTTCCATTTAAGAACCATAACGTAGGACACGATTGCCAGGGCGACGATCAGGATCGTGCGTTTGATATCCATGATTACTCGGCCATCGAAGAAGAACGGGAGGTAGGGATAGGTGGAACCGGGTCATAACCACCGGGATTCCACGGATGACAGCGACCTAAACGACGAAAGGTCAGCCAGCCACCGCGCAGAAGGCCATGATTTTCTATGGCTTCTAACGCGTAGCAGGAACAACTGGGGTAGAAACGACAGTGATTGGCCATCAGGGGACTAATGGCATAGCGATAAAACTGGATCGGAACGAGTGCCAGTTTACGCATCGGGACTGTCTACCCCTACAGTTTCGGCTTTGACCGCTGGTACCGGCTTGCTGCGTGCCAGACGTTTCCAGAGTTTGCCGAAATGCTGAATCAATTCGGGGTTTTCTACGTCACCCAAACCTTTGCGCGCGACGATAACAATGTCCCAACCGACCAGTGAATCCTGGTTCAGGCGAAACGATTCGCGCATCAGACGTTTGAGGCGATTGCGCTCGACGGAGAGCTTTACGCTCTTTTTCCCGATAACCAGCCCGAGACGGGGGTGATCAAGATCGTTATTGCGCGCAAGGAGCAGGAGATTTTTCCCCGGAACCTTGCCGGTAGGGGAGTCAAAGACTGCCTTGAAATGCCGGGGAGTAAGCAGACGCTTATCCCGACTGAAGTCCTGACTCACCTCCAGTGCCGGATTATCAAACTGCCAGACGCGCACGACCTTTGGCGCGACGACGCGACAGGACGGCACGACCGTTCTTGGTAGCCATGCGAGCACGGAAACCGTGGGTACGAGCGCGTTTGATAGTGCTTGGTTGGAAAGTACGTTTCATTGTCGTGTTACCTGGTTCGTCCACAACGGGCCGGAATGGCCCCCGTTTTAAGAGACCGGGGATTCTAGAGAAAGCAAGCCTCTAGGTCAATTTCCAACCAACGTTTCCTTATAAATAGATCTCCAGAGGATTTGCTCGTCCGCAGGTCGTTCGCTAGATATAGAAATAAAGAAGGGAATTATTTAAAGCTTTTCTGTAAAGCTTGTAAAAGCTAGGCACGCGATCATCTGTGGATAACTGCCTTAAGCCCTTAAAAACCGTGATGTACAGAGAATGACAACTACAGTGGAAAACGGTGATCAGCCTGTGCTGCGCTATCGGATAAGCTGTGTGTGGAAAGGTCAGTTATCCACAGGCAGGTTATCCACCGAGTTTCGCCCCCACTTGTCCAGTGCCCTCATGGGCGGTTATCCACAGAGCTTATGCACATACCGTTGGTCTTCTTTTCGAGGGTTAACGCGTTGATAATTCATGCCCTGTGCGCAACCTGCATGTGGATAAGTGGGCGTCTGGCCGCTACAATGACCGCTTGTTTTTGCCTCACCGGCTTTCAACTTAGGGGATATCCGTGTCAGTGGAACTTTGGCAGCAGTGCGTGGAGCTTTTGCGCGATGAGCTGCCTGCCCAACAATTCAACACTTGGATCCGCCCGCTACAGGTCGAAGCCGAAGGCGACGAGTTGCGTGTCTACGCACCGAATCGTTTTGTTCTCGACTGGGTCAACGAAAAGTACCTGGGCCGTGTCCTTGAACTGCTGGATGAGCACGGCAATGGCATGGCGCCGGCGCTTTCCTTATTAATAGGCAGCAAACGCAGTTCGGCACCGCGTGCGGCACCCAATGCCCCGTTGGCCGCGGCGGCGTCCCAGGCTCAGGCGGCGGCCGCACCGGTCAGCGCTCCAGCCCCTGCTCCGGCGGCGGCACCGACCAAGCGTTCGACGCAAAAAGTTGCCGAGGTCAGTGAAGAGCCATCCCGCGACAGCTTCGATCCGATGGCCGGCGCCAGTTCGCAACAGGCCCCGGTTCGTTCCGAGCAGCGCACGGTGCAGGTCGAAGGTGCGCTCAAGCACACCAGCTACCTGAACCGCACTTTCACCTTCGAGAACTTCGTCGAAGGTAAGTCCAACCAACTGGCACGGGCTGCGGCCTGGCAGGTGGCGGACAACCCCAAACACGGTTACAACCCGCTCTTCCTTTATGGTGGCGTCGGTTTGGGTAAAACCCACTTGATGCACGCTGTGGGTAACCACCTATTAAAGAAGAACCCGAATGCCAAGGTCGTGTACCTGCATTCGGAGCGTTTCGTGGCCGACATGGTCAAGGCGCTGCAGTTGAACGCGATCAACGAGTTCAAGCGCTTCTACCGTTCGGTGGATGCGTTGCTGATCGATGACATTCAGTTCTTCGCTCGCAAGGAACGTTCGCAGGAAGAGTTTTTCCACACCTTCAACGCCCTGCTCGAAGGTGGCCAGCAGGTCATTCTCACCAGTGACCGCTATCCGAAAGAAATTGAAGGCCTTGAAGAACGCCTCAAATCCCGCTTTGGCTGGGGCCTGACGGTTGCCGTCGAGCCGCCGGAGCTGGAAACCCGTGTAGCGATCCTGATGAAAAAGGCCGACCAGGCCAAAGTCGATCTGCCACACGACGCGGCATTCTTCATCGCCCAGCGTATTCGCTCCAACGTCCGTGAGCTGGAAGGCGCGCTCAAACGCGTGATCGCCCACTCGCACTTCATGGGCCGCGACATCACCATCGAGCTGATTCGCGAATCCCTGAAAGACTTGTTGGCGCTGCAAGATAAACTGGTCTCTGTGGATAACATTCAGCGCACCGTCGCCGAGTATTACAAGATCAAGATCTCCGACCTGCTGTCCAAGCGTCGTTCACGCTCGGTAGCACGTCCGCGTCAGGTCGCTATGGCGTTGTCCAAGGAATTGACCAACCACAGCCTGCCGGAAATCGGCGATGTGTTTGGCGGCCGCGACCACACGACTGTTTTGCACGCCTGCCGCAAGATCAACGAGCTTAAGGAATCCGACGCGGACATCCGCGAGGACTACAAGAACCTGCTGCGTACACTGACCACTTGATGAACACCAGCGCAGCTTATTAAGGCAAGGGACTAGACCATGCATTTCACCATTCAACGCGAAGCCCTGTTGAAACCCCTGCAACTGGTCGCAGGCGTCGTCGAGCGCCGACAGACCTTGCCGGTGCTTTCCAACGTGCTGCTGGTTGTCGAAGGCCAGCAACTGTCGCTGACCGGTACCGACCTGGAAGTCGAGCTGGTCGGTCGTGTGCAACTCGAAGAGCCGGCGGACCCGGGTTCCATCACTGTGCCTGCGCGCAAGCTGATGGACATCTGCAAGAGCTTGCCGAACGACGCGCTGATCGACATCAAGGTCGATGAGCAGAAGCTCGTGGTGAAGGCCGGCCGTAGCCGCTTCACCCTGTCGACCCTGCCAGCCAATGACTTCCCGACGGTGGAAGAAGGCCCGGGTTCGCTGACCTGCAGCCTTGAGCAAAGCAAACTGCGTCGTCTGATCGAACGCACCAGCTTCGCCATGGCGCAGCAGGATGTGCGTTATTACCTCAACGGCATGCTGCTGGAAGTCTCGGCCGGGATCATCCGCGCTGTGGCGACCGACGGTCACCGTCTGGCCATGTGCTCGATGCAGGCCGATATCGGTCAGCCGGATCGTCATCAGGTCATCGTGCCACGCAAAGGTATCCTGGAACTGGCGCGCCTGCTGACCGAACCGGATGGCAACGTCAGCATCGTGCTGGGTCAGCACCACATCCGTGCCACCACCGGTGAGTTCACCTTCACCTCGAAACTGGTCGACGGTAAATTCCCTGACTACGAGCGCGTTCTGCCTAAAGGTGGCGACAAGCTCGTACTCGGCGATCGCCAGGCCCTGCGTGAAGCGTTCAGCCGTACCGCGATTCTGTCCAACGAGAAGTACCGCGGCATCCGTCTGCAACTGGCCAACGGCCAGCTGAAGATCCAGGCGAACAACCCGGAGCAGGAGGAAGCGGAAGAAGAAGTGGGCGTTGAGTACAACGGCGGCTCTCTGGAAATCGGCTTCAACGTGAGCTACCTGCTCGACGTATTGGGCGTGATGACCACCGAGCAGGTTCGCCTGATCCTGTCCGACTCCAACAGCAGTGCGCTGGTGCAAGAGTCCGACAACGACGACTCGGCTTACGTTGTCATGCCGATGCGTCTGTAATCATGCTCAGCAGAAGCTAGATGTCCTTAAGTCGCGTCTCGGTCACCGCGGTGCGCAATCTGCACCCGGTGACCTTCTCCCCCTCCCCCCGAATCAACATTCTTTATGGCGCCAACGGCAGCGGCAAAACCAGTGTTCTGGAAGCCATTCATCTGCTGGGGCTTGCCCGTTCGTTTCGTAGCACCCGCCTGTTGCCGGTCATTCAGTACGAGCAATTGGCGTGCACGGTATTTGGCCAAGTCGAATTGGCCGAGGGTGGGCACAGCGCATTGGGGATATCTCGCGATCGTCAGGGAGAGTTCCAGATCCGTATCGACGGGCAGAACGCCCGTAGTGCGGCACAACTTGCAGAGATCCTTCCGCTGCAGTTGATCAACCCGGACAGCTTCCGCCTGCTGGAAGGCGCGCCGAAGATTCGCCGGCAGTTTCTCGACTGGGGTGTGTTCCACGTGGAACCGCGATTCATGTCTACGTGGCAGCGCTTGCAGAAGGCCTTGCGCCAGAGAAACTCTTGGCTGCGGCATGGTACACTTGACGCCGTTTCGCAAGCGGTTTGGGACAGGGAACTGTGCCAGGCCAGCGATGAAATAGATGAATACCGCCGCGCTTACATCAAAGCCTTAAAACCAGTCTTTGAACAGACCTTGAGCGAACTGGTTGAGCTTGAGGGCTTGACGCTCAGCTATTACCGAGGCTGGGACAAAGACCGTGAGTTGAGTGCAGTGCTCGCCGGGTCCCTTCAGCGGGATCAGCAAATGGGTCATACCCAGGCCGGACCACAACGGGCTGATTTGCGTCTCCGATTAGGCGCACATAACGCCGCGGACATCTTGTCCCGTGGTCAGCAGAAGTTGGTGGTCTGTGCATTGCGGATCGCCCAAGGGCACTTGGTCAGCCAGGCCCGACGCGGGCAGTGTATTTATCTGGTGGATGACCTGCCGTCCGAACTGGACGAGCACCACCGTCGCGCGCTTTGCCGCTTGCTGGAAGACTTACGCTGCCAGGTCTTTATCACCTGTGTAGATCACGAATTATTGAGGGAAGGCTGGCAGACGGAAACGCCAGTCGCTTTGTTCCACGTGGAACAGGGCCGTATCACCCAGACCCACGACCATCGGGAGTGAAGGCATTGAGCGAAGAAAATACGTACGACTCAACGAGCATTAAAGTGCTGAAAGGCCTGGATGCCGTACGCAAACGTCCCGGTATGTACATTGGTGACACCGACGATGGCAGCGGTCTGCACCACATGGTGTTCGAGGTGGTCGATAACTCGATCGACGAAGCTTTGGCCGGCCACTGCGACGACATCAGCATCATCATCCACCCGGATGAATCCATCACTGTTCGCGACAACGGTCGTGGCATCCCGGTAGACGTGCATAAAGAAGAAGGCGTTTCGGCGGCCGAGGTCATCATGACCGTGCTGCACGCCGGCGGTAAGTTTGACGACAACTCCTATAAGGTTTCCGGTGGTCTGCACGGTGTAGGTGTATCGGTGGTTAACGCCCTGTCCGAAGAACTGGTCCTGACCGTTCGCCGCAGTGGCAAGATCTGGGAACAGACTTACGTCCACGGTGTTCCGCAAGAGCCGATGAAAATCGTTGGCGACAGCGAATCCACCGGTACCCAGATTCACTTCAAGCCTTCGGCTGACACCTTCAAGAACATCCACTTCAGCTGGGACATCCTGGCCAAGCGGATTCGCGAACTGTCCTTCCTCAACTCCGGTGTCGGCATCGTCCTCAAGGACGAGCGCAGCGGCAAGGAAGAGTTGTTCAAGTACGAAGGTGGTCTGCGTGCATTCGTTGAATACCTGAACACCAACAAGACTGCGGTCAACCAGGTGTTCCACTTCAACATCCAGCGTGAAGACGGCATCGGCGTGGAAATCGCCCTGCAGTGGAACGACAGCTTCAACGAGAACCTGTTGTGCTTCACCAACAACATTCCGCAGCGCGATGGCGGTACTCACCTGGTGGGTTTCCGTTCGGCACTGACGCGTAACCTGAACACCTACATCGAAGCTGAAGGCCTGGCGAAGAAGCACAAAGTCGCCACCACCGGTGACGATGCCCGCGAAGGCCTGACGGCGATCATCTCGGTGAAAGTGCCGGATCCGAAGTTCAGCTCCCAGACCAAAGACAAGCTGGTGTCTTCCGAAGTGAAGACCGCGGTCGAACAGGAAATGGGTAAGTACTTCTCCGACTTCCTGCTCGAGAATCCGAACGAAGCCAAGCTGGTCGTCGGCAAGATGATCGACGCGGCGCGTGCCCGTGAAGCAGCGCGTAAAGCCCGCGAGATGACCCGTCGCAAAGGCGCACTGGACATCGCTGGCCTGCCGGGCAAACTGGCGGACTGCCAGGAAAAAGACCCTGCCCTTTCCGAACTGTACCTCGTGGAAGGTGACTCTGCTGGCGGCTCCGCCAAGCAGGGACGTAACCGCAAGACCCAGGCCATCCTGCCATTGAAGGGCAAGATCCTGAACGTCGAGAAGGCGCGCTTCGACAAGATGATCTCTTCGCAAGAAGTGGGCACCTTGATCACCGCGCTAGGCTGCGGCATCGGTCGCGACGAGTACAACATCGACAAGCTGCGTTATCACAACATCATCATCATGACCGATGCTGACGTCGACGGTTCGCACATCCGTACCCTGCTGCTGACCTTCTTCTTCCGTCAGCTGCCGGAGCTGATCGAGCGTGGCTATATCTACATCGCCCAGCCACCGCTGTACAAGGTCAAGAAAGGCAAGCAAGAGCAATACATCAAAGACGACGACGCCATGGAAGAGTACATGACGCAGTCGGCCCTGGAAGATGCGAGCCTGCACCTGAACGAAGAAGCCCCGGGTATCTCGGGTGAAGCCCTCGAGCGTCTGGTGAATGATTTCCGTCTGGTGATGAAGACCCTCAAGCGCCTGTCGCGCCTGTACCCACAGGAACTGACCGAGCACTTCATCTACCTGCCAGCCGTGAGCATGGAGCAACTGTCCGATCATGCAGCGATGCAGGATTGGCTGGCTCAGTACGAAGTTCGCCTGCGCACCGTCGAGAAGTCCGGCCTGGTCTACAAGGCCAGCCTGCGCGAAGACCGTGAACGTAACGTATGGCTGCCAGAGGTCGAACTGATCTCCCACGGTCTGTCGAACTACGTCACCTTCAACCGCGACTTTTTCGGCAGCAACGATTACAAGACTGTCGTTTCCCTGGGTGCTCAACTGAGCACTCTGCTGGACGACGGCGCTTATATCCAGCGTGGCGAACGCAAGAAAGCCGTCACCGAGTTCAAGGAAGCCCTTGAATGGTTGATGGCCGAAAGCACCAAGCGTCATACCATCCAGCGATACAAAGGTCTGGGTGAGATGAACCCTGATCAGCTGTGGGAAACCACCATGGATCCGGGCTCGCGCCGCATGCTCAAAGTGACCATCGAAGACGCCATCGGCGCCGACCAGATCTTCAACACCCTGATGGGTGATGCGGTCGAACCTCGCCGTGACTTCATCGAAAGCAACGCCCTGGCGGTGTCCAACCTGGACTTCTGATCCGGCAGGACCGCTGAAACGAAAAAGGCCAACGCTTAGCGTTGGCCTTTTTTATTGCGTGTGTCCCGTCCTGAATAAGGTTTACACCTGTTTCAGGACTAGACACCCTTCCTGATCAATCGCTCAGAACATCGATGCGCCTTTGGACTTGGCCAGATAACGCCCCGGTGAATCCCCCAGGTTACGCCGAAATACCGAGGTAAATGCGCTTGGGCTGCTGTAACCCAGATCCATCGCCACTTCGGTGATAGATGAACCATTGCTCAGTCTGGACGTGGCTTCGAGTAGACAGACTTGCTGTCTCCAGAAGACAAAACTCATGCCAGTCGCTTCCCGAAAACTTCGCGTGAACGTTCGCCGGCTCATGTTCGACCAGCTGGCCATTTCACTGATGGAGATATTCTGCGTGGGGGCATCCAGGAATCGATGGCACGAAACGGCCAGTCGAGGTTCCGAAGGCAATGGTGCGCTCAATGGAAGCTCCAACATGGTGCCGATTTCATCCACCAGCAGCGTCTGTACGGACTGGCTTCGGATATTAGGCGCTTGCTCCAGGTCGATGGCCAGCGCTGCTTCCAACAGGTGCCTGAGCAGCGGCGAAACATTGTATACCTGGCAATGCTCCGGCAAACCGGCGCGGATGGAGGCAGCCTCATTGAGGTAAGTATTGATCATGGTCACGTCGCCGCGCATATGCATTTCATGCGACACGCACGCGGGAACCCAAAGCGCTCTTTGAGGCGGGACAACCCAATTCCCCTGATCGGTGAACATCTTCAACGCGCCCGTCGAGGCGTACGCAAACTGACCACGACTGTGCGTGTGCCGCGCAAAAACAGTACCCGAAGAATACTTGCGCAGGCTCACCACTGCATCGGGGCTTCCATGCTCGTAGGGATCCAGTGTTGGATTGATCGACATGGCCCGATTTTGACAAAAGTAGACCTGCTATAGCAAGCAGGCCAAAATTTTGGACCATAAAATCACATCTCCAAAAATGCCTGATGCAGAAACGGTTCGCATTGAACTGATTGGAATGAGGCATACCGCGGTGTGCCGCTTAATGTGAGGCTAGGGATATGCAGAAAAAACATGTGGTTCTGGCGATACTCGTCACTTTAGTGTGGGGAGTGAACTTTCCAATCACCAAGCTGGGGTTACGCTCGATCGATCCCTTTGTGTTAACCGGAATACGCTTTGCACTCGCCGCCATACCTTTGGTGTTCTTCATAAAGCGCCCCGCCATCAAGTTCAGCTATGTTGTCGCCTACGGCTTCATTTTCGGATTGGGTATGTGGGGCGTAATCAACTATGGCATCCAGGTCGGTGTCAGCCCCGGTATTGCTTCGCTGATCATCCAGCTCAGCGTGTTCTTCACCATGGGTTGGGGGGCGTTATTATTTAAAGAGAAGCTACGTAGGGCTCAGCTTATCGGGGCACTGCTGGCATTGGTCGGGTTGGCGGGCATCATTTCTACTCAGCAAGGGGAGCACGCGATACTTGGAGTACTGCTGATTGTGCTGAGTGCAGTCGCCTGGAGCGTCGGCAACGTGATTATCAAGACATCCGGTGTCAAAGAGATCTTTTCATTCATGGTCTGGGCCAGTCTGTTTCCACCCATCCCACTCTTCTACATCGCCTGGCTCATGCAAGGTGCCGCGCCCTTTGAGAATCTGCAAAGCAGTCTCGACCTGACAGCTGTGCTATCGATTATTTTCCAGGTTTATCTGGCCACACACTTTGCCTATTGGGGGTGGAACTCGCTCTTGAAGCTTTATCCTGTTTCAACAGTGGCACCGCTGTCGTTGTTGATTCCGGTATTCGGCATCGGCAGTTCGATGCTGATTATCGGCGAACACATCTCGATACCGAACTTGATTTCAATTGCGATCATCATTATGGGATTGGCAGTCGGCCTCTATCGCAAGTCTGCCGACACAATCCATGCCGCCCCCAGAGCCAGGTTGCGCTCGGACTAAGGCGGTCGTGCCAGAACATTGATCAATTGAAATCTACATGGGCGGGGTGTTGATTCCCCGCGCAGAACTGCCGTAATGGACACTGCCAACGCTCAGCGTTGGACTTTTTATTGTTCGTCGAATCATTCGCTAGCGGTGGCTACGCTCTCAAGCCGATACCCATACCCGTAAATCGTCAGCAGTTGCCAACCGCGATCAGCCGTCAGGCCCAGCTTGTTGCGCAGGCGATAAATATGAGTGTCGAGCGGGCGGGAGGAGACTATTTCTTCATGGGTCCAAAAGCGCTCATACAAGTATTCACGGGACAAAGGTCGGCCCAGATTGGCGAACAGGCAGCGGGCGAGACGGTATTCTCGTTCGGTCAGGCTGATGGGGGTGGAGGCACGGGTGACTGTGAGTTCGGCGTCGTCGAATTCGAGGTCATTGAATGTGAGTATTTCGGTGGCTGCCGCGCGTTGCAGTCCATGCCGACGAAGCACGGCGCTCACCCGAGCCATCAGCTCGTTAGGACGAAACGGTTTACTCACGTAATCGTCGGCTCCGGCGTTCAAGGCCTGGACGATATCGCTTTCGGTATCGCGACTGGTGAGCATGATCGCGGCCGGTGGTGAGTCCATGTGTTCCCGGGTCCAGCGCAACAACGACAGACCGCTGATGTCGGGCAATTGCCAGTCGAGGATCAGCAGATCGAAAGTTTCCCGGCGAAGTTGCCGTAACAAGTCCTCTGCCCGCTCGAAACTGTGCAACGTCCACGCCTGCTCCCCCGTTACGGGGATCTGTCGCAGTGTCTGTTCCACCCGGCGGAGTTCGGCGGGTTCGTCATCCAGTATTGCGACACGCATGCCGAGTGCTTCCTTCATCTCGTAAGTGCAACGGTTAAGAAAATTCCTGCGGGAGTTTAGGCTGATTGATTGAATCTGAACAATTGTGGCGAATTGCTGTGAACTTCCCAAGTGTGGATACGCTGATATCACTTAGCCGGTAGGCGATGAATTATCGGCAGAATGCTCCAGAGGGACTGTGGGAAAAAATGCGTCTAAAGATTATCTTTAACGGGTTTACAAGATTGGCAGCGTTGATGTTGGCCGCGGGTCTCGGATTGGGATGCACCACGGTCCAGTCAACATCAGCCATCGAGCAGAATGCTGCACCGCATTACTTTGGCCCGGCAGAGACAAACGCAGTGATGGGCGACTCGCCAGGCTTTGCCCCGGTGCATTCCGCACAGGTGGAAGTCACCCAGCCCGACATTCGCTCGGCGCAACAACGTTGGGTGTTCTAGGCGCCTTCAGTCAATTCTGAACAAATATTGAGAATGATCGCGCATGGTCCCTTAAGCCGGTAAATTCATTTTCGCTGAGCGGCACAGGGGCATTGGGATGTGCTCCGACGCAGGGAGCGTCAACACCAAAGTGCAGGACCGTCGATCGCCGGTTTTCGGCGGGTCTGCACTTCAGGGGAAAACATACGGAGTGCCTGCTCGGTTTCGACACAGGGATGTGTCGTTCCATTTCCTTTGTTCCCATGGCAATCTGCCAGAGCATCCGGTCAGGTATCGTGCGTCAAGCGCGTGCGTTTCCGGCATGATTTCTATAAGAGCATAAACGCCAATCCATGAACCCCATGACCTTATTGCTCCCACGCCGTTCTGGCGTTTGTCTTTTACTGGTTGCCGGCTTGATGGGATTGCTCACTCAGAGTGCATCGGCGGCTGTCGCCTCGGCAAAACGTCTGCCTTATATCGATGACAATCAACAATGCCGCGGCCAACCGCTGCCCGCGACGGTCGAGCACTTGACCGGCGAAGCCTGGAAGCTGGACGCCAAAGGTAAACAGACGCCACTGCAGGAAGGCATGCCGATCGATGAGCAGGAAGGCGTCAAGACCTCGCCCTCGGCGTTTGTCAGCCTGTCCCTGGGCGATGGCTCGCGGGTAGTGCTGCCTTCCAGCTCCCAGATCACGTTACACCTCAATGAAGAACATTCGATCCCTCAGGTTATCCTCGAGCAGGGCCAGGTCGAGTCGTATGTGATCAAGCGTGCCAGCGACCATGATCGTTTTCAGATCGTCACGCCGGTCGGTGTACTGGGCGTACGGGGTACGCATTTCCGGGCGCGCAACGATGATGGTGGCCAGGCATTACTGGAAGTGCTGAACGGGCAAGTGGCGGTCAATCGTGACGAGGAACCGTCGCCCCCCCGCTCTGCCCGCTCCACTGCCAAACGGACTCAGGGCCCTGAGGATGATGAAGTCCAGGTCATGGCCCGTCAGGGTTTGCGTATTCAGAAACAAGGCACGTTGACGCCAATCGACTTGTTACCCGCCCCGCGTTTGTTGGGGCAGGCCGGTCAGATGGGTAATGTGCCTGTCTGGCAATTGATGATGAAGCCCATCGAAGGGGCCACGCGTTATCGGGCGCAAGTGGCCACCGACGCGGCCTTTCTGGACATCAAGCAAGAGCAGTTTTCCAGCACGCCCGAGGTCAAATTCAGCGGGCTGAAAGCGTTGTTCTACCATGTTCGCCTGTCGGCGTATGACGCTCAGGGATTAGAGGGAGAGACCGGGGTGTATGACATTTTTTATTACCCAAGGACCGCGCGTGTCCAATAGCGCCCTGGCCGACGACCGATGAAGGGCCGCCCAAGGAAGGACGGCCGCGAGCCGACCCAGGCTCAGCGGCTGTTTCGGCGAATGGTCCGCGAGTGGCTGTGGGTCAGCCTGATCCTGTTGCCGCTGACGGCAGTGCTGTCCATGACCCATGGCCTGGTCTTGAGCAATCTGCTGTACGACAACCTGCGTCGGCTGAGCCCGCTGCCGGTGGACCCACGAATACTCATCGTTACGATCGACGACTACAGCTTGCAGCAGCTTGGCAAATGGCCCTGGTCGCGGGCCATGCACGCGCAGTTGCTTGATCGGCTAGGCGCCGCGAACGCCAAAGGCATTCTGTTCGACGTGATCTTCAGTGAACCCGATAGCCATCCCGGTAACGATCAGCTTCTGGCCCAGGCGGCCTGCCGAGCCGGAAATGTCTTTGTGCCGCTGTTGCGCGAAGGGGTGGCGCGTTATGGGCAGCCTTTGGGGGAAATTGAACCGGTGGCGCCACTGAGTCATTGCGCCAAAGGCATCGGGCACATCAATGCCGAAGCAGATGCCGACGGGATCGTGCGCAGTGTGTATTTAAGCGAAGGGCCGGCACAACAAACACGCGCGCAACTGGCTTGGCTGTTGTACAAAGAGACCCTTGCTAACAAGGAAAATGTACCGATGCCCGGGACCCCGGCCCTGTCGTCGACGCAAGGCTGGCTGCGAGCCCACGAAATACGGATTCCTTTCATCCGTTCCGATGCGGGTTTTCCCAGTGTGCCCTACGTCAGCGTATTACGTGGTGAAGTCCCGCCCGAGTTGCTACGCGATCGCTTGATCCTGATCGGCTCCACCGCTCCAGGTTTGGGGGACCGTTACGTGACACCGCAATCGGCGAGCATCGGCACCACCCCGGGCATAGAGATTCAGGCGAATATCCTCAACGGGCTGCTGCAACAACGCAATATCGTGGAGGTCGATGAGCGCTTGGCGGCGTTGTTATCGGTGGTGATTGTCGGTGAGTTGCTGGGCCTGATGTTGGTGCGCCCGCGTCGCGCGCTATGGCTGACCCTGGGGGCAATGGCGGTCGCGCTGCTGGGTTCGAGCCTGCTGTTGCGTCTTGGCTGGTGGTGGTCACCGGCCGCGAGTCTGCTGGGTATGCTGTTGGGTTACCTGATCTGGAATTGGCGAAGGCTGAATGCGGTGCTCGCCTATTTCGGCTGGGAACTGGCGCGCCTGGACAGCGAGCCGAAAGTGTTTCCTGAACGCCGCCGTACCCAGGCCCCGGCTGGTGATGTGCTGCAAGGGCAAATCGTCGCGCTGGAGCAGGCCATGAGCCGGACCCGCGACACCCGGCGTTTCATTGGCGATGGCCTTGAGTACTTGCCGGTGGCGACACTGATCAGCGATCCGAACGGGGGCATTCTGTTGGCCAACCGCAAGGCTCGAGAGATATTTTCCAGCCGCCTGGTGGGCGAGGAGATGCTCGAGCAACTGAGCGAGTTGGGTTACCCGGTGCCGTCCGATGGAACGCTACCTGCGTTGTCGACCCTGGAGCCGCTGGAGTTTCGTGACACCCAGGGACGCAGCCTGCGTCTGGACCTGGCGCCGCTATTGCCGGCCGAAGGCGACTCGGTGATTGGCTGGTTACTGAGCCTCACGGACTTGAGCGTCGAACGGGACGCCGAGGAGCAGCGGGCGGTGTTGCTGCGTTTCCTGTCTCATGACCTGAGGGCCCCCCACTCGGCGATTCTGGCTTTGCTCGACGTTCAGCGGCATCAGGTGTCTGGCGATACTCAAGTGTTCAGTCAGATCGAGTTACAAGTGCGCAAGGCGCTGAACCTGACCGAGGCCTTTGTGCAGTTGGCAAAGGCTGAATCCGAGGCCTATCAGTTTCAGCCGAGCATGTTCGCGATGTTGCTGCTCGATACCTTCGACCAGGCCTCGAGCATCGCTCATCTGAAGAACATTCAGTTGCTGCATGACCTCGACGAAGATGCTGAAGCCTTGGTCCTGGCTGATCAGTCGTTACTGACACGGGCACTGTTCAACCTGCTGGAAAACGCCATCAAGTACAGTCCGGCGGGTTCTCGGATCACCGTGCGGGTGAGTTGTGCCAAGGGGTGGTTGACGTGCGAGATCGCCGACCAGGGCCGAGGGATTGCCGTCGAAGAACTTCCCGAACTGTTCAGTCAGTATCGACGCTTTGCATCGGCTCACGGCAGTGACGGCCTGGGGTTGGGATTGTCCATGGTCAAGGCGGTGGTGGATCGTCACGGCGGGCGGATTTCCTGTCATAGCGCGGTGGGACAAGGCACGACGTTCAGTGTCCAGCTACCCCTTTTGAGCGAGTGAGCCTGATCTTTTTCACAGGCATAAAAAAACCGGCTATATCAGCCGGTTTTTTTACGTCCGAAAAAAACTTATGCACGTTTTCCGAAGTTTTATCTGCTTAAGAAATATGTATGAAAATCAAAAGCTTAAAAACTAAATACAGCGATTTTCAACAAAACGGTACACAGGTTATCCACAGAACTTCAGACAGTCACTTGATCGGTCGCACTCGGTGCCGCCGGGGCTGCTGGCAGCGAACCCATTTCGCGCTGCATCTGTTCGTTCCACGCCTGCACCCGGTCATTCAGATCGGCAATGGCCCGCGGCCCGCTACCCTCGGCGTACATCGGCGCGCCGATGATCACGGTGATCACGCCCTGCTTTTTGGCCCAACCGGTTTTCGGCCAGAACTTGCCGGCATTGTGTGCAATTGGCAGCACGGGCAATGACGCATTGACGGCCAACGCGGTGCCACCTCGGGAGAACTTGCCGATGGTGCCGTAGGGAACGCGAGTCCCTTCCGGGAAAATCAGCACCCAGACATTGTCCTTGAGCAGCTCATCACCCTTCTTCGCCACATGCTTGAGCGCAGCTTTCGGGTTGTCACGGTCGATGGCGATCGGTCGCAGCATGGCCATGGCCCAGCCGAAGAACGGAACATAGAGCAGTTCGCGCTTGAGCACCTGACTCAACGGTTCGAAGTACGCCGAGAGAAAGAAGGTCTCCCAGGTGCTCTGGTGGTTCGACTGAATCACGCAGGGCTGCTCAGGCACGTTCTCGGCGCCCTTCACTTCGTAGCGGATACCCAGAAAGACTTTGCTCAGCCACAAGGCGCAGCGGCACCAATACACGTTGATAAAGCGATAACGCGCCTTGAACGGCAGAAACGGCGCGATAAAAAAGCTCAGGGTGCACCAGAGCAACGAACTGGTGCCCAGCAGCAGGTAAAAGAGGAAAGTTCTGATGGCCTGCAGTATCGACATGGCGACATTTACCGTTGCGGGCACTGCCCGCCTATTCAAGCGCACTCCCGATCAGTCCTTGGCCAGGATGTCAGAAGAGCCTTAGTTGTGGATAAGTTCTGCGGCAATCGCCGCCAGATCGTCAAAAATCAAGGTGCCTGCCGGTAGGGTCTTGCCCTGAGTCTTTTCGCCTTTCCCGGTCTTTACCAAAACTGGCTGACAGTCGACGGCTTTGGCGGCCTCCAGGTCACCGAGAGTATCGCCGACGAACCATCGATTCGTCAGCGAAACGTTGTAATGCGCGGCGATGGTTTTCAACATCCCGGGTTTTGGCTTGCGGCAATCGCAGCCATCGTCTGGCCCGTGCGGGCAATAGACGATCAGACCGACTTCGCCGCCCTGCTCCGCCACCAACTCGCGCAAGCGAGCGTGCATGGCCTCCAGGGTGGCGATGTCGTAATAGCCGCGAGCGATGCCCGACTGGTTGGTGGCGACCGCCACCGTCCAGCCGGCCTTGCTCAACTGCGCGATCGCTTCAATCGAACCGGGGAGTGGAATCCACTCCTCCACCGACTTGATGTACGCGTCGGAGTCGTAATTGATCACCCCGTCCCGATCGAGAATCAGCAGTTTCAACAGCAGCTCCTCAGCCCAGCAACGAAATGTCGGCGACGCCGAGGAACAACCCACGCAGACGCGCCAGCAGCGCATAGCGGTTGGCTCGCACCTTGGCGTCTTCGGCGTTGACCATCACGGCTTCGAAGAACGCATCCACTGGCTCGCGCAATGCGGCCAGACGCGCCAGCGATTCGCTGTACTGACGAGCCGCGGCCATTGGCTGCACAGCCTGGTCCGCCTGCTGGATCGCCGAATACAGCGAGAACTCATTGGCGTTGTCGAAGTACTTGGCTTCAACGACCGTCGGCACGGAGCCTTCGACTTTGCTCAGCAGGTTCGACACGCGCTTGTTCACGGCGGCCAGGGCAGCGGCTTCCGGCAATTTGCGGAACGCTTGTACCGCTTGTACACGCTGGTCGAAGTCCAGGGCCGAACCCGGCTTCAGGGCACGTACCGACAGGTAGGTCGCGACGTCCACGCCTTCGTCTTCGTAACGGGCACGCAGACGGTCGAAGATGAACTCCAGCACGGCGTCATTAAGGCCGGCAGCCTTGACCTTGGCACCGAACGCATTCACGGCGAAGGCCACGGCGTCGTTCAGGTCGAGGTCGAGCTTCTTGTCGATCAGGATCCGCAACACACCCAGCGCGGCACGGCGCAGGGCATACGGGTCCTTGCTACCGGTTGGCAGCATGCCGATACCGAAAATGCCCACCAGGGTGTCGAGCTTGTCGGCGATGGCCACGGCCGCACCGGTAAGGGTGGTCGGCAGTTCAGCGCCGGCACCGCGCGGCATGTACTGCTCGTTCAGCGCCAGGGCGACATCTTCCGGCTCGCCGTCGTTGAGGGCGTAGTAGTAACCGGCGACACCTTGCATCTCCGGGAACTCACCCACCATCTCGGTCGCCAGGTCGCACTTGGACAGCAGGCCTGCACGCGCCGCCCACGAAGCGTTACCGCCGATGCGAGCGGCAATGTAGGCCGCCAGTTTCGACACGCGCTCGGCCTTGTCGTAGACGCTGCCGAGTTTTTCCTGGAACACCACGTTCTGCAGACGCAGATTGAATTCTTCGAGTTTTTGCTTCTTGTCTTGCTTGAAGAAGAACTCGGCGTCGGTCAGGCGTGGGCGAACCACTTTCTCGTTACCGGCGATGATCTGCTGCGCATCCTTGCTTTCGATGTTGGCCACGGTAATGAAACGAGGCAGCAACTTGCCGTCGGCATCCAGCAGGCAGAAGTACTTCTGGTTGTCCTGCATGGTGGTGATCAGCGCTTCTTGCGGCACGTCGAGGAAACGTTCTTCGAACGAACACACCAGCGGCACCGGCCATTCAACCAGCGCGGTCACTTCGTCGAGCAAGGCTTGCGGAACGATCGCCGTACCTTCCTGCATGGTCGCCAGTTCATTGGTGCGCTTGCTGATCAGCTCGCGACGCTCGTTGGCGTCGGCCAGTACATAAGCAGCACGCAGATCGTTCAGGTAGTTGGCCGGCGAGGTGATGCGCACACTTTCAGGGTGGTGGAAGCGGTGACCACGGGAATCGCGGCCGGCCTTCTGGGCGAGGATGGTGCAGTCGATGACGTGGTCACCGAGCAGCATTACCAACCATTGGGTCGGACGAACGAATTCTTCCTTGCGAGCACCCCAGCGCATGCGCTTGGGGATCGGCAGGTCGTTCAGGGAATCTTCGACGATGGTTGGCATCAGGCTCGCGGTCGGCTTGCCGGCGATGCTTTGGCTGTAGCGCAGCTTCGGGCCGCTCTGATCGATTTCGCTCAGCTCTACACCGCACTTCTTGGCGAAGCCCAGGGCTGCTTGAGTCGGGTTGCCTTCGGCATCGAACGCAGCCTGGCGTGGCGGGCCGTCGAGGTTGATGCTGCGATCCGGCTGCTGGGTCGCCAGCGCGGTAATCAGCACGGCCAGACGACGCGGCGCGGCGTAGACGGTTTTGCTCTCGTAGTTCAGGCCAGCGGCTTGCAGGCCTTTGTCGATACCGGCCAGGAATGCCTCGGCCAGGGTGTTCAGGGCTTTGGGTGGCAGTTCTTCGGTGCCCAGTTCAACCAGAAAATCTTGAGCACTCATTGTGCAGCCTCCAGCTTGGCCAGTACTTCATCACGCAGGTCCGGGGTCGCCATCGGGAAGCCGAGCTTGGCGCGAGCCAGCAGGTAGGCTTGCGCAACGGAACGCGCCAGGGTGCGTACACGCAGAATGTATTGCTGACGCGCGGTCACCGAGATCGCCCGGCGCGCATCCAGCAGGTTGAAGGTGTGGGAGGCCTTCAACACCATTTCATAGCTCGGCAACGGCAGCGGCTGGTCGAGTTCGATCAGGCGCTTGGCTTCGCTTTCATAGAAGTCGAACAGTTCGAACAGCTTCTCGACGTTGGCGTGTTCGAAGTTGTAGGTCGACTGCTCCACTTCGTTCTGGTGGAACACGTCGCCGTAGGTCACCTTGCCGAACGGACCGTCAGCCCAGACCAGGTCGTAGACCGAGTCCACGCCTTGCAGGTACATGGCCAGACGCTCCAGACCGTAAGTGATCTCCCCGGTCACCGGGTAGCATTCGATGCCGCCCGCTTGCTGGAAGTAAGTGAATTGCGTCACTTCCATGCCGTTGAGCCAGACTTCCCAGCCCAGACCCCAGGCGCCCAGCGTTGGCGACTCCCAGTTGTCTTCGACGAAACGGATGTCATGCACCAGCGGGTCCAGACCCACGTGCTTGAGGGAACCCAGGTACAGTTCCTGGAAGTTGTCCGGGTTCGGCTTCAGGACTACCTGGAACTGATAGTAGTGCTGCAGACGGTTCGGGTTTTCACCGTAGCGGCCGTCAGTCGGGCGACGACTGGGCTGCACATAAGCGGCGTTCCAGGTTTCCGGGCCAATGGCGCGCAGGAACGTGGCAGTGTGGAAAGTGCCGGCGCCTACTTCCATATCGTAGGGCTGAAGTACCACACAACCTTGCTCGGCCCAGTATTGCTGGAGGGCGAGGATCAAGTCTTGGAAGGTACGCACGGCTGGCGTAGGCTGGCTCACGAAATTCACCTGTTTCTTGGGCTGCGATTTAAAGAGCGGGAGTATACCCGATTCGGTCCTGCGCACGCCCCCTGGAGCCTTATGCCACGCTGCTTTTGGTGTACCGAAGATCCGCTGTACATGGCTTATCACGATCAGGAGTGGGGCACGCCGCTACGCGATGCGCAGGGTTTGTTCGAGTTGCTTTTGCTCGAAGGGTTCCAGGCCGGGCTTTCCTGGATCACTGTATTGCGCAAGCGAGAGCGTTATCGCGAGGTGCTGTTCGGCTTCGACGTGCAGCGCGTGGCGCAGATGAGCGATGCGGAAATCGATGAACTGATGCTCGATCCGGGGATCATCCGCAATCGTCTCAAACTCAACGCAGCCCGGCGCAATGCCCAGGCCTGGCTGGAGCTGGAAGACCCGGTGGCGTTTCTCTGGTCGTTCGTCGGCGGCACGCCGGTGATCAATCATTTCAAGGATCGCAGTGAAGTGCCGGCCGTGACACCGGCCGCCATCGAGATGAGCAAAGGCCTGAAAAAAGCCGGCTTCACGTTCGTCGGCCCGACCATTTGTTACGCGCTGATGCAGGCTTCGGGCATGGTCATGGATCACACCCGTGATTGCGATCGCTACGCCACGTTGGCGAACGGCGGTTAGAATAGCCGCCTCGCGCACAGCACAAGATCAGGAGTGACCTGTGGATAAGTTTAAAGGCGCCTTGCTGGTAGGCGCTCTGCGGCTGTTTGCCCTGCTGCCATGGCGGGCAGTGCAGGCGGTGGGTTCAGCGATTGGCTGGATCATGTGGAAAACCCCCAACCGTTCCCGCGACGTGGTGCGGATCAACCTCGCCAAGTGCTTTCCGCAGATGGACCCGGCCGAACGTGAGCGTTTGGTGGGTCAAAGCCTGAAGGACATCGGCAAGTCTCTGACTGAAAGCGCCTGCGCGTGGATCTGGCCGGCCCAGCGTTCCATTGAACTGGTGCGCGAAGTCGAAGGCCTCGATGTTTTGAAAGAGGCGTTGGCGTCCGGTAAAGGCGTGGTTGGCATCACCAGCCACCTGGGCAACTGGGAAGTGTTGAACCACTTCTATTGCAGCCAGTGCAAACCGATCATTTTCTACCGCCCGCCAAAGTTGAAGGCGGTGGATGAGTTGCTGCGCAAGCAGAGGGTGCAATTGGGTAACCGGGTGGCGGCTTCCACCAAGGAAGGCATCCTCAGCGTGATCAAGGAAGTGCGCAAGGGTGGCGCGGTAGGCATTCCGGCTGACCCGGAACCGGCCGAATCCGCCGGGATCTTCGTGCCGTTCTTCGCCACTCAGGCCCTGACCAGCAAATTCGTGCCGAACATGCTCGCCGGTGGCAAAGCGGTCGGCGTGTTCCTGCATGCCCTGCGCCTGCCGGACGGTTCGGGTTACAAAGTGATTCTCGAAGCCGCGCCAGAGGCCATGTACAGCACCGATACCGAAACCTCCTGCGCGGCCATGAGCCAGGTAGTCGAGCGCTATGTGCGGGCTTATCCGAGCCAGTACATGTGGAGCATGAAGCGCTTCAAGAAGCGTCCACCGGGCGAAGCACGCTGGTATTGAGGTTGCTGTGGATAACTCCGCAGGCTGCGATCTATTGATCTTGGCCTGCGTTACCGCTGATCAGTGCGCCTGTCGCTCAAGCTTTTTCAGAAACACCGTCATCTCCTTCTCCGCCTGCTTGTCGCCATGGGCGCGGGCAGCTTCCAGACCCTGCTCCCAGGCCTGTCGCGCGGCCGCGTAATCCGCCAGCGCCAGATGGGCCTTGCCCAAAAGCTTCCAGGCTGCCGAATACTTCGGATCGAACTCGACGCAGCGCTGGAAATGCTCTGCGGCCTTGGCGTTTTCCCCAAGATCCAGATAACCCTTGCCCAGGCCGAAGCGCAGCAATGAGTTATCCACACCCTTGGCGAGCATTTTTTCCAGGGATTCGATCATCGGTGCTTCCTCAGTCAGTGATCGTTCCCACGCTTCGCGTGGGAATACAGCCCGGGACGCTCTGCGTCCCATTCAAAGCCGAACGCGGAGCGTCCGTTGAGGCATTCCCACGCAGAGCGTGGGAACGATCATCATCAGTTAGAAAAAGCTCAACCCCACATGGAACAGCTTCTCCACATCCCGAATATGCTTCTTATCCACAAGGAATAGAATCACATGGTCGCCGGTTTCGATCACGGTGTCGTCGTGGGCGATGATCACTTCTTCGTCGCGGATGATCGCGCCGATGGTGGTGCCCGGCGGCAGGCCGATGTTTTCGATGGCCTTGCCGATCACTTTGCTCGACTTCGCATCGCCGTGGGCAATCGCCTCGATAGCTTCCGCCGCGCCCCTGCGCAGTGAGTGCACGCTGACAATGTCCCCGCGCCGGACGTGGGCCAGCAAGGTGCCGATGGTCGCCAGTTGCGGACTGATGGCGATGTCGATGTCGCCGCCCTGGATCAGGTCGACGTAGGCCGGGTTGTTGATGATCGTCATCACCTTCTTTGCACCCAGGCGCTTGGCCAGCAGCGAAGACATGATGTTGGCTTCGTCGTCGTTGGTCAGGGCAAGGAAAATATCGGCGTCGGCGATGTTCTCTTCCAGCAGCAGATCCCGGTCTGAAGCACTGCCCTGCAATACCACGGTACTGTCGAGGTTGTCCGAGAGGTAGCGGCAGCGGGCCGGGTTCATCTCGATGATCTTCACCTGGTAACGGCTTTCGATGGCCTCGGCCAGGCGTTCACCGATCTGCCCGCCACCGGCGATGACGATGCGTTTGTAGCTTTCATCGAGGCGGCGCATTTCGCTCATCACTGCGCGAATGTTCGCTTTGGCGGCGATGAAAAACACTTCGTCGTCAGCCTCGATCACTGTATCGCCCTGGGGCAGGATCGGCCGGTCACGACGGAAAATCGCCGCGACGCGGGTTTCGACATTCGGCATGTGTTCGCGCAACTGGCGCAGTTGCTGGCCCACCAGCGGCCCGCCGTAGTACGCCTTGACCGCTACCAGCTGCGCTTTGCCTTCGGCGAAGTCGATCACCTGCAATGCGCCCGGATGCTGGATCAGGCGCTTGATGTAATTGGTGACTACCTGCTCCGGACTGATCAGCACGTCGACCGGAATCGCTTCGTTGTCGAACAGTTCGGCACGGGTCAGGTACGCGGCTTCGCGGACCCGGGCGATCTTGGTGGGGGTGTGAAACAGGGTGTGAGCGACCTGACAGGCGACCATGTTGGTTTCATCACTATTGGTCACGGCCACCAGCATGTCGGCGTCGTCGGCACCGGCCTGCCGCAGTACGGTTGGCAGCGAGCCGCGACCCTGCACGGTGCGGATGTCCAGCCGATCGCCAAGGTCGCGCAGGCGTTCGCCATCGGTGTCGACCACGGTGATGTCGTTGGCCTCGCTGGCCAAGTGTTCTGCCAGCGAACCGCCGACCTGCCCTGCGCCGAGGATGATGATTTTCATCCAGTCACTCCCTTAAACCCGGTTAACCGCGCGCGGCGGCAATCTTGATCAGCTTGGCGTAGTAGAACCCGTCGTGGCCGCCTTCCTGGGCCAGCAACTGGCGACCGTGGGGCTGCTTGATGCCGGCCGCTGTGGCGAGGTCCAGTTCACGGGCGCCTGGCGTGCGGGCGAGGAACGCTTCGATGACTTCGGTGTTTTCGGTCGGCAGCGTGGAACAGGTGGCGTAAAGCAGAATGCCGCCCACTTCCAGAGTTATCCACATGGCGTCGAGCAGTTCGCCCTGAAGCACCGCCAGTGCGGCGATGTCGTCCGGTTGGCGGGTCAGTTTGATATCCGGGTGACGGCGGATCACGCCGGTGGCCGAGCATGGCGCGTCGAGCAGAATGCGCTGGAACGGCTTGCCGTCCCACCAGGTGGCGGTGTCGCGGCCGTCGGCGGCGATCAGTTCGGCGCTCAGGCCCAGGCGTGCGAGGTTTTCCCGCACCCGCACCAGACGCTTGGCTTCCAGATCCACAGCCACCACGCCGGCCAGTTTGGGCTCGGCCTCAAGGATGTGGCAGGTCTTGCCGCCCGGTGCGCAGCAGGCGTCCAGCACCCGTTGGCCTGGCGCGAGGTCCAGCAGATCGGCGGCCAATTGCGCGGCTTCGTCCTGCACGCTGATCCAGCCTTCGGCGAAACCCGGCAGGCTGCGTACGTCGGCGGCGGCGTCGAGAATGATGCCGTCCCGGCTGTAAACGCAGGGCTTGGCGGCGACACCGGCGTCGCTCAGCAAGCCAAGGTAAGCGTCACGGGTGTGATGACGACGGTTGACCCGCAGAATCATTGGCGGATGCGCGTTGTTCGCTGCACAAATGGCTTCCCATTGTTCAGGCCAGAACGCCTTGAGGGATTTTTGCAGCCAGCGCGGGTGGGCGGTGCGCACCACAGGGTCGTGTTCCAGCTCGGCCAGCAGCGCTTCGCTTTCCCGTTGGGCGCGGCGCAGTACGGCGTTGAGCAAGGCTTTGGCCCACGGCTTTTTCAGTTTGTCGGCGCAACCGACGGTTTCGCCGATGGCGGCGTGGGCCGGGACGCGGGTGTAGAGCAGTTGATAAAGCCCCACCAGCAACAGCGCCTCGACATCGGCATCAGCCGCCTTGAACGGCTTTTGCAGCAATTTGGCCGCCAACGCCGACAAGCGCGGCTGCCAGCGAGCCGTGCCGAACGCCAGGTCCTGGGTGAAGCCGCGATCGCGGTCTTCGACCTTGTCCATTTGTGTCGGCAGAGAACTGTTGAGTGAGGCTTTTCCGTTAAGAACTGCAGCAAGTGCCTTGGCGGCGGCCAGACGTGGGTTCATTGAGCGTCTGCCGTTTGACCGAGGACGGTGCCGACGGCGAATTTCTCACGACGGCTGTTGAACAAGTCGCTGAAGTTCAGTGCCTTGCCGCCGGGTAATTGCAGACGGGTCAGACACAGTGCCCGTTCACCGCAGGCGACGATCAAGCCGTCCTTGCTGGCGCTGAGGATTTCTCCCGGCGTGCCCTGCCCTTCGGCCAGGCTTGCGGCCAACACTTTCAGCGCTTCGCCGTTCAGCGTGCTGTGGCAGATCGGCCATGGATTGAAGGCGCGAACCAGACGCTCCAGCTCAACCGCCGGGCGGTTCCAGTCGATGCGCGCTTCGTCCTTGTTCAATTTGTGTGCATAGGTGGCGAGGCTGTCGTCCTGCACTTCGCCTTCCAGTGTGCCCGCAGCCAGGCCGGCAATCGCCTGGATCACGGCCGGTGGGCCCATCTCTGCGAGGCGATCGTGGAGGCTGCCGCCGGTGTCTTCGGCGCTGATCGGCGTGGTGACCTTGAGCAGCATCGGCCCGGTATCGAGGCCGGCTTCCATGCGCATCACGGTCACGCCGCTTTCACTGTCGCCCGCTTCAACGGCACGCTGGATCGGCGCCGCACCGCGCCAGCGTGGCAGCAAGGAGGCGTGGCTGTTGATGCAACCCAGGCGCGGAATATCCAGCACCACTTGCGGCAGGATCAGGCCGTAGGCGACCACCACCATCAAATCCGGTTTCAGCGCGGCCAGTTCCGCCTGAGCGTCTTCGTTGCGCAGGGTTGGCGGTTGCAACACCTGGATGTTGTGCTCCAGAGCCAATTGCTTGACCGGGCTCGGCATCAGCTTCTGCCCACGGCCTGCCGGACGGTCCGGTTGGGTGTAGACCGCAACGATCTCGTAAGGACTGCCCAGCAGGGCCTTGAGGTGTTCGGCGGCGAATTCCGGGGTGCCGGCAAAGACAATGCGCAGTGGCTCAGTCATGGAAGCTCTCGATTGCAAAGCATCTTGAAAAGAAAAAGGCTTGCCGCGGCAAGCCTTTGAAAGAAGGGTATCAAGCGTTCTGGCGGTGGAGCTTTTCCAGTTTCTTCTTGATCCGGTCGCGTTTGAGCGTGGACAGGTAATCGACGAACAACTTGCCGTTGAGGTGGTCGCATTCATGCTGGATGCACACGGCGAGCAGGCCTTCGGCGATCAGTTCGTAAGGCTGGCCGTCGCGGTCCAGGGCCTTGATCCTGACCTTTTGCGGGCGATCGACGTTTTCGTAGAAGCCCGGCACCGAGAGGCAGCCTTCCTGGTACTGGCCCATCTCGTCGGTCAGGGTTTCGAACTCGGGGTTGATGAACACCCGCGGTTCGCTGCGGTCTTCGGAGAGGTCCATCACGACGATACGTTTGTGCACGTTGACCTGGGTAGCGGCGAGGCCGATGCCTGGCGCTTCATACATTGTTTCAAACATGTCATCGACCAACTGACGCACTTCGTCGTCCACTACGGCCACTGGTTTGGCGATAGTGCGCAGGCGCGAATCGGGGAATTCGAGGATGTCTAAAATGGCCATAAGCTTAATTGCTGCACGTGTGAGGTAAAGTCGGGTCGATGGCCTGGCGGGTCCGAAGATGCAGGCTACCGTTGTGAACGTAGCTTCCGGCTTTTCAATAATGAGCCGGAGGCGAGCCACGAGGGCTCTGGCGTTTCACGCGAACGTACATAATAAAGGGATTCACCGCATGAGGAAATCACTACTCGCCTTGCTCCTTCTGGCCTCGGCCGGTTTTGCGCATGGGCAAGTGCAACTCAGGGAAGGTTTTCCACAGCAATACACCGTGGTGGCAGGGGACACACTCTGGGACATTTCCGGAAAATATCTGCGTGAGCCGTGGCAGTGGCCGCAGCTTTGGCAAGCCAATCCACAGATCGAAAACCCCAATCTCATCTATCCCGGCGATACGCTGTCGCTGGTCTACGTCAACGGTCAGCCACGCCTGACCCTCAACCGCGGCGCTTCCCGGGGCACCATCAAGCTGTCGCCACGAGTCCGCAGTTCGCCGGTGGCCGACGCCATCCCGAGCATTCCGCTGAAATCGATCAACAGTTTTCTGTTGAGCAATCGCATCGTCGACAAGGTCGAGGATTTCGACAAGGCGCCCTATATCGTTGCCGGCGATGCCGAACGGGTACTCAGCGGCACCGGTGATCGAATCTTCGCGCGCGGCCATTTCGACCCGGCGCAGTCGGTCTACGGCATCTTTCGTCAGGGCAAGGTCTACATCGATCCGCAGAGCAAGGAGTTTCTGGGGATCAACGCCGACGACATCGGCGGCGGCGAAATCATTGCCACTGAAGGCGACGTCGCCACCCTGGCCCTGCAACGCACCACTCAGGAGGTGCGACTCGGCGACCGGTTGTTCAGCGGCGAAGAACGCTCGATCAATTCGACCTTCATGCCCAGTGCTCCAACCACCGACATCAATGGCCTGATCATCGATGTGCCGCGTGGGGTCACCCAGATTGGCGCGCTGGATGTCGTTACGCTGAACAAAGGGCAGCGCGATGGCCTGGCTGAGGGCAATGTACTGGTGGTGATGAAAACCGGCGAAACCGTGCGCGACCGGATCACCGGTCAGCCCTTGAAAATCCCCGACGAACGGGCTGGTCTGCTGATGGTATTCCGCACCTACGACAAGCTCAGCTACGGGCTGGTGCTCAACGCATCGCGCTCCTTGGCGGTGATGGACAAGGTGCGAAATCCTTAAGCCTGTTCACAAGTTACCAACAGAGTTATCCACAGCTTATTCCCGATTCGACGGGACCTTATAACGATCAAGGATGATCCATGTCGCTGTCTGCCTGTACGTCCGTTTCCCCTGCGGAACTGGAAGCCCGTTTACGCCTGCACCTTTTGCCCGAGCTCGGTCCGGCACGGTTCAAGAAGTTGCTTGAGGCTTTCGGTTCCGCCTCCAAAGCCATCAGCGCACCGGCCAGCGCCTGGCGCGCGTTGGGCTTGCCGCTCGCTTGTGCGCAGGCCCGGCGCTGCAGTGAAATTCGTGATGGCGCCAGCCACGCATTGGCCTGGCTAGAGCGTTCGGGCCAGCATTTACTGATGTGGGACCAACCTGACTACCCCGCGCTGCTGGCGCAAATCAGTGATGCGCCGCCGCTGTTATTCGTCGCGGGCGATCCGGGCATTCTGGAAAAACCGCAGTTGGCGATGGTCGGCAGCCGTCGCGCGTCGCGCCCGGGCATGGACACTGCAGCGGCGTTTTCCCGCAGCCTGGCCGGCGCCGGGTTTGTCATCACCAGCGGTCTGGCGCTGGGCATCGATGCCGCCGCGCATCAGGCGGCTCTGGACGTTGGTGGGCAAACGGTCGGGGTGCTTGGCACCGGGCTTGAAAATTTTTATCCACAGCGCAATCGAAGGTTGGCGGACGCCATGATCGCCTCGGGAAGCGCGGTACTTTCGGAGTTCCCACTGGACGCCGGCCCTTCCCCGAGCAACTTCCCCCGGCGCAATCGAATCATCAGCGGTTTGTCCCTTGGCGTGCTTGTGGTCGAGGCAAGTATTGCCAGCGGTTCATTGATTACCGCGAGGCTAGCGGCGGAACAGGGGCGTGAGGTGTATGCGATTCCAGGTTCGATTCACCACCCTGGCGCAAAGGGTTGCCATCAGTTGATCCGCGACGGTGCGGTGCTGGTGGAAACCATCGAACACATCCTTGAGGCCTTGCGCGGCTGGCAACGGCTGCCGTTATCCACAGAGACGCCGCAAACGACGGTGACTCATCCACTGCTCAGGTTGCTCCACGCGGCGCCCCATACCAGTGAGGCCTTGGCGGTCACCAGCGGTTGGGCGCTGTCGAAAGTATTGGCAGCGCTGACCGAGCTGGAGATGGACGGTCGGGCGGTCTGCGAGAGCGGCCGATGGTTTGCGCGGGTAAACTAGGTTTTATAAGGAAGATCGGTAAACTGCGCAGAGCCTTATTCCGGAGAGTTTTTCATGGTTAACAGTTGGCGTGTGCAACAAGCCGCACGAGAAATTCGCGCCGGGGCGGTCATTGCCTACCCAACGGAAGCTGTCTGGGGCCTGGGTTGTGACCCGTGGAATGAAGACGCGGTGGATCGGTTGCTGCTGATCAAGGGCCGGTCTGTGGATAAGGGCCTGATTCTGGTGGCCGACAATATTCGTCAGTTCGACTTCCTGTTCGAAGACTTCCCAGAGTTGTGGATGGACCGCATGGCCAGCACCTGGCCGGGCCCCAACACCTGGCTGGTGCCGCATCAGAATCTGTTGCCCCAGTGGATTACCGGTGTGCATGAAACTGTGGCATTGCGGGTCAGCGATCACCCTGTAGTGCGGGACTTGTGTGCGTTGGTCGGCCCGTTGGTGTCGACCTCGGCGAACCCTCAGGGCCGACCGGCGGCACGGACGCGGATTCGCGTGGAGCAGTATTTCCGGGGGCAGGTTGATTATGTGCTCGGTGGCCATCTGGGCGGGCGCAAGAACCCGAGTGTGATTCGCGATCTGGCCACCGGGCATGTGGTGCGCCCGGATTGAGACCGCGTCATCGTTCTTCGCGGGCAAGCCTCGCTCCAACAGGGATTGCGCATTACCCGTAGGAGCGAGGCTTGCCCGCTAAGAGGCCCTCAAGGCAACAAAACAGTCGACCCGGTGGTACGCCGCGCCGACAACTCGGTCTGCGCCTTCGCCGCTTCAGCCAGTGGATACCGCTGGCTGATGTCCACCTTCAGCTTGCCGCTGATGATCATCTCGAACAGTTCATCAGCCATGCGTTGCAGGTTTTCAGCATTGTTGGCGTAGGTCGCCAGCGTCGGCCGGGTCACGTACAGCGAACCCTTGGCCGCGAGAATCCCCAGATTCACCCCGTCGACTGCGCCTGAAGCATTACCAAAGCTCACCACCAACCCCCGAGGCGCAACGCTGTCGAGCGATGTCAGCCAGGTATCTTTGCCTACACCGTCGTACACCACCGGGACTTTTTTACCGTCAGTCAATTCCAGTACGCGTTGTGCGACGTTCTCATGGCTGTAATCGATGGTCGCCCAGGCACCATTGGCTTTTGCCAGGGCGGCTTTTTCCGCTGAACTGACCGTGCCGATCAGCTTCACCCCCAAGGCCTTGGCCCATTGGCAGGCCAGCGATCCGACGCCGCCGGCCGCGGCGTGAAACAGGATGGTTTCGCCACCCTTGAGCTCATAGGTCTGACGCAGCAGGTACTGCACGGTCAGGCCTTTGAGCATCACGCCGGCGGCTTGTTCGAAGCTGATGGCGTCCGGCAGGTGCACCAGGTTGGCTTCCGGCAAGACATGCACGTCGCTGTAGGCGCCCAACGGGCCGCTGCCGTAAGCCACGCGATCGCCAACCTTGAAGCGGGTGACTTCGCTACCGACTGCGTCGACCACGCCCGCGCCTTCGGCGCCCAGGCCCGATGGCAGGGCTGACGGCGCATAAAGGCCACTGCGGTAATAGGTGTCGATGAAGTTCAGGCCGATGGCCTTGTTAGTCACGCGTACTTGTTGCGGGCCGGGCTCGGCGGGTTGGTAATCCACGTATTCGAGCACTTCGGGGCCGCCATGGGCGCGGAACTGGATACGCTTTGCCATCTGCTCTCTCCTTAGGTCCTGGCTTCTAGAGTTGTAGCGCCAAGCGCCCTATCGAACTCCCAAGCTTGATCTTCGTCAACTGCGACGGCACAAGGTGCAGTGTTATCCTACGCAGCAATTTGCCGCCGGCCTGTATGAGCGCCGCGTAGCTTTGCCCGATTCAAGGTGATGCCATGACTACCCGCACCGAGGCCGTAAAAGCCTACCTGCTCGACCTGCAAGACCGTATTTGCGCTGCCCTGGAAGCCGAAGACGGCGGCGCGCGTTTCGTCGAAGACGCCTGGACCCGGCCTGCCGGCGGTGGCGGTCGCACCCGGGTGATTGAGAACGGCGCAGTCATCGAAAAGGGCGGCGTCAACTTTTCCCACGTGTTTGGCAGCGGTCTCCCACCGTCCGCCAGCGCCCATCGGCCGGAACTGGCCGGTCGAGGCTTCGAAGCCCTGGGCGTGTCTTTGGTGATTCACCCGCATAACCCCCATGTGCCGACGTCCCACGCCAATGTGCGCTTTTTCATCGCCGAAAAAGAAGGTGAAGAGCCGGTCTGGTGGTTCGGTGGTGGCTTTGACCTGACCCCTTATTACGGCAATGAAGAAGATTGCGTGCATTGGCACCGCGTCGCCGAACAGGCCTGCGCGCCGTTTGGCCCGGACGTTTACCCGCGCTACAAGGCCTGGTGCGACAGCTACTTCCACATCAAGCATCGTCATGAGCCACGGGGCATCGGCGGCCTGTTTTTCGATGACTTGAACGAGTGGGACTTCGATACCAGCTTCGCCTTCATGCGCGCCATCGGCGATGCGTTCATCGACGCGTACCTGCCGATCGTGCAACGCCGCAAGAATGATGCGTTCACCGCCAAACAGCGTGAGTTCCAGGAGTTTCGCCGTGGTCGTTACGTTGAATTCAACCTGGTCTATGACCGCGGCACGCTGTTCGGCCTGCAATCGGGCGGGCGTACCGAGTCGATTCTGATGTCCCTGCCACCGCAAGTACGCTGGGCCTACGACTGGAAGGCTGAGCCGGGCAGTGAGGAAGCGCGCCTGACCGAATACTTCCTGCAAGACCGCGATTGGTTGGCCAAGGCCTGAACGAGGAATTCTGATGGACCGTTACGTCGTATTCGGTAACCCGATCGGCCACAGCAAGTCGCCGCTGATCCACCGTCTGTTCGCCGAGCAGACCGGGCAGAAACTGGACTACAGCACCTTGCTGGCGCCCCTCGACGATTTTTCCGGCTGCGCGCGGGAATTTTTCCGCGAAGGCCGTGGGGCGAATGTGACAGTGCCGTTCAAGGAAGACGCCTATCGCCTGGCGAACAGCTTGACCCGGCGGGCGCAACGGGCCGGCGCGGTGAATACCCTGAGCAAACTGGCCGATGGCAGTCTGCTGGGCGACAACACCGATGGTGCCGGGCTGGTACGGGACCTGACGGTCAACGCCGGATTCAGCCTTGCGGGCAAACGCATCCTGCTTCTGGGGGCCGGTGGCGCGGTGCGCGGTGCGCTGGAGCCGCTGCTGGCGGAGCAACCGGCGTCGGTGATCATTGCCAACCGCACCGTGGAAAAAGCCGAATTGCTGGCGCAATTGTTTGCCGATCTGGGGCCGGTGTCGGCCAGCGGTTTCGATTGGTTGCGCGAGCCGGTAGACCTGATCATCAATGCCACGTCTGCCAGTTTGTCCGGCGATGTACCACCGATTGCCGGCAGTTTGATCGAGCCGGGCAAGACGGTTTGCTACGACATGATGTACGGCAAGGACCCAACCTCGTTCTGCCGTTGGGCCAGTGAACATGGGGCGGCTGTGTCGATGGATGGCTTGGGCATGTTGGCCGAGCAGGCGGCGGAAGCTTTCTATCTGTGGCGCGGTGTGCGCCCGGATACGGCGCCGGTGCTGGCGGAGTTGCGGCGACAGTTGACGCTTTAAGGTCAAAAGATCGCAGCCTTCGGCAGCTCCTACGCGGGATTGGCGTTCACTCTGTAGGAGCCGCCGAAGGCTGCGATCTTTTCAATCCTCAAACCGGATCGGGCATTTCTCCGCGCCTTCGAGCTTCCTCAATTCCTCCACCACCTGCGGTCGTGCCTGCCGCAGAGTCAGGCTGCGATCCTGGCGCAGCAGCCGTCGCGCTTCCTGGTGCAGCATTTCCACCCCGGAATAGTCGATGAAGTTGATCTGCTGCGCCTCGATCACCACTCGTGGGCCGTGCATCCGTTGCAGGCGCACTTGCAGGTAATGGCTGGCGCCGAAAAAGATCGAACCGCCGACCCTCAGAATGTCTTCGTCGCCATCACGCCAGTGCTGTACCCGTGGCTGCGAGGTGCGTTTGAGGTAGAAGAACAGCGACGCCAGCACCCCGGCGTAGATCGCTGTTTGCAACTCCAGCAACAGCGTGGCGACACAGGTCAGCGCCATGACCAGGAACTCGGCATGGCTGACCCGCAACAACGCACGAATGCCGCGATGATCCACCAATCCCCAAGCGATCAAAAGGATGCTGCCAGCCATGGCCGGGATCGGGATGTGCGCAATCAATGCCGCACCGAAGATCGCGAACAGCGCCACCCACAGCGCCGAAAAAACGCCGGCCAGCGGTGAACAGGCCCCGGCATCGTAGCTCAGGCCCGAGCGAGTGAAGGAACCGGCGGACAGCGAGCCGGAAAAAAACGCACCGACCATGTTCGAGAAACCCTGGGCGCGAACTTCCTGATTGGCATCGAGCAACTGCTGCGAGCGGGCCGACAGGGAACGGGCAATCGACAAGCTCGTCACCAGCCCGAGCATGCCGACCGCCACCGCACTGGGCAGCAGGCGCAGTATCAGGTCCAGATCCAGCGGCAGCGGGCTAAAGGGCGGCAGCCGCCCGACAAACGCGCTGACCAGCTTCACATGACCGAACATCGCTGGCCACAGCCACACCAGCAAGCCGCTCAGGGCCAGAGCGATCAACAGCGTCGGCCAGCGCGGCACCAGCAGTTTCAGTACAATACCAACCGCGACCGTGGCCAGGCCCAGCAGCAGCGAGGGTTTGTCCACTTCGCCGAGATGATTGAGCAGCATTATCAAGCTGTTGAGCGCCGTGGCCTGGTTGGGCACGTCCAGCCCCAGCAGGTTCGGCAGTTGCCCGATGGCAATCACCACCGCCGCGCCGAGGGTGAAGCCCAGCACCACCGAGTGAGAGACGAAGTTCACCAGGGCGCCGAACCGCAGCAAACCCAGCAACCACTGGAAAATGCCCGCAAGGAAGGTCAGAAGCAGGATCAGCGTGACGTAGTCCTGCGATGCAGGGACGGCCAGAGGACTGACGCTGGCATACAGGACGATGGAAATGGCCGCCGTAGGGCCGCAGATCAAATGCCACGACGAACCCCAGAGGCAGGCAATCAGCACCGGGATGATGGCGGCGTACAAGCCGTATTCCGGTGGGAGGCCGGCGATCAGGGCGTAGGCAATCGATTGTGGTAACGCGAGAATCGCGCCGCTCAGGCCGACGATCAGGTCACGACCGACGCTGGTGCGGGTTTGCCGGGGCAACCAGGTCAGGAAGGGAAAGAGTGAATGGCGGCTGGGGAAGGCCATGGGTCCTCTCGGTACGGGGTAAATCGTCAGGGTAAAGCATTGGCTCGTAGTGGGCAGATCATTGTGGCGAGGGAGCAAGCTCCCTCGCCACAGGGGAACCTTACAGCTTGGCTTTGATCGCCGGCAGAGCATCCTTGCCGTCAACGGTCTTCACGCCCTCCAGCCATTTATCCAGCACCACCGGATTGGCCTTGATCCACGCCTTGGCCGCGTCGGCGTTGCTGACCTTCTTGTTCACCACTTCGGCCATGATGCTGTTCTCCATTTCCTGGGTAAAACTCAGGTTGGTAAGCAGCTTGCCGACGTTCGGGCAGGCCTGTGCATAACCTTTGCGGGTCAGTGTATAAACGCTGCCGGTGTCACCGAAATACTTCTCGCCGCCCTTCAGGTAATGCATTTTCAACTGCACGTTCATCGGGTGTGGCGTCCAGCCGAGGAAGGTCACGAACTTCTGTTTCTTCACCGCGCGGGACACTTCGGCCAGCATCGCCTGCTCGCTGGACTCGACCAGTTTCCACTGGCCCATGTCGAAGTCGTTCTTCTTGATGATTTCTTGCAGCGAAATGTTCGCCGGCGCGCCGGAGCCGATGCCATAGATCTTCTTGTCGACTTCTTTTGGGTGTAGCTCGGCGTACTTGTTCAAGTCATTAAAGTTATGCACACCCGCGTCCCAGACGTAATCCGGGACCGCCAGGGTGAACTCGGTGCCGTCGAGGTTCTTCGCCAGCTGCGTGACGTCGCCGTTGGCCACGAACTTGTCATAAAAGCCTTGCTGCGCCGGCATCCAGTTGCCGAGGAATACGTCCACCTGGCCATCCTTCAGACCGCCAAAGGTGATCGGCACCGCCAGCGTGTCGACCTTGGCCTTGTAGCCCATGCCGTCCAGCAGAAAACCGGTGATGGCGTTGGTGGCGGCGATGTCGCTCCAGCCAGGGTCGGCCATCTTCACCGTTTCGCAGCTTTGCTCGGCGTAGGCCGAGGTGCTGCCCAGAGCCAGAAGCCCGACTGTCAGTACTGTGGATAACTTTTGCATGGACGTCCCCTTAACATTATTGGTTTTGGCAGGGTTGTGGATAACGGGCTTTACGCTCCAGATCGTCGAGGTCGATGTGGTTGCGCATGTACTGCTGACTGGCGTCCACCAGCGGCTGGTGATCCCAGCTCTTCAGCTTGCCGATGGTCAGGGCGTCGGCGACGAAACGCCGGCGTCGCTGACTGGCGAGCACCTGTTGGCGGATCGCCGGGATATTCCATTTGGCCCGTGCTTCGACGAGAAAATCCTCGAACAGCTGACGATGTTGCGGCGAATGGCTGAGTTCTTCCTGTTCACGCGGGTCGTTGTGCACGTCGAAGAGCAGGCAAGGGTCGTCTTCGCTGTAGATGAATTTGTAGGCGCCGCGCCGAATCATCATCAACGGGCTGATGGTGCCTTCGGCCATGTATTCGCCGAACACCTCGTCGTGACCGCCCTGCCCTTGCAGATGCGACATCAGGGAGCGGCCGTCCAGCGGCAGGCCTGGCTCCAATGAGCCGCCGGCCAATTCCACAAAGGTTGGCAGCAGGTCGGCGGTGGAGACCGCCGCACTCACGCGGCCGGCGCCGAATTGCCCCGGCGCACTGATCAGCAGCGGTACGCGGGCGGCCATTTCGTACCAGTGCATCTTGTACCAGAGGCCGCGCTCGCCGAGCATGTCGCCGTGGTCACCGGAGAACACGATGATGGTGTCATCGATCAGCCCGGTTTCCTCGAGTGTTTGCAGGAGTTTGCCGACGTTGCTGTCGATATAGCTGCACGCACCGAAGTAGGCACGGCGCGCGTCGCGAATCTTATCCACAGGCAGCGGCTTGTCCCACAGGTCATAGACTTTGAGCAGGCGCTGGGAGTGAGGATCGAGTTCATCCTGTGCGGGTGTTTCCGGCAAAGGGATGTCGGCGTCGTCGTACAGATCCCAGAACGCCTTGGGAATCGTGTACGGGTCGTGTGGGTGAGTCATCGACACGGTCAGGCAGAACGGCTGATCGCCATCCTCGCGGATGTGATCGAACAGGTATTGCTGGGCCTTGAACACCACCTCTTCGTCGAAATCCAGCTGATTGGTGCGCACGCAGGGCCCGGCTTGCAGCACCGACGACATGTTGTGGTACCAGGTCGGCCGCACGTCCGGCTCGTCCCAGTTCACCGCCCAACCGTAGTCGGCCGGGTAGATGTCACTGGTCAGGCGTTCTTCATAGCCGTGCAGCTGGTCCGGGCCACAGAAGTGCATCTTGCCCGACAGCGCGGTGCGGTAACCGAGGCGCCGCAGATAGTGGGCATAGGTCGGAACGTCGGCGGGGAAATCGGCCGCGTTGTCGTAGGCGCCGATCTTGCTCGGCAACTGACCGCTGACCAGGGTGAAACGTGACGGTGCGCAGAGCGGGCTGTTGCAGTACGCGGCGTCGAACACCACACCATCGGCGGCGAGGCGACTCAGATTCGGCAGCTTGATGGGCGAAGGGCCGTAGAACGGCAACATTGGCGCGGCCATTTGATCGGCCATGATGAAAAGAATATTTTTGCGCTTCATGTGATCGCGGCATTCCATAGTGGATATTTATGCGAGAGTGCTGTGATCGAGCATGCAACCCATGGAATTTGTGGTAAAGCCCATGCCAGGCAATGACTAGGATAAGCACAGCTTATGTATGACGCCCTCGGTGATTTGTCTCTGGACCTGATGCGCGCCTTTGAAGCCGCGGCCCGCCAGCGCAGTTTCACTGCCGCTGCAGTGGAGCTCGGCACCACGCAACCGGCCATCAGTCAGCAGATCAAACGATTGGAAGAGCAGCTCGCTACACGATTGTTCGACCGCATTTATCGCGGTATCGAATTGACCGAGGCTGGCGCGATTCTATTTGAGCAAGTTCAGCTCGGTTTACAGAATATCGACGCCGGATTGAGCGCAATCAGTGCACAGCAGCAACACGAAGTGTTGCAGGTGGCCACCGACTTCGCCTTCGCCGCGTACTGGCTGATGCCGCGGCTGCACCGCTTCCATACCGCCAATCCTCAAGTGGACGTCAGCCTGGTTACCAGTGAGCGCAGCCACAACATGCTGCGCACTGATATCGATGTGGCGGTGCTGTTCGGCGATGGCAGGTTCAAGCAAGGCGAGAGCCACTGGCTGTTCAGCGAAGAGGTGTTTCCGGTGTGCAGCCCGCTGCTCTTGAAGGATCGTCCCCTGCCCTTGCCGGCTCAGTCATTGCTGGAGTTTCCACTGCTGCACTTGCGAGGCGAACACAGCAGCAACTGGTTCGACTGGAGCGGTGTGTTTCGCGAACTGGGGATCACGTCGGCGCCAGCCCCGGGGCAACTGCGCTTCGACAATTACACCTTGCTGATTCAGGCGGCGATTGGCGGCCAGGGCGTTGCGATCGGTTGGCGGCACCTTGTGGATAACTTGCTGGCGCAAGGTCTGTTGTGTCGGCCGATTGCCGAGACGGTGATTTCCAGGCTGGGTTATTACGTGGTCCTGCCCCAGCGCAAACGGCGCGGGGCGTTGATTCAAACATTTGTGGACTGGTTGATGGCGGAACAGGCCAGCAGTGCGCAATCGCTTAATGGCCTTCCTTTGCCATCGATTGCGGTATGAGGGCTTTACGGTTCCGAAGTCGCGACAAAATTCACATGCTGACCAACATGCAAATTCAGCCATAACTCATCGGCAATCCCGACGGCAACTCGGTTCAGCCGTTCCAGCGGTTCGGCCAGGCCAGGTTCCAGGCTCGTGCTGACGTGACTGAAATGCTCGATGGACAGTCCTGGTACGCCGCGTGGGGCATTCACCAGGGTCCAGTGCAATGGGCTGCTTTGTAGCGCCTCGCGGATTTCTTCAGCGGCGTGGCGTTGCAGTTCGTCTTCTATCTCCGGATCGTCCAGCACCTCGAAATCACCTACCACAAACAATCGCGCGATGCCCGCGGCCTGCATGCCGTCGATCAGTGCATCCACTGCCAGCACCTGCTCGACCGGGCCGGGCACGATGGATTTTTCGATGTGTTCGCTGTTCATCGGCAACCCCGGCGCATCCAGCAGGCAGATCACCGCCGAACAGCCGGCCACGCTTTGCTTGACCCGCTTGGCATCGAACAGATTGCCGGCCTTGGTGCGCAATCCGGGGCGTGGCGCGAGTGCCGTCAGGTCATCGAGGATCGCGATCACTTCATGTTGGCGCCGCAGCATTTCCGCCATCAGCGCACTGCCCAGGCTACTCATGGCACCATAAAGCACTACCTTCACTACCGGGGTTTCGGCGTTTTTCATGGCTGTGCTCCGAATGTCCTGCCTATATAGGGTGAGACCTGCAGGGAACGGTGTGGGTTCGACCAGGTATAAAGAGGTTTCAGATGCAACAGATCAAGGGCTACCACGCCCATGTCTATTTCGACGCCAGCACGCTCGCGCAGGCACGGGCCTTGTGTGAGCAGGCCGCGCAATTGTTTCCGCTGAAGATGGGCCGTGTGCACGAGCGCCCGGTCGGCCCGCACCCGGACTGGAGCTGCCAATTGGCTTTCGAGCCGCAATACCTTGGCGAGGTGTTGCCGTGGCTGGCGCTCAATCGCAAGGGGTTGGTGGTGTTCCTGCACCCGGACACCGGCAACGATCTGCTCGATCACACCGAACATGCGATCTGGATGGGGGCGATCCGGCCGCTGGACCTGTCTGTTTTCTGATCAGCGTTGTTCTTCGGCCTCGCCGGACGGCAAATCGAGCAATGACAGTGGGCGATATCCTGCATGGGTTCGCCCATGTCTTGCTCCTGACCCCGCATCTACAGACTTTAAACCCGCCCGACGACCGGTCGTACATTCGGTCAATGCTTTCATCCGCGAAAGCTGGCTGAAAGCTTCCCCGATTAGGATCGCCCCACTGTCGGCAATAGACCGGCTGGCCAACGCGAGTGTTTTATTGCCCGCCCGGCCCATTTAACAACAACAATGGTGATTCTGATGTCCACTCCTATCCGCCTCTTCGCTGCAACTCCGCCCGTACGTTTCGTGCTTCCCGTTCTGCGCTGACCCCATCGGTTCGCCCATTCCCTAGCCGCGCTACGCCTGGAGTATTCCTATGCTGACTTTCCTTGGCTTTGCCATGGTCATCACGTTCATGTTCCTGATCATGACCAAGCGCCTGTCCGCGCTGATCGCCCTGATTATCATCCCGATTGTCTTCGCCCTGTTCGGCGGTTTCTCGCCGAAGATCGGTCCGATGATGCTCGAAGGCATCACCAAGCTTGCGCCGACCGGCGTGATGCTGATGTTCGCCATCCTCTACTTCGCCCTGATGATCGACTCCGGCCTGTTTGACCCGGCCGTGCGCAAGATCCTCAAACTGGTCAAGGGCGACCCGTTGAAGGTGTCGGTCGGTACCGCCGTGCTGGCGCTGATCGTGTCCATGGACGGTGATGGCGCCACCACTTACATGATCTGTGTGGCTGCCATGCTGCCGCTCTACAGCCGTATCGGCATGAGCCCGCGGATCATGGCCGGTCTGATCATCCTTGCCGGTGGTGTGATGAACATGACCCCTTGGGGTGGCCCGACCGCTCGTGCGGCCAGTGCGCTGCATGTGGACCCGTCCGCGATTTTCGTGCCGATGATTCCGGCGATGCTGGCCGGCGTGGTGGCGATTCTGGCGATTGCCTATGTCTACGGTAAACGCGAGCGTGCGCGTCTGGGTGAACTGCATCTGGTCGGTGATGAAATCGACCACAGCGAAATCAGCGTTTCGCAGTTCCCGGACGCCCGTCGTCCAAAACTGATCTGGTTCAACGGCGCGCTGACCCTGGCACTGATGGGCACCTTGATCGCCGGCCTGCTGCCGTTGCCGGTGCTGTTCATGGTGGCGTTCAGTATCGCGATGATCGTCAACTACCCTTGCCTGCAACAGCAGAAAGATCGAGTGGCGGCCCACGCCGGTAGTGTGTTGGCGGTGGTCGGGTTGATCTTTGCCGCGGGTATCTTCACCGGTATCCTGACAGGCACCGGCATGGTCGACGCCATGTCCAAGAGCCTGCTGGCGGTCATCCCGGATTTCCTCGGCCCGTACCTGGCCGTGATCACTGCGCTGGTGAGCATGCCGTTCACGTTCTTCATGTCGAACGACGCATTTTATTACGGCGTGTTACCAGTGCTTGCCGAAGCCGCCAGTCATTACGGTATAACCGCGGTAGAAATGGCACGTGCCTCGATCGTCGGTCAGCCCGTCCACTTGCTGAGCCCGCTGGTACCATCGACCTACCTGTTGGTGGCCCTGGCCGGTATCGAATTCGGTGACCATCAGCGGTTCACCCTGAAGTGGGCAGTGCTGGTTTGCCTGTGCATACTGGTGGCGGCCTTGCTGATGGGGATTTTTCCGCTGTTCAGCACTCTATAAGCCCAAGACTCACCATGAGGGGTCCAGGCTTTGTTTGAAGCCTGGGCCCTTCGTGGTTTAAATACTCGCTCAAAGGAATACACATGGAATGGCTGACCAACCCTGAAATCTGGGTTGCCTTCTTCACTCTGACTGCCCTGGAGATCGTCCTGGGTATCGACAACATCATCATGATCTCGATCCTGGTCAGCCGCATGCCCAAGCACATGCAGGCGCGCACCCGGATCTTCGGCCTGGCGCTGGCCATGGTCACGCGGATTCTGTTGCTGCTGTCGATCACCTGGGTCATGCGTCTCACCTCCGATCTGTTCGAAGTGTTCGGCCAGGGTATTTCCGGGCGTGACCTGATCCTGTTCTTCGGTGGTCTGTTCCTGCTGTGGAAGAGCTCGCAAGAGATGTACCACGCGTTGGAAGGCGAAGACGAAGGCGGCGACGAGCCTTCGGGCAAGGGCGGCAATTTCTTCTACACCATCATCCAGATTGCAATCATCGATATCGTGTTCTCGCTGGATTCGGTGATCACGGCGGTGGGCATGGTTTCCCACGTGCCGGTCATGGTCGCGGCGATTATCGTTGCCGTGCTGGTAATGATGTGGGCTTCTGGCACCATCAGCGAGTTCATCGACAAGCACCCGTCGCTGAAGATGCTGGCGCTGTCGTTCCTGCTGTTGGTCGGTACCGTGCTGATTGCCGAATCCTTCGACGTGCATTTGCCAAAAGGCTACGTCTACTTCGCCATGGCGTTCTCGTTGGCGGTGGAAGCGATCAACATCAAGATGCGCACCGCGATGATGAAGAAGAAGCAGCAGCAAGAGCCAGTGAAACTGCGCAAGGATGTTCCGGGTCAATAACCCGAACACCCTGCTATGACAAAGGGGCCTTCGGGCCCCTTTGTCATGTCTGCATCAAACTGTTTTCATGACGGTTTTGTTTCAATCGCTTCTTTAGCTATGCGATGCTGGCGTCGAGACCGTTAGCCAACTACAGCTTAAGTACAGAACGTAAAAGAACGCGGCACCGTCAACTTGCCCCACTGGGGCGCTACCACCACAGGGGGCCTGCATGCTCACCCTGCTCAATTTGTTATCAGCCGTGGCCTTGTTGATCTGGGGCACGCACATCGTCCGAACCGGCATCCTGCGGGTTTATGGCTCCAACTTGCGCCACGTGATCGGCCAGAACATGTCCAGGCGCTGGCTGGCGTTTATCGCCGGGATCATGGTGACCGCCATGGTCCAGAGCAGCAATGCCACCGCCATGCTCGTCACCTCGTTTGTCGGTCAGGGCCTGATGGCGCTGACCCCGGCCCTGGCGACTATGCTCGGTGCCGACGTCGGTACCGCACTGATGGCGCGGGTACTGACCCTCGACCTGTCGTGGCTGTCGCCGCTGCTGATCTTCCTCGGGGTGATTTTCTTCCTGTCGCGCAAACAGACCCGGGTCGGACAGATGGGCCGGGTCAGCATCGGTTTGGGGCTGATCATTCTGGCGCTGCAACTGATCGTCGAGGCTGCCACGCCGATCACTCATGCTCAGGGGGTGAAGGTGATTTTCGCCTCTCTGACCGGCGACATCCTGCTCGATGCGTTGGTCGGTGCGCTGTTCGCGATGATTTCCTACTCCAGCCTGRCCGCCGTCCTGCTGACCGCGACCCTCGCCGGTGCCAGCGTGATCAGTCTGCCAGTGGCCATCGGCCTGGTGATCGGCGCCAACATCGGCAGCGGCGTTCTTGCCTTCCTCAGTACCAGCATGCAGAACGCCGCCGGCCGTCAGGTGGCGCTTGGCAGCCTGTTGTACAAACTGATTGGTCTGCTGCTGATCATTCCGGTGCTCGATCCACTGGTGCACTGGATCGACAGCTTCGACTTCAGCGCTCAGGAAATGGTCATCGGCTTCCACCTGCTCTACAACACCACGCGCTGCCTGATCCTGTTGCCCAGCGTCGGGCTGATGGCCAAGCTCTGTGCGTGGCTGCTGCCGGAGCGGCCGGACATCAACGGCACGGCCAAGCCGCGGCACCTTGACCCGACGGCGTTGGTGACCCCTAGCCTGGCGCTGGCCAATGCCGCCCGGGAAACCCTGCGCATCGGCGATCTGGTCGACAGCATGCTCGAAGCCATGCTCGCCGTATTGCGCGGCAAACAGACCGCCGTTACCCAGGAAATCCGTCGCCTGACCGATGATGTCGAAGCGCTCTACAGCGCGATCAAACTCTATCTGGCGCAAATGCCTCGCGAAGACCTCAGCGAACAGGACAGCCAACGGTGGGCGGAAACCATCGAGCTGGCGATTAACCTGAAACTGGCCAGTGACCTGATCGAACGCATGCTGCGCAAGGTTCAGCAGCAGAAAACCGCGCAGCGGCGGTCGTTTTCCGAGGTCGGCCTGGAAGAGTTGGCGGGGCTGCACAGCCAGCTGATTGCCAACCTGCGTTTGGGGTTGTCGGTGTTCCTCAGTGCCGACCCGGAAAGTGCTCGCCAGTTACTGCGGGAGAAACGTCGCTTTCGCGCACAGGAACGCCGCCTGGCCCACGCTCATGTCAGTCGTTTGCACCGTAAGATTGTGCAAAGCATCGAGACCAGCTCGCTGCATCTGGAGCTGATCGCTGACATGAGGCGCCTCAATTCGCTGTTTTGCAGCAGTGCCTATGCGGTGTTGGGCACTTCGGACACCGGTGCTCTGGCGGTCGACGATTTGGCTGACATCACTCATTCACCCTGAACGTCCACAGTTGCCTGAAGTCTGTTGTACTTACGCTGGTCGTACGGAAACTCGTTATGCGTTGTCTGCTATTCGCTTGTCTGTTGCTCGGCGCCCTGCCTTCATTTGCCCTGGATCGCTTTCAGGTCGAGGGCTATACGCTGCCCAACGGCCTGCAATTGGTCCTCAAGCCGGGCACCGAGCGCGGGCATGTGGCGATTCGGCTGGTAGTCGGCGTGGGTCTGGATGATTTCAGCTGCGCCGACAAGGAGCTGCCGCATCTGCTCGAACACTTGCTGTTCAGCGGCATCGACGCCACCGGCGAAGGTGGTCTGGAGGAGCGCATGCAGGCCCTGGGTGGTGAGTGGAACGCTTACACCAGCAACGCCGACACCACGTTCGTCATCGAAGCACCGGCGAAAAACCAGCGTAAGGTTCTCGATCTGTTGTTGGCGCTGCTGACCCAGACTCGTATCGACGACAACGCGATCAACGTCGCCAAGCAGGTGGTCGAGCGCGAAGACGGTGGTCATTATTCGCACCTGCAACGCTGGCTGGATCGCCAGGACCTGGGCCACACCGCCAGTAATCAATTGGCGGTGGAACTGGGCCTCAAATGCCCGGAGCGCGCCGAAGTCAATCACCTGACCCGCGAGCAACTGGAGAAGGTGCGCAAAGCCTGGTACGCGCCCAACAACATGACGCTGATCGTGGTCGGCGAGCTCGACCGCCTGCTGCCGGCCTATCTGGAGCGGACGTATGGCGCGCTCGAAGCCGTCGAGCCTGCCGATCACCTGCCCTTGCCGACAATCCAGGCCAGCGCGGCCCACGAGCGTACTCTGAGCCACGGTTTTGTCGGTGGCGGCGCCAAGTTGCACTGGCTGGTGCCGGAACCGGTGCAGGAAGACCAGCCCGACGAAACGTTCGATCTGCTCAAGGACTATCTGGACTGGGCGCTTTATCGCCAACTGCGCCTGGTCCATGGGTTGTCCTATGGGCCCTCGGCCGAGCGTGAGGTGTTTGGGGGAGTGGGCTTCATGAGCCTGAACGCCGACCTTGAACGCGGCGACGTGCCGGCAGCTGAACAGGTGCTGGATGAGCTCAAAGCCGATTTGCTCAAGGACGGTCTCGACGCCACCACCTTCGCCCGCCTCAAGCAGGCCGCCATCGCCCGTCAGGCCTGGGCCGTGCAAGGCAACAGCGCCCTGGCGGATTACTACTGGAGCGCCCTTGGGGACTACGAGGACGGCCATTTCACCAACCCGGCCAAGGCACTGCAAGAAGTGACGCTGACCGAGGCGAACCAGGCGATGCGTGAGTTGCTGCTGCAACCGGGGTATTTGCGGATCGAGAAGCCGTTGGTGAGTTATGACCAGTTGATGTGGGCGATTGCCGGGGTTTTTGGATTGATGGTGCTTGGGGCATTGGGTTGGCGTGTTCACCGCAGAAAGTAGTTATTTCCCTGTGGCGAGGGAGCTTGCTCCCGCTCGGCTGCGCTGCAGCCGTAAACCGGTATCGGAGATCTACTTGAAATTATGCGGTGGGTGGTTTTTTGGGGCCGCTTCGCGACCCAGCGGGAGCAAGCTCCCTCGCCACAGGGTTTTGGGTTTGGTCAACGTAACCGGAACCCTCGCCACAGGGCCTCTCGGACGGTACCCTGTCGGGGATTTTTCCCACGACTATTGTGAACCGCCGAATGCCGACTCTGACCCTGTACATACAGCGCATCCTGGAATTGATGAAGCGCTACCCCGGGGTCATCGCGCTCGGCGGTTTCATTTCCGGGGTCGGCAGCTTCATACTGGTGGATCGCCAACAAAGCCTGGCGACCTGGATCACCACCATCATGCTGGTCAGCTGGGTCTGGCTGATGTTGGAAAACAGCCTCACTGAGTTGTTCGCCAAGGTCTTCAAGCGCGAAATACCCCAGCCCCTGTTGCGTTACGCGACGCAGATGATCCATCAGGAAAGCCTGTTCTTCGTCCTGCCGTTCTTTTTCATCACCACCACCTGGAACAGCGGCCAACTGTTTTTCACGGGGTTGTTAGGCATGGCGGCGCTGATCTCGATCATCGACCCGCTCTACTACAAATGGCTGGCGCCGCGCCGCTGGGCGTTCCTGGCGCTGCATACCCTGACCCTGTTCGCCGCCCTGCTGACCGCCCTGCCCGTCATCCTGCACCTGACCACCTCCCAGAGCTTCAAACTGGCGCTGGGCATTGCCATGGTGCTGTCGTTCCCGAGTCTGGCGTCGATCTTCCCGATTCGGACCGTGCGCAATGCGCTGGCGATCCTCAGCATCACCGTCGGTATCGGCGCTGTCGGTTGGGTGCTGCGTTCCTGGGTTCCGCCGGCCACCCTGTGGATGACCGATGTGGCGATCAGCACCCAAATGCAGGACCGCACCCCTGGCAAGAGCCTGGAAGAAGTCAGCGCCGAGCAGATTCGTGGCGACGGTTTGTATGCCTACACCGCGATCAATGCCCCACGGGGGCTGGACGAGCGGATTTATCACGTCTGGATATTCAACGGTAAAGAGGTCGACCGTATCCCTCTGGATATCCACGGCGGGCGCAAGGAAGGCTATCGCGCCTGGACCCACAAGCAGAATTTCCCCGGCAATCCTGCCGGCAAATGGCAGGTTCGGGTGCTCACCGAAGACGGCCAGTTGATCGGCGTGCTGCGCTTCAAGGTCATGGACAGCACACCCATCAAAGATAAGTAACGCGGTTCGTGCTATTAATCTGGTCTGCGCAATTGCCGAACAAGCAGGAGCTTATGACCAGCAGCACAACGCCTGGCAGTGTCCGACTGGATACCTCGCACATCCCTGCCCTGCTGCGGGTCACGGGTGACTGGACGCTCGCCCATTACGCCGACCTCAACCACCTGAGCGAAAAGCTCCGTGGCCAATACGACAACAACACCCCCATCGACCTCAACGGCCTCGGTGCCCTGGACACGGCGGGTGCATCGCTGTTGGTGGAGTTGCTGGGTTCCGAGCGTCTGGGCAAGTCCGCCGAACACCCTGATTGCACCCTTTCCTCCGCCGATCGCGCGTTGCTGCAGACGGTGTATTGCTCGCTGACTGATTTCTGCGTGCCGATCAAAGAGCCGGAAATCAGCATCGGCATTCAACTGCTGACCCGTATCGGCCGCGCGGTCGATGCGGTCTGGCAGGACACCCTGCAGGTGCTGGGTTTTGTCGGCCTGATCCTGCAAACCATCGCGCGCGGGCTGTTTTGTCCCAAGCGCTGGCGCCTCACGCCGATGGTCGCGCACATTGAGCAGACTGGCCTCGACGCGGCTCCCATCGTCGCCCTGCTGACCTTTATGGTGGGCGCCGTGGTAGCGTTTCTCGGTGCGACCGTGCTGGCGAGCTTCGGCGCGAGCATTTTTACCGTGGATCTGGTGGCGTTCTCTTTTCTGCGGGAATTCGGCGTGTTGCTCACCGCGATCCTGATGGCCGGTCGCACCGCCAGTGCGTTCACCGCGCAGATCGGCTCGATGAAGGCCAACGAAGAAATCGACGCGATCCGCACCCTCGGCCTCGACCCGATGGAGTTGCTGGTGGTGCCGCGGGTATTGGCGTTGCTGGTGGCGCTGCCGATGCTGACCTTCCTGGCGATGTTGTCGGGGATTGTCGGCGGTGGCGTGGTGTGTGCGCTGTCGCTGGATATATCGCCGGCGATGTTCCTGTCGCTGCTGCAATCGGACATCGGCGTTCAGCACTTCCTGGTGGGGATCGTCAAAGCGCCGATTTTTGCGTTCCTGATCGCCGCCATCGGCTGTCTTGAAGGCTTCAAGGTCAGCGGCAGCGCCGAGTCCGTCGGCGCGCACACCACGTCGAGTGTGGTGCAGTCGATTTTCGTGGTGATCGTTCTCGACGCCGTGGCCGCATTGTTTTTCATGGAGATGGGCTGGTGAGTCGTCTACCCCGAGCGCCTTCCGAGGCGGTGATCGAAGTCCGTGGGCTGTGCAATCGCTTCGGCCGCCAGAGCGTGCATGAGAACCTCGACCTGGATTTGTACAAAGGCGAAATTCTTGCGGTGGTCGGCGGTTCCGGCAGCGGCAAGTCGGTGCTGTTACGCAGCATTGTCGGCTTGCGCCAGCCCAGCGAAGGGCTGGTGAAGGTCTTCGGCAAGAACTTGCCGAGCCTGTCAGAGCACGAGCGTTCGCTGGTCGAGCGGCGCTTCGGCGTGTTGTTCCAGAAAGGCGCCCTGTTCTCTTCGCTGACAGTGACCGAGAACGTCGCCCTGCCCCTTATCGAACACGCCGGCCTGAGCCGTACCGACGCCGAGCACCTGGCGGCGGTGAAACTGGCGCTGGCCGGATTGCCGTTGTCGGCGGCCGACAAGTACCCTGCTTCATTGTCCGGCGGCATGATCAAACGCGCCGCCCTGGCGCGGGCGCTGGCACTGGACCCGGACATTCTGTTTCTCGACGAACCCACCGCCGGCCTCGATCCGATTGGCGCGGCGGCGTTCGATCAGTTAATCCTGACCCTGCGCGACGCATTGGGTTTGAGTGTGTTTCTGGTCACACACGACCTCGACACGCTCTACACCATCACCGACCGGGTGGCGGTGCTGGCGCAAAAGAAAGTACTGGTGGCGGATGCCATCGACAAGGTTTCGGAAACCGACGACGCGTGGATTCACGAATACTTCCATGGCCCTCGCGGCCGCGCGGCGCTGACGGCCGCTAACCAGCTCAACGAGGTCTGACATGGAAACCCGAGCCCATCACGTATTGATCGGCCTGTTCACCGTCATAGTGGTGGCAGGCGCCCTGCTCTTCGGTCTGTGGCTGGCCAAGTCCAGCGTCGACACCGAATTCAAGGATTACGAAATCGTCTTCAACGAGGCGGTCAGCGGTTTGTCCAAGGGCAGCGCCGTGCAGTACAGCGGGATCAAGGTCGGCGACGTAGTGACGCTGCGCCTGGACCCGAACGATCCACGCCGGGTGTTGGCGCGGATCCGCCTGGGCGGCGATACCCCGATCAAGGAAGACACTCAGGCCAAACTGGCGCTGACCGGGATCACCGGCACCTCGATCATTCAGCTCAGCGGCGGCACGCCGCAAAGTCCGACGCTCAAGGGCAAGGGCGGCAACTTGCCGACGATCGTGGCATCGCCCTCGCCCATCGCCCGATTGCTGAACGACAGTAATGATCTGATGACCGGTGTGAACGTGTTGATGCAGAACGCCAATCAGATGTTTTCTTCGGAAAACGTCGAGCGCATCAGCAAGACCCTTGAGCATCTGGAGCAAACCACCGGCACCATCGCCGACCAGCGCGGCGACATCGGCCAGGCCATGCAGCAACTGGCGTCGATCGGTAAACAGGCCTCCGCCACACTCGAACAAACCGCTGGGCTGATGCGCAACGCCAACAGCCTGCTCAACGATCAGGGCAAGCAGATGTTCGGCAGTGCCGAGCAAGCCATGAAGTCCCTGGAACGGAGCAGCGCGACCATCAACTCATTGCTCACCACTAATCAGGATTCCCTCAACAACGGCATGCAGGGCCTCAATGGCCTGGCGCCGGCGGTACGTGAGTTGCGCGACACCTTGAGCTCGTTGCGCACCATTTCCCAGCGGCTTGAGGCCAACCCCAGCGGCTACCTGCTGGGCAGTGACAAGAACAAGGAGTTCACGCCATGAAGCTGATCCCGTTAGCCTTGGCTGCCGGTTTTGCACTGACCAGTGCCTGCTCGATTCTGCCCAAGTCCGAGCCATCCGATGTCTACCGGTTGCCCTCGGCCCAGAGCGGCGCACCGGCCAATCACAGCACGGCGCTGCACTGGTCGTTGCGCCTGGCCAAGCCGCAGACCAGCGAAGCCTTGAACAACCCGAAGATCGCCGTGATCCCTCAGGGTGACCTGATCAGCAGCTACAAGGCTTCCCGCTGGAGCGACCCGGCGCCGGTGCTGCTGCGCAATCGTCTGCTTGATGGTTTCCAGCGTGACGGCCGGGTGCCGTTGCTCAGCACCGATGACAGCAATCTGCAGGCGGACCTGGAGCTGGGCGGCAACCTGCAGGCGTTCCAGACCGAATACCAGGGCACGACGGCGAGCGTGGTCGTGCGGCTGGATGCATTGCTGGTGCGTGGGTATGACCAGCGCATCCTCGCCAGTCGGCGCTTTGAAGTGCGTCAGCCGTTGAGCGATGTGAAGGTGCCGGCGGTGGTCGCCGGGTTCGGCCAGGCCAGCGACCAGTTGACGGCGCAGGTGGTGGCCTGGACGGTGGAGCAGGGTCAGAAAGTCGTGCCGCCGCTGAGGCCCTGAAGCCACCGCTGAACCCTGTGGGAGTGGGCTTGCCCGCTCCCACAGGGTTTTCGTTTAGCCGAAGAACCAGTAGCAAACCCCGATGGCCCCCAGCACCCCGCCAAGCTCCGCCAGCAGCGCACAGCCCACCGCATGCCGTGCACGCTGGATGCCCACCGCGCCGAAATACACCGCCAAGACATAGAAGGTCGTTTCGGTACTGCCCTGGACTGTCGCCGCCACCAGCGCCGGGAAGCTGTCCACCCCCTCGGTCTTCATGGTTTCGATCAGCATTGCCCGGGCGGCACTGCCGGAGAACGGTTTGACCATGGCCGTCGGCAGCGCATCGACAAAGCGTGTGTCCCACCCGGCCCATGCCACCAGGTGACGAATCCCGTCCAGACCGAAGTCCAGCGCTCCGGATGCTCGCAGCACACCCACGGCGCAGAGCATCGCCACCAGATACGGCAGCAGGTTCTTGGCGACGTCGAAGCCTTCTTTGGCGCCTTCGACGAATGCCTCGTAAACCTTCACCTTGCGTAATGCGCCGATGATCATAAACAGCATGATCAAGCCGAACAGCGTCACGTTGCCGAGGACCGATGACAGGCTCGCCAGCGCGGTCGCCGAGAGCGTCGCCAGCAGTGCCATGAAGCCGCCAAGGGCGAGGGCGCCGGGAATCAGGTATGCCAGCACCACCGGGTCCCAGATGCGCAGGCGTTGCATGAACGCTACGGTCAGGAAGCCGACGATAGTTGAGCAACTGGTGGCGAGCAGGATCGGCAGGAACACCAGCGTCGGATCGGGCGCGCCTTGTTGGGCGCGGTACATGAAGATCGTCACGGGCAGCAGGGTCAGGGAGGAGGCGTTGAGCACCAGGAAGAGGATCTGTGCGTTGCTGGCGATCGTCGCACTGGGGTTGAGCTCTTGCAGCGCCTTCATGGCTTTGAGGCCGATCGGTGTGGCGGCGTTGTCCAGGCCCAGGCCGTTGGCGGCGAAGTTCAGGGTGATCAGGCCGATGGCGGGATGACCGGCCGGCACTTCCGGCATCAGGCGCAGGAACAGCGGGCCCAGCGCCTTGGCCAGCCACTCGACGATCCCGGCCTTCTCGGCAATCCGCAGAAAGCCCAGCCAGAGGGTGAGGGTGCCGAACAGCAGGACCATGACCTCGACCGACAATTTGGCCATGGCGAAAATACTTTCCACCATCGCCGCAAAGATCCCGGCGTTACCGCCGATCAGCCACTGCGCCAGCGCCGATACGGCTGCCACGATGAAGAAGCCAAGCCACAGGCCATTAAGCATCAGTCAAATCCCCCGGAAGATGCGGCGAATGATAGCGGGGTAGGCAGAAACGACAAACCCCGGATTTCTCCGGGGTTTGTTGGGGGCTCTTGTGGGAGCGGGCATTAGTTGCTGGAGGTTTCACCCAACGGCAGCTTTTCCTTGCTGCGCCAGTGTGGCAGGGAATTCCAGTAGCGCTGGCCCTTGGCGTCGTCGTACATGCCTTCCCAACGCGAGATGACCAGCACGGCCAAGGCGTTGCCGATCACGTTCAGCGCGGTACGGGCCATGTCCATGATGCGGTCGACACCGGCGATGAACGCCAGGCCTTCCAACGGAATACCGACGCTGCCCAGAGTGGCCAGCAACACCACGAAGGACACACCCGGTACGCCGGCGATGCCTTTGGAGGTGACCATCAGGGTCAGCACCAGCAGCAATTGCTGGCTGATCGACAGGTCGATGCCGTACAGCTGGGCAATGAAGATCGCCGCGATGCTCTGGTACAGGGTGGAACCGTCGAGGTTGAACGAGTAGCCGGTCGGTACCACGAAGCTGCAAATGGCTTTCGGCGCACCGTAGGCTTCCATCTTCTCGATCACGCGCGGCAGCACGGTTTCGGAACTGGCGGTGGAGTAGGCCAGGACCAGCTCATCCTTGAAGATGCGCATCAGCTTGATCACCGAGAAGCCGAACAGGCGAGCGATCAGGCCCAGCACCACGAAGGCGAAGAAGGCGACGGCGAAGTAAACCAGGACGACCAGTTTGGCCAGTGGCAGCAGGGAGGCGAAGCCGAAGTTGGCCACGGTCACCGCGATCAGTGCGAACACGCCGATCGGGGCGTAGTTCATGATCATGTGGGTGACTTTGAACATGCTTTCCGACACGCCCTGGAACATCTTCACCAGCGGTTCGCGCAGGTCCGATTGCAGGCTCGACAGACCGAGACCGAACAATACGGAGAAGAAGATGATCGGCAGCATCTCGCCGCGGGTCATGGCTGCGAAGATGTTTGACGGGATCAGGTTGAGGATGGTCTGAACGAACGCGTGTTCATGCTGAACCTCGGCGGCGGTGGCCTGGTACTTGGAAATATCCACGGTACCCAGGGTGCTCATGTCGATGCCGCTGCCCGGATGGACCACGTTGGCCAGCACCAGACCGACCAGAATGGCGATGGTGGTGACGATCTCGAAGTAAATGATGGTCTTCAGACCGATACGCCCGAGTTTTTTCGCGTCCCCAACGCCAGCAATGCCGACGACCAGCGAGGAGATTACGATCGGAATCACGATCATCTTGATCAGACGGATAAAGATATCGCCTGCCGGTTGCAGGACGTTGCTGATCCACCAGGCCTTTTCAGCGCTGAAGTGGTTGAGCAGTGCACCTATTGCTATCCCCAGAACCAGACCGATGAGGATCTGCCAGGCGAGGCTAAGCTTTGCCTTCTTCATATCTTTACCCTTACTTGCGTTTGACTCAGGCCGATGCATGAACTGCAACGCTCGATGGCGCAGAAGTTTTGCATCGTCCCCCGTATAAGGTCCCTGCGAGCGAGCATTTACAGCTCTCTGGCAGCGAAAAAGGCGCAACTATTCCGATGCGGGGAAGCGCCGTCTAATGCCGTAAACGCCTACCCTATGCCAAATCGGCATGAGATCTTTTAACCGAAACCCGCGTCCCAGCCGGTTCGAATGCGACATTTCGGCAGGCATAAGTGCCGTGAACCGGCCATTTCAGCGCAGGTTGATGTTTTTTTGAACCAATGAAAATTTAGGAGATGTCCTACGTTCGACTGCGATTTTTCTTCCCGTGAAAGTCAGAGCTTTCTCGATATACGGTCACGAAGAAACACCGCGAAACGTTTTTGCGGGGAATATGCAGCAAGAACATATGAGCAGAATGCTCTAGATCAACGTTTTGCACGTTGAAGCTCTCCGCAAGTCCGTCGAGCCGCCCTGGGCTGGCGAACTTGCGTAGCCGCTTTACCTGACCCGGCCCTTGCGCGGCTACTCCCTGTACCCGTAGGTCACTCCGACCCTGAAACAGTCAGAACGTCCCGACCCCATGGTCATGCGTCTACCGTCCTCGGGTAGCGCAGTGGAAAGAAGCGTGAGGCCTCTTTCGTGTTTCGAACTCAATACCGGCATGGATCTTTCTTCAACAGTTTATCAACACCTTCTGCATGCCTTCATCCGGTTTACCGAGACAGGGGTAGTCGGCATGTCGTATAGGCGACTGCCGTCGCCGTGGCACTGCCGCCCAGAAGCAGGGCGGCTGCCAATGTCTTTAACCGAAACATACCTATCAACCTCGACCGCGCCGGCCGAAGAAGAAGGAAGCAATGAACATCACCAGGAATACGACAAAGAGAATCTTGGCGATGCCCGTGGCGGTGCCCGCGATACCACCGAAGCCCAATACTGCGGCGATGATGGCAATGATCAGGAATGTGATTGCCCAGCTCAACATGGTGATTCTCCTTACGCTTCTATTTAAGGATGTTGCTTGTGGTGCCTTTCCCGGCGCGTTGAGCGCGCCAAGTTCGTTTGCTTAAAACACCCAACGTTCCTGGGAGGGCATCTCGTCCACAGGCCGGGCCTGGTCGACACCCATCATTCGTATTGAGGCGTTGTCAGCCGGGTTGCTGCTGACGGCGCTGAAATGGGTTTGGGGGGGATGTGGAATCGAAAGGTGCGGCGCCTCTGGCTGCTGGCTCTGCTCCCAACGCATGTACTGCTGGCCGCCAATCAAGGTGATCAACAATCCCAACAGGGCAAACAAGCCTTGCTGGACATGCAGTGGCGAGAGACGCAATTGGGCGGCACTTTGGCGACTCATCCTGAAGTTCCTCCCATACGGGCAGTGATCTTTGGCGGGCGCTGGTTCATTAAATGCCCTGATTACCTAGGCCATTGCAGCCTGCATGCCAGCTTTAATAAAGAATAAATACGATAAAAATCAAAAGGTTATTGTGTTTGTAGAAATCGTTTTGGACGCATCCTGCACGATGATCCGTTTGCAGTCGTGCGTAATGCACGATGAGTTCGCAGGCACTTTCAATATTTTTGGAATTGCGGGGAGGGCGCAGATGTCAGAAAGGGACGCAGGCAATCGCCGAAAGAATGGTCTGTAAATAAAAATTCAAATAAATCAGTGCACTAGCTGCACTTTGAGCAGATAGATCCCCTGTTGTGGCTGGAATCGACCAGAATCAACCATGCAACTTGCCCGATTTTTCCGGGACTAACCAAGAACATCTACTAAAGGAGCGTAGGACATGGAATCAGCCACTGAGCATCAAGGCCGCATTCTGCTGGTGGACGACGAGTCCGCCATCCTTCGAACCTTTCGCTATTGCCTCGAAGACGAAGGCTACAGCGTGGCCACCGCGACCAGCGCTGCTCAGGCCGAAGCCTTGTTGCAGCGTCAGGTTTTCGATCTGTGCTTCCTCGATTTGCGCCTGGGTGAAGACAATGGCCTTGATGTGCTGGCCCAGATGCGGATTCAGGCGCCCTGGATGCGTGTAGTGATCGTCACCGCTCACTCGGCCGTGGACACTGCCGTGGATGCAATTCAGGCCGGTGCCGCCGACTATCTGGTCAAACCTTGCAGCCCCGATCAGTTACGTCTGGCCACCGCCAAACAGCTGGAAGTGCGGCAACTCTCGGCACGCCTGGAAGCCCTCGAAGGTGAAGTGCGTAAACCCAAGGAGGGGCTGGACTCCCACAGCCCGGCGATGAAAGTGGTGCTTGAAACCGCACGCCAGGTTGCCAGTACCGACGCCAACATTCTGATTCTCGGTGAGTCCGGTACCGGTAAAGGTGAGCTGTCACAGGCCATTCATGGCTGGAGCAAACGCCAGAAGAAGTCCTGCGTCACCATCAACTGCCCGTCCCTGACGGCGGAATTAATGGACAGTGAACTCTTCGGCCACAGCCGTGGCGCGTTCACCGGTGCCAGCGAAAGCACCTTGGGGCGTGTCAATCAGGCTGATGGCGGAACGTTGTTTCTCGACGAGATCGGCGATTTTCCCCTGACCTTGCAGCCAAAGTTGCTGCGTTTCATCCAGGACAAGGAATACGAGCGCGTAGGCGACCCGGTGACCCGTCGCGCCGACGTGCGAATCCTCGCGGCCACCAACCTCAACCTTGAAGACATGGTCCGCGACGGTCGTTTTCGTGAAGATTTGCTTTATCGGCTGAACGTTATCACCTTGCACCTGCCGCCGCTTCGCGAACGCAGGGAAGACATTCTGAACCTGGCTGACCGTTTCCTGGCGCGTTTCGTCAAGGAGTACTCGCGTCCGGCCCGGTGTTTCAGCGACGAGGCCCGCGAGGCGCTGCTCAGTTACCGCTGGCCCGGCAATATCCGCGAGCTGCGCAACGTGGTGGAACGGGCGAGCATTATTTGTCCACAGGAGCGGGTCGAGATCAGCCACTTGGGGATGGCCGACGCTCCGACCAACAATACGCCACGCATTGGCGCCGCGTTGAGCCTGGATGAGCTGGAAAAAGCTCACATCGGCGCGGTCCTTGCCACGGCCGATACCCTGGATCAGGCAGCCAAGACACTCGGTATCGACGCATCGACCCTGTATCGCAAACGCAAGCAGTACAACCTGTGAGCCGTACCCGATGAAACTGGCGATGACGTTGCGTACCCGGCTGTTTCTGAGTATCTCGGCCCTGATCACGGTGGCGTTGCTCGGGCTGTTGCTCGGGCTGGTCAGCGTGATGCAGATGGCAGGGACTCAGGAGGCTCTGATCCGTGACAACTTCATCAGGCTGGACCTGGGATTGAAGCTACGTCAGACCCTGGGTGATCAATTGATCATCATGCTCGGCGAGAAGCCTGATCCCGCGGCGTTCGAGGCATCCAGGCAGCACTCCCTCGAATTGCTTGATGAAGGCATTGCTCACGAGCCGTCCAGCGAGGATGTCCAATACAGTTTCAAAAAGGCCAAGGCAGACTATCAGAGCCTATTGCAGACCTTCGATCTTTCCCGGGCTCCGGTACAGGTGCTCAGTGGCAGCGGGGATCTCACGGAAAAATTCAACGTACTGCGTAACGGTTTGATCTCCGAACAGAGGCGCGCACTCGATAACATCAATGAGACCGAACGCCTGGCCCGGGAACGGGCGTTGCTGGTCGCCGGACTGCTTGGGCTGGTCGGGGTGGCGGTGCTGTTCATCGGGTTCATTACCGCCCATGGGATCGCCCAGCGTTTCGGAGCCCCGATCGAGGCGCTGGCCGCGGCGGCTGACAACATTGGCCAGGGTAATTTCGAAGTGACCCTGCCGATTTCCTCCGCGGTGGAAATGAACCAGCTGACCCGGCGTTTCGGCATCATGGCCGAGGCGCTGCGTGAACACCAGGCGACCAATATCGACGAGCTGCTCGCTGGCCAGCAACGTTTGCAAGCGGTGCTCGACAGCATTGACGACGGTTTGCTGATCATCGATCGCCAAGGTCATCTTGAGCACCTCAACCCCGTGGCTCAGCGCCAGTTGGGTTGGGACACTGATCGTCTCGGCCAAGGGCTGGGCGCGGCACTTGAGCGTCCCGAACTGGATGAACAGCTGCACCTGGTGCTGCGCGGCGGCACCCTGGAACGAGTGCCGGACGACCTGAGCATCGAGGTTGACGGGGAGTCGCGATTGCTGACGTATAGCCTGACGCCGGTCAGTCATACCCAGGGTCATATTCTCGGCGCCGTGATGGTGTTGCATGACGTCACCGAGCAGCGTGCCTTCGAACGGGTGCGCAGCGAGTTCGTCTTGCGTGCTTCCCATGAGTTGCGCACACCGGTCACCGGGATGCACATGGCGTTCGGCCTGTTCCGCGAGCGGGCGCATTTTGCCGAGGATTCCCGTGAGGCCGACTTGCTGAACACCGTGAATGAAGAAATGCAGCGCTTGATGCAGTTGATCAACGACCTGCTGAATTTCTCTCGCTATCAGAACGGCCTGCAAAAACTCACCCTGGCGCCGTGCTCCATCGAAGATTTGCTGGAGCAGGCCCAGGCACGCTTTGCCGGCCCGGCGCAGGAGAAGGGCATTGAGCTGGTGGTGGAAGTGCAGGGAACGTTGCCGAGGCTGCAGGCCGATCAGGCGCAACTGGAGCGGGTGCTCGATAACCTGATCGACAACGCCTTGCGCCATACCTCCCGCGATGGGCTGATTCGTTTACAGGCCCGACGTCATGGGGAGCGGGTGATTATCAGTGTCGAAGACAACGGCGAAGGCATTGCCTACAGCCAGCAAGGGAGGATATTCGAGCCTTTTGTTCAGGTCGGCCGCAAGAAGGGTGGCGCCGGGCTCGGTCTGGCGCTGTGCAAGGAAATCGTGCAGTTGCACGGCGGGCGGATGGGCGTGTATTCACGGCCAGGACAGGGTTCGCAGTTCTACATGGCGCTGGCGGTATAAGCCTGAACCCTCTCAGTCTTCGTCATCCAGACGCCGCGTTGCCTGTCGGCGGCCACGGGTAATCAATTCGATGAATTGCACAGCGCTCAATGGGTGCGCGAACAGCCAGCCCTGACCGAACTTCACCCCCTCGCTGCTCAGAAACTCTGCCTGGGCTTCATATTCGATGCCTTCTGCAATCACCTTGAGTTGCAGGGCCTGGGCCATGCGAATGATGTGCGGTGCCACACCGCTGCTGGCGGCGTCATGGCCCAGTGCGTCGATAAACGCCTTGTCGATTTTCAGGCAGTCCACCGGTAGGGTTTGCAGGTAGGCGAGGCTGCAATAGCCGGTACCGAAGTCATCGATCAGCACCTGATGCCCGACATCGCGCAAGGCTTGCAGGTTTTCTCTGGCCACTACGACATCCACCAGTCCGCGCTCGGTCACCTCAAAGGCAATCTGTCTGGCGGCTACGCGGTGCAAGGCCAGCAGGCGCGTGATCACCTGACCGATACGCGGCACCATGACGTCGCAGGCCGCCAGGTTGACCGAGATATACAACTGCGGATTGGCGCGCAACAGTTGTCCGAGCTGTTCCAGCAGGCGCTGCAATACGAAGTCAGTCATCTGGCGGATCTGGCCGGTGTTCTCTGCCATCGGTATGAACAGATCGGGGCTGGTCAGAGTTCCATCCGGCCTTCGCCAGCGCAGCAAGGCTTCGGCCCCGACACAGTTGCGACTGTCGAGGTCGAAGATCGGTTGATACAACACCTGCAATTCGCCTCGCTGTATCGCGCCGTGCAGTTCGGCATCCAGTGATTGACGCTGGCGCACCAGCAGAAACACCAGAATGCCTACGCAGGCACTGAGTGCGAGGCTGGCCGGAAGCAGCCACCACCAAACGGCCGGCACATGCATCCCGGTACGCGGGGTGATCAGCACCAGTTGGTATTCGGGAGTGTTGGTCGGCATTCGGTAAATCAGGCGGGTAGGGGTGACTTGCAGTGCATCGTGACTTTTCGGGGGCCAGGGTTGCGTCGGGGGCCACTCCTGCTCGGCACCGAGCACGGGAATCGCGCGGGTGTCGTGGTCGAGCACCACCAGCAGGCTGCTCCCCGGAGACAGATCAACCATGTCGGTCAAATGCCCGCGAGACGTAGCCACCCGGAAATTGCCACGCCCCAGCATCAGTGCGGCACGGTTCTCATCGGGTTCGGTGGTGGTGTTCAACCAATAGCTGTAGGTGGGGCCCTCGATGTCCGGTGGCCGGATCACCGACAGCCCTTCCTGACGGGGGCGGTTGGAGCAGATTCCTGAAGCATCCATGTAAGCGGCTTCGTAAACGAAGCGGTAATTGAAGCTGACCTGCTGCAATGTGGCGATCATTTCATCATCGCAGCCCCGCAGCGGTTGAGCTTCAAGGTCGTCGAGGCTTTCGCGCAGTTGCCCGAACAACTGCTCCAGGCGGGCCAGGAAGCGCTCTCCTTGGGCGTTCATCTCCTGGCTTTCGTTGTCTTCGACCTGATGCATCGCAATGAACAGACTGCCGGTCATCAGCAGCGTCGCGCTCAAGGCAGCCGCCAGCATCGCCAGAAACCAAGGGCGATAGAACCAGCTACGCAGCCTCTCTCGAGCAGCCGTCATCATGGAATATCCGAAGAATTACCAATGAGTTATAGCTGCTGATTGGGGAAAAGCCCTGACCGTCGGGCGGGCGTCATTATTTTGTCTGGTTCAACACCTGGAGAAGGGCCGCGGTTTGCGCGTCCGGCGTGCCGTCGAAACGGGACGGGCGAAAATGCAGCTGAAAAGCCGCCAGCACATTGCGTGTCGCTACATCCAGTTCGCCGGTTTGTGGCGTGGCGTAGCCCAGGCGGGCAAGTTGTGCCTGAAACCAGCTGATGCTTGGCAGCTGAACGGCGAACTGCGCTTGCTGACGCGCCACGGCCTGCTCGTTCGGCCAGATTCCCAGGCCTTCGGCCGCCAGGCGTTTCCAGGGGAACAGCGGGCCAGGGTCGAGCTTGCGCATGGGGGCAATGTCGCTATGGCCGATGATATGGCGAGGGCTGATGCCCTGGCGCTTGCTAATGTCCTTGAGCAGAAAGATCATCGACTGAACCTGGGCTTCGCTGTAGGGATACCAGAGGCGCCCGGTCGGGGTGTCCTGGAAGCCCGGATTGACGATTTCGATGCCAATGGAACTGGAATTCAGCCAGGTCCGGCCTTGCCATTGACTCTCGCCGGCGTGCCAGGCCCGAAGATTTTCATCCATCAGCTTATAGATGGTGGCGTGCTCGTCGTCGCCGATCAGGTAATGGCTGCTGACCTCGCCATGGGTCAGCAATTGCAGCGAGTCCTCCAGGGATGCGGAGGTGTAATGCATCACCACGAACTGAATACGGCTGTCGTGATTGGCCGAAGGGTGGCTGGTGTCAATCCGGGGACCGCCGGCGCAACCGGCTAATACAAGCAGCGAAGCAATAAGAGCAAGACATTTCATGGTGGAGGCAATACACGCGAGACAATAATGCAACAGTGTAACGTATTGCCTGGCGCGCCGACCGCAAAAGCGCTCCTTCTAAACAAAATGGAACAATTAACCTTCAGCCTAGTTCAATCCGATTGCGGCCAGTATTTTTCGCGCGATATAGCGCCTGATCGGCTCTTTTAAGCACCAGGTCACTATGTTCGCCCGATCTGAAGGCGGTCAGCCCCATGGAAATGGTGATAGTGACTCGCTCGCCCTTGAAGTGGAACGGGCAAGCTTCGATCGATGCGCGCAAGGTTTCCAGCAGTTTCGCGCCGACCATCGGCGCCGTGGCAGGCATCAATAGCACAAATTCCTCACCGCCAAACCTGGCAATGAAGTCCGTCCCGCGCAGACGCTTGCGCAGCACACTGGCGATGATTTTCAGCACCTTGTCGCCTGCCAGATGACCGTAGTTGTCGTTGATGCGTTTGAAATGGTCGAGGTCGAGCATCGCCAGCAACAGGGTGTTGCCGTGTTGTTGCCATTGACTGATTTCGTGGTCCAGCCGTTCGCTCCAGGCCGCTCGATTCGGCAGGCCGGTCAACGGATCGATCAAAGCCTTCTGGCGCTGTTCTTCGAGATGCTCGCGGTAGCCCAGCGCTTCCTGCTCCATGTGGGCCACCCTTTCAGCCAGGCTTTGCAGGCGAGCCGCGACTTCCTGCTCACGCTCGTCGCGTTGCTTCTGGTGCTGGTCCATGGTGCCGAGCAGGCCTTCGAGATGGTTTTCCAGCATGTGCTTGAGGTCATCGAGGTCCGCCGCTTCATGCATGCTGCTTTGCAGGCCGTCAACTTGCTCGCGAATCTGCGTGTCCATCTCCCGCGCGGCAGAGCGGTTGTCGGCGTGGCCTTCGCTGGCCGCTTGCAGGTTGCTCTGGAATGACTCGAGGCGTTCGTTCAGTCGCTGCAGATAGGCTTCGAATTCGTGTTGGCCGCTGTCGGTAATGGCCAGCATTAATGTTGCCAGATCATCGAGGATGGGTAGCAGTTCGTACCAATTCAAGCCGTTTTGAAGACGATTGCGCATCGCTTCGGCTTGCGGTCGATGGCGCTCGGGTAGCGTCAGGTCGTCGAGAAGGCCCAGCAGGGTGTCTTCGATGTGCTTGGCCACAGAGCTGTAGGACGGTTCCGGCGAATCTGGCAGGGCATACAGAATGTCGTGTTCTGGCGTTTGCGGATCGCTGGCCTCCGGGATCAGCTCATCCGGGTTGATTGCCGGCGGAGCCTGGGTGGCCGGTACGGCGACCGATGGCGCCGGCTCTTGCGGCTGTTCGATGTTCGGCTGGGTTTGTGGCTCTGGGGCCTGGCTGCTGGTGGCCTCTGGCTCCAGGGCGGGCGGGACGAACGCCACGACTTCAGCTGTGGTTGCCGTTGTTGCTGTCGGCGCCGGAGTGTCCACGGGTTCAGCGGGCGCAGCGGCGGGCAGGGCAGCTTCAACGGTTGGCATTACCGCTTGCGGTTTGTTGGCGGTTGGCGCGAGATTGACCGTCGCGTGTGGGTGCTCGGCCAGTGGTGCGGCAACCGGTTCGACAGGTTGCGGGGCAGGCATGTGCAATTCGGGGGCGGCGATCTGTGGCGCAGCCTCGTCTGCATCCCGGCTACCGAACAGGCGCTGCAGCAAACCCGGGCGACCCGGTTCTACAGGGTTCTCCAGCAGGCTCAAGGCCTTGCCTTGCAAGCCGCTCAGTTCGCTGAGCAGCAACGGGATTTCGCGAGCCTGGCCGACGCGGCCGTCCAGCTGTTTGGCGAAGCTCTTCAGTGGCCGGCTCACTTCCCGTGGCAGCGGCAATGCTTGCAACTGAGAAACCAGCGACGTCAGTGCGGCGCTGACTTGATCGACCCGGGTTTCCCGGCGCTGCTCGGAGTCGAGCACGGCTTTTTCCAGGCGCGGCAGCAAGGCTGCCAGGCCGGCGTCCATGTCGTCTGTGCGTACGACTTCGCGCATTTCCTTCATGCATTGGTCTACGGCGCGATCGGTACCTTCGGCAGCCAGGGTGCTGCGCACCAGCCCGCGACGCAGCAGGTCGAGCCGGGCGTCCCATCGACGTTCGAGCTTTTCCTGTTGTTCGATGCTTTTGAGGTATTTCTCTTTCCAGCGCTGTGCTTCGTCGCTCATTCAGGCAGGACTCAACGCGGGGAATGCATCGGCCGTGAGCGAGCCCGGCAGACGAATCTCTACCGCGACCGGCAGGTGATCGGAAATGGGTTGTGCCAGCACCTCGACCTTTTCAAGCGTCAGGGTGGGGCTCAGCAGAATGTGGTCCAGGCAGCGCTGTGGGCGCCAGCTGGGAAAGGTCGCTTCCATCTGCGGCGCGAGCAGGCCTAAATCACGCAGCGGGGAATGTTGCAGCAAGTCACCGGCATGGGTATTCATATCGCCCATCAGCACCAGGTGCTTATAACCGCCGATCAACTCGCGGATGTAAGCCAGTTGCATGCTACGGGCGCGAGCGCCCAGCGCCAGGTGCATCATCACCACCACGAGCGCCTCCGGACCTTCGCCGAAGCGCACCAGAATAGCCCCGCGACCCTTGGGCCCCGGCAGTGGATGATCTTCGATCGCCCACGGGCGCAGGCGGCTGAGCACGCCATTGCTGTGCTGGCCGAGATGACCGAGGTTGCGATTGAGTTGTTGATACCAATAAGGGAAGGCGCCGAGCTGCGCCAGGTGTTCGACCTGATTGACGTAGCCCGATCGCAGGCTGCCGCCATCGGCTTCCTGCAAGGCGACCAGATCGAAGTCGCCCAGCAGATTGCCGATTTTTTGCAGGTTGTCGGCACGCCCGGTGTGCGGCAACAGATGCTGCCAGCCGCGGGTCAGATAGTGCCGATAACGCTCGGTACTGATGCCGACCTGGATATTGAAACTGAGCAAACGCAGACGGCTGTCCACGGGCAACCCCGTCGATTCCAGGTGATGCTCGTTGACTCGCGGGTCGTGCAGGCCAACGATGCGTTCAGTTCCCCAGCGGCGCATGGCGGTTGCCGCGCTTAGTTGGCGACGGCCTTGGTTGCCGCGCGCTCTTTGGCGACCAGTTGGTCGGCCAGTTTCAGCGCTTGTTCGGCACCGCCGGCAGAGCCGATGTCAAAGCGATACTTGCCGTTGACGATCATGGTAGGCACGCCGGAGATTTCATATTTCTTGGCAAGCTCTTTGGCTTTGTTGATCTGGCCTTTGATGGCGAAGGAGTCGAAGGTGGCCAGGAATTTGTCCTTGTCTACCCCTTGGGTCGCCAGGAAGTCCGCCATGTCTTCTTTGTCGGTCAGTTTCTTGTGTTCTTTCTGGATTGCGTTGAACACCGCAGCGTGAACCTTGCTCTCGACACCCATGGCCTCAAGCGTCAGGAACATCTGGCCGTGGGCATCCCAAGGGCCGCCAAACATGGCCGGGATACGTACGAAATTCACGTCGGCAGGCAGCTTTTCAACCCATGGGTTGATGACGGGTTCGAAGGCATAGCAGTGCGGGCAGCCGTACCAGAACAGCTCCACGACTTCGATCTTGCCAGGCTCGGCCACCGGGACCGGGTTGCTCAGTTCGACATAGGGCGCTTCAGGTTTTTCGGCGGCTTGGGCAGTCATGCCGAACAGGCTGGCAGCGACGAGTGCGGCGCTGATGATCAGATTACGCATGCTTTACTCCTGGACAATTTGGGCGCCTCGCGCGACCTGTTTTCAGACAGATTCCGGCGGGCTTGAGTTCTGTAGTGTAACGGCAGCGGCCACAAAAAAGGGCAGCCAAAGCTACCCTTTTTATGTTTGCATCGACGGATTAATCGAGAGTTAACGTTGCAAGAGATGTACATCACTCACAACGCTCGATCACAGGCCTTAGTGCAAGCCTTGAATATAGCTGGAGACGGCGGCGATATCTTCGTCGCTCAGCTTTTTAGCGATGCTTTGCATTGGTTTGGTGTCGCCGTCGTTGGTCCGGCCACCTTCTTCTTTTCTGAATTCGGTCAGTTGCTTGCCGACGTACTGAGCATGCTGGCCGCCCAGGTGCGGGAAGCCGGCAGCTGCGTTGCCTGCGCCATTGGGCGAGTGGCAGCCGGTGCAGGCTGGCAGCCCTTTGGCCAGGTCACCGCCACGGAACAGTGCTTCACCGCGAGCCACGATTTTCGGGTCGGCGGCACCGACGCTGCCTTTCTGGCTGGCAAAGTAGGCGGAGATATCGGCCAGGTCCTGATCGCTGAGATTGGTCAGCAGGCCGGTCATTTCCAGTACCGTGCGTTTGCCGGACTTGATGTCGTGCAGCTGCTTGTTCAGATAACGCTCGCCCTGGCCTGCCAGTTTCGGAAAGTTAGGCGCCATGCTATTGCCATCCGGGCCATGACAGGCGCCACATACTGCGGCTTTCGCCTGACCAGCAGTCGCATCACCTGCAGCATGGGCAATACCGGAGATCCCCACGGTCAACAGCAGACTCACGATCAATTTGTTCATCAGCTAATCCAACTACGGCTAAGGGTTAAAGAGTTATGGACCGGGTTTACTCGCTCATCCACTGGATGATGGCTCGGTAATCCTCGGCACTGCAGTCCATGCACAAACCACGCGGCGGCATCGCCTTGAAACCCTGGGTCACGTGTTGCACCAGCGTCTCCATACCTTTCGCCAACCTCGGCGTCCAAGCTTCCTGATCGCCCTTGCGGGGCGCCATGGGTAGTTGGCCGGAATGACAGGCACCACAAACACGGTTGTACACAGCTTCCGGATCCTGTGTAGCCTGAGCGCTGTAAAGCGGCATCAAGACACCGGCAGCTAGCAGCCATTTCGTCATAAAACGACCTTTTCAGGGTTGAGAGCGTGCTGCGTTCTAATGCGCAATCAAGGTCAATCGCTCTCGTGAACTTCATCCTACGCTGGGACAAAGCGCACACAAAATCTGCGGCATTATATACTGGCGTCACTGAAACGGAAACGACACTGCTTGCCGCGTCCATCCCCGGCGCCGCCCACATCGGAAATCCCATGCAACTCAAGAATCCCATCCTCGGCCTGTGCCAACAGTCCACCTTTATGCTCAGCGCCGCCAAAGTCGACCAATGTCCCGACGACGAAGGCTTTGAAGTGGCCTTCGCCGGGCGTTCCAACGCCGGCAAGTCCAGCGCGTTGAATACTCTGACGCACGCCAGCCTGGCGCGGACCTCGAAAACACCGGGTCGCACACAGCTGTTGAACTTCTTCAAGCTAGACGATGAACGCCGTCTGGTCGACCTGCCTGGCTACGGTTATGCGAAAGTGCCGATCCCGTTGAAGATGCACTGGCAGCGTCACCTGGAAGCCTATCTGGGTGGCCGTGAGAGTTTGAAAGGTTTGATTCTGATGATGGACATCCGTCATCCAATGACCGACTTCGACCTGCTGATGCTCGATTGGGCCGTCGCCAGCGGCATGCCGATGCATATCCTGCTGACCAAGGCCGACAAATTGACCTACGGCGCGGCGAAAAACACGCTGCTCAAGGTTCAATCGGAAATCCGCAAGGGATGGGGCGATACGATCACTATCCAGCTGTTTTCGGCCCCCAAGCGCATGGGACTGGAAGAAGCCTACACCGTACTGGCGGACTGGATGGAGTTGGCGGACAAGGGCGCCGAGGCTGCCGAGTAAGTCTCTCGAGACCAATCGGCAGGCAAAAAAAACCCCGGACTTCATATGGGGAGGGAGAAGTTCCGGGGTCCAAGTTCCGGACCGCTAGGGCGGGGTCCAGATATCTGCCAACACTTAACACAACATAGGAGCATCGAAGGGCTTCACCAGCCATTCAGTATCTCTGAGTGGCGGTTCACGGATTTAGTTCAGACTATTTTCAAAAACCATTGGAAATAATCACTGTCGTTTTTCGCTCTATAGCCCTTCGTCATGTGCTGCGGCGCCAGGCCGCAGCACAAACGTCTTTTCAGGTGGCTCAGTGCGCCTCATCCCAGTTGTTGCCTACGCCCACCTCGACCAGAAGCGGTACGTCCAGTTGTGCGGCGTTGCTCATGTACACGCGAATCTCCTCGCGTACCTGGTCGACCAGGTCCTCACGCACCTCGAGCACCAATTCATCGTGTACCTGCAGGATGACTTTGGCGTCCAGGCCTGACGATGCCAGCCAGTTGTCCACCGCCACCATGGCTTTCTTGATGATGTCCGCCGCGGTGCCTTGCATCGGGGCGTTGATCGCCGTGCGCTCGGCAGCTTTGCGCAGGGCCTGGTTTTTCGCGTTGATTTCCGGCAAGTACAGGCGACGACCAAAGATGGTTTCGACGAAGCCTTGCTCGGCGGCCTGGGCGCGCGTGCGCTCCATGTACTGCAGCACGCCGGGATAACGGGCGAAATAACGGTCGATGTAGGCCTGGGACTGTTTGCGGTCAACGCCGATCTGCTTGGCCAGGCCAAACGCGCTCATGCCGTAGATCAAGCCGAAGTTGATGGCTTTCGCACTTCGACGCTGATCGTTGGTGACCGCATCCAGCTCGACGCCGAACACTTCTGCGGCCGTGGCCCGGTGGACATCGAGGTTGTTGCGGAAGGCGTGCAGCAAGCCTTCGTCCTTGGCCAGGTGCGCCATGATCCGCAGTTCGATTTGCGAGTAATCCGCGGCCAGCAGTTTGTAGCCTTTCGGCGCGACGAACGCCTGACGAATCCGGCGACCTTCGGCGGTGCGAATCGGAATGTTCTGCAGGTTCGGGTCGATGGACGACAAACGCCCGGTGGCTGCGACAGCTTGCTGGTAAGACGTATGAATGCGCCCGGTACGTGCGTTGATCTGCTCTGGCAAACGGTCGGTGTAGGTGCTTTTGAGCTTGCTCAGCGAGCGGTATTGCATCAGCACCTTGGGCAGCGGGTAGTCCTGTTCGGCCAACTCGGCCAGCACGGCTTCGGCAGTCGAAGCCTGACCCTTGGCGGTTTTGCTGAGTACGGGCAAACCGAGCTTTTCATAGAGGATCACGCCCAGTTGCTTCGGCGAGCCGAGGTTGAATTCTTCCCCGGCAATGGCAAAGGCCTCACGCTCGAGGGCGATCAGTTTCTCGCCCAGCTCGACGCTCTGGATACCGAGCAGGTTGGCGTCCACGAGCGCGCCCTGGCGCTCGATACGGGCCAGGACCGGCATCAGCGGCATTTCAATGTCGTTGAGCACGTTGACTAGGCTTGGCGTCGCGGCCAGTTTTTCCTGCAATACCAGATGCAGGCGGAAGGTGACATCGGCGTCTTCGGCGGCATAGGGGCCTGCCAGCTCAAGGGAAATCTGGTCGAAGGTCAGCTGTTTGACGCCTTTGCCCGCGATCTCCTGGATGTCGGTCTTGCTTTGGCCCAGATACTTGAGAGCCAGGCTGTCCATGTCGTGGCGGGTGGCCGTCGAATCCAGTACGTAAGACTCGAGCATGGTGTCGTAGGCAATACCCTGAACAGTAATCCCGTTGTTCTGATCGCCACCGATGGCGCAATTGGCGAGGATATTGGTGTCGAACTTCGCATGTTGGCCGACTTTCAGTTTATTCGGGTTTTCCAGCAGCGGTTTCAACGCCAGCAGTACGGTGTCGCGATCCAGTTGTTCCGGTACGCCCATGTAGGAATGGGTCAGCGGAATGTAGGCTGCTTCGTTGGCCGCGACAGAGAACGACAGGCCTACCAGTTGCGCGTGTTGGGCATCGCTGCCGTTGGTTTCGGTGACGAAGGCGATCAGCGGCGCCTTGTCGAGTTTGTCCAGCCAGGCCTCGAAGCGCTTCTGGTCAAGGATGGTTTCGTATTTCGCTTCGGCGGCACCCTGCTGCTCCTGGACGACTTCGACGATGTCCTGACCCGAGCGCTTGGCATCGCGCTGGTTCTCTTCAAACCAGCTCTTGAACTCAAGCAGGGAATACAGTTCGGCGAGTTTGTCGTGATCCGGTGGCCCCATATGCAGGTCGTCGAGGCCGAAGTCCAGCGGTACATCGATCTTGATAGTTGCCAGTTGATAGGAGAGGAACGCCATTTCCTTATGCTCTTCGAGCTTGGCCGGCAGGGTTTTGGCGCCGCGGATCGGCAGGGTCGGAACGATATCGAGCTGCGCATAGAGCTCGGTCAGGCCGCCGTTCACACCGACCAGCAGGCCGGACGCGGTTTTCGGGCCAATACCCGGAACGCCTGGAATGTTGTCGGACGAATCGCCCATCAGCGCCAGATAATCGATGATCTGCTCGGGAGCGACGCCGAATTTCTCCTTCACGCCCTCAACGTCCAGCGTGCTACCGGTCATCGTATTGACCAAGGTAATGTGCCCGTCGACCAACTGCGCCATGTCCTTGTCGCCCGTGGAGATAATCACCGGACGGTCGGCGGCCGCGCTGCTGCGGGCCAGGGTGCCGATCACATCGTCCGCTTCGACGTTGTCCACGCACAGCAATGGAAAGCCCAAGGCCTTGACGCTGGCGTGCAGCGGCTCGATCTGAACCCGCATATCGTCAGGCATGCTTGGGCGGTTGGCCTTGTACTCGGCGAACATCGCGTCGCGGAACGTCCCGCCCTTGGCGTCGAACACTACGGCGAACGGGCTGTCCGGGTACTGCTTGCGCAGACTCTTGAGCATGTTCAACACGCCCTTGACCGCACCGGTCGGCAGGCCTTTGGACGTGGTCAGCGGTGGCAGCGCATGAAAAGCGCGGTACAGGTAAGAAGAACCGTCCACCAGGACGAGGGGGGCTTGGCTCATGAGCAGGATCAACCTTTTCGGCGGGTCCGGCGCTAGAATAGCGGGACCGTTGACGACAAAGGGACAAGGTTATCATGCGCACACTAAATCGCTTGTTGCTGGCTGGCTTCTTTGCAATCACTCCATTGGCTGTCATGGCGGCGGATGACAAGCCCTCGGCGGACCCGGAAGTAACGATCCGCACGGAAGGCGATAAAACCATTCAGGAGTACCGCCAGAACGGCTTCGTGTACGCGATCAAGGTCACCCCGAAGGTCGGAAAACCGTATTTTCTGATACGTGCGGACGGAACGGATGCAAACTATATCCGCTCGGATCAGCCGGATATGCTGATTCCCTCGTGGAAAATCTTTGAGTGGAAGTAGTTTCTTAATTTCAATCGGCGCTGGCTCAACCGCGGCGCCCGTACTGGCAGTTTTAACCATGTCTGTGTTCACCCCCCTGGCTCGGCCCGAGCTGGAAACCTTTCTCGCCCCTTACGGGCTCGGCCGCCTGCTTGATTTCCAGGGGATCGCCGCCGGTAGCGAAAACACCAATTTCTTTATCAGCCTGGAGCAGGGCGAGTTTGTCCTGACCCTGGTCGAGCGCGGTCCGGTGCAGGAGATGCCGTTCTTCATCGAACTGCTCGACGTGCTGCACGACGCCAACCTGCCTGTGCCTTATGCCCTGCGCACCACCGACGGCGTTGCATTGCGCGAGCTGGCCGGTAAACCTGCGCTGTTGCAGCCACGTCTGGCGGGCAAGCACATCAAGGACGCCAACGCGCAGCATTGCGCTCAGGTCGGCGAGCTGCTGGCTCACCTGCACCTGGCGACCCAGGCCAACATGATCAAGCGCAAAACCGATCGCGGCCTGGACTGGATGCTGGAAGAGGGCACGCAGTTTCTCTCGCACCTGAACGCCGAACAAAGCGATTTGCTGCAACGGGCCCTGGAAGAAATCACCCAGCAAAAGACGAAAATTCTGGCGCTGCCGCGGGCCAACATCCATGCGGATCTGTTCCGCGACAACGCGATGTTCGAAGGCACGCACCTGACCGGGTTGATCGACTTCTACAACGCTTGTTCAGGGCCGATGCTCTATGACGTGGCGATTGCCTTGAACGACTGGTGCTCGGATGAGCAAGGGCAGCTCGACGGGGCTCGGGCGCGGGCGTTGCTGGGTGCTTATGCCGCGCTGCGACCGTTCACCGCTGCCGAAGCTGAGCTGTGGCCGACCATGCTGCGCGTGGCGTGCGTGCGGTTCTGGTTGTCGCGGTTGATTGCCGCGGAGTCTTTCGCCGGGCAGGACGTGTTGATTCACGATCCGATGGAGTTTCAACTGCGCTTGGCGCAGCGGCAGAAGGTCGACACGCCGCTGCCTTTCGCCCTTTAAAGTCAAAAGATCGCAGCCTCCAGCACCTACAGAGGTACACAAAACCCTGTAGGAGCTGCCAAAGGCTGCGATCTTTTAGGGCGTTACAGCGACTCCAGACACCTCGCCAAATCATTCCCCAACTTTTCCAGCACCTGCTCATACCCCTGGGCGGTCGCTGGCGTGTACCCGCCCAGCGCATCCAGCTCCGCCAGTTTCACCGGCAGCCCGGCCACCAGGGTTTCTGCCAGGCGCGGGCGCAGCGGCGGTTCGCTGAACACGCAAGTTTTGCCGACTTCCTGCAACCGCGTGCGCATCGCCGCGACGTGCTGGGCACCGGGCTGCACTTCGGCGGCGACACTGAACACACCGGCGTGTTTGAGGCCGTAGGCGTCTTCAAAGTAGTCGAAGGCTTCGTGGAACACGAAGTAAGGCTTGTTCGCGATCCCTGCCAGGCGAGCCTTCAGGCGCAGGTCCAGGGCATCCAGGCGCTCATCGAAGGCTTTGAGGTTGCTCTGATAGCGCGCCGCGTTAGCCGGATCGGCTGCACTCAGATCGGTAGCCATTTTGCTGGCGATCACTCGGGCGTTGATCGGCGACAACCACAAGTGCGCATCGAGGCTGCCGGGGCGATGATCGTGGTCATGCTCATCGGCTTCTTCGGCGTGGGAGTGGCTGTCTTCGGCGAAACGTCGCAGTTTCAGACCAGGCAAATCCTGCACCGCGACGCTGGGCAGCGTACGACCTTTCAGTACGCGAGGCAGGAAACCTTCCATGTCCGGACCGATCCAGTAAACCAGGTCCACCGACTGCACCTTCCGTACGTCGGATGGGCGCAAAGCATAGTTATGCGGTGAAGCCCCGGGCGGCAGCAACACTTCCGGAATCGCCACACCCTCCTGCACCGCAGCAGCAATCAGCTGCAGCGGCTTGATGCTGGTAAGGACTTTGACTTCGGCTTGGGCTGAACCGATCAGCAGAAAACTTGCGACAAACGCGACAAAGATAGAAAAAAGTCGGGACACGATGACCACTCGAAGAGGCGAGAACGGGTAACATAATAACGTCTCTCACAACACTCGTCGCCGCTCATGCCTAAAACACCGATTGCCAGTCGTCCCCACGACCACTCTCATTGCGTCCATAGCGCATTGTCTGAGGCCGATGCCTTGTGCGCACGTCAGGGGCTACGCCTGACCGCTTTGCGCCGGCGGGTGCTGGAACTGGTCTGGCAAAGCCATAAACCGCTGGGCGCCTACGACATTCTGGCGGTGCTCAGCGAGCAGGACGGCCGCCGAGCTGCGCCGCCGACCGTGTATCGTGCGCTGGATTTTCTGCTGGAAAACGGCCTGGTACACCGCATCTCCTCGCTGAACGCCTTCGTCGGCTGCAATCACCCGGAACACGCTCACCAAGGCCAGTTTCTGATTTGCCGTCAATGCCACGCCGCCATCGAGCTTGAACAGAAGTCCATCAGCGACGCGATCGTCGGCAGCGCCAGGGACGTCGGATTTATCGTCGAGGCCCAGACCGTTGAAGTCATCGGTCTCTGCTCGGGTTGCCAGGGGGCTTAATGAGCAATGCGCTGATCCGTCTTAAGCAGGTGGCCGTCACTTTTGCCGGGCAAAACGTGCTGGATAACATCGAACTTAGCGTCGAGCCGGGGCAGATCGTCACCCTGATCGGCCCTAATGGCGCCGGCAAAACCACGCTGGTGCGCGCGGTGCTCGGTCTGTTGAAGCCGGACAGCGGCAGCGTCTGGCGCAAGCCGAAATTGCGCGTCGGTTACATGCCGCAGAAACTCCATGTCGATCCGACCCTGCCGCTATCGGTGCTTCGTTTCTTGCGTCTGGTCCCTGGCGTGGACCGCGCTCGGGCCTTGGCCGCCCTCAAGGAAGTCGGCGCCGAGCAGGTAATCGATAGCCCGGTGCAAAGCGTTTCCGGTGGCGAAATGCAGCGAGTACTGTTGGCCCGGGCATTGCTGCGCGAGCCGGAGTTGCTGGTGCTCGATGAGCCGGTACAAGGCGTCGATGTGGCCGGTCAAGCCGAGCTCTATAGCTTGATCACACGCCTGCGCGACCGTCATGGCTGTGGCGTATTGATGGTCTCTCACGATTTGCATCTGGTGATGAGCACCACCGACCAGGTGGTGTGCCTGAATCGCCATGTCTGCTGCTCCGGGCATCCCGAGCAGGTCAGCGGCGATCCCGCGTTCGTCGAACTGTTCGGAAAGAACGCACAAAGTCTGGCGATTTATCACCACCATCACGACCACGCTCACGACCTGCATGGCTCGGTGGTCATTGCGACTCCGTCGGCCCATACCCACGTTCATGGAGATAGCTGCAAGCATGGCTGATTTTCTGCTCTTCGCCCTGCTTGCAGGTCTGGCCCTGGCGTTGGTCGCGGGCCCGCTGGGTTCGTTCGTGGTCTGGCGGCGCATGGCTTATTTTGGCGACACCCTGTCCCACGCCGCGCTGCTGGGTGTGGCGCTGGGCTTTCTGCTGGATGTCAGCCCGACCGTGGCTGTCACCGTCGGCTGCCTGTTGCTGGCGGTGTTGCTGGTGACGCTGCAACAGCGGCAGCCATTGGCGTCTGACACGCTGTTGGGAATTCTCGCACCGAGCACGCTCTCCCTGGGCCTGGTGGTACTAAGCTTCATGCATGAAGTGCGGATCGACCTGATGGCCTATCTGTTCGGCGACCTGCTGGCGATCAGCCCGACCGATCTGGCGTGGATCCTCGGCGGCAGCACGGCGGTGCTGGTGTTGCTTGTCACGCTGTGGCGACCCTTGCTGGCGATCACCGTGCATGAAGAACTGGCCAGGGTGGAAGGTTTGCCGGTGGCGGCGTTGCGTCTGGTCCTGATGTTGCTGATCGCCGTGGTGATCGCGGTGGCGATGAAAATCGTCGGCGTGTTGCTGATTACTTCGTTACTGATTATTCCGGCGGCTGCGGCACAACGTCACGCCCGCTCGCCGGAGCAGATGGCACTGGGCGCGAGCCTGCTGGGCATGCTCGCGGTGTGTGGCGGACTGGCGTTGTCCTGGTTCAAGGACACCCCGGCTGGCCCGTCGATTGTGGTGGCGGCCGCCGCGTTGTTTCTGCTGAGTTTTGTCCTGCCCCGTCGAGGGGTGTAGACTTGCTCGTTTTTTGCGCAAATAGAGAGTCGCAGGAATGAAGCCGTTCGCCTCCCGTTATCTGCTCCTTGTCGCATTTTCGCTGCTACTGGGTGCTTGCCAAAGCACGCCACCGGCGGCCACCGAGGTCCCCGATGCGCGGGCCACGGCTATTGCACAACTGGAACAAAGCCTGGCCAGCAGCGAGCTGGCCACCGCCGAGGATCAATTGGCGGCCTTGCAGGCCGAGTCGCCCAACGATCAATCCCTTGAGCAATACCAGCGGCAATTGGCGGAAGCCTATTTGCTGCGCAGCCAGATCGTGTTGCAAAAAGGTGATGTGAATGCCGCGGCCACTGCCCTCAGCCGTGCCCGGGTATTGATGCCCAAGGCCCCGGCGCTGACCGGTGGCGTTAACAATGCGATTGTTCATGCACGCAAGGCTGAGCTGGATAAAGCCGAAGCGGCCCTCAAGGCTGCCGAAGCCAAACCGCAGGCCAAAGTGATCGACCCGACGGCTGAAAGCACGACGGTGGCATTGAACCTCACCGATATGAGCAAACTTCGTCGTCAACTCGATGCCATCGCCGCCGATGTGGTGAATTATCAGTGCGACGTGAGCATTCAGGTTCCCCGTACCCAGGATTACCCATGGTTGGCCACCTTGCTGACCAAACGGGTGAAGAAGCTGGATTCGGAGTTTGATCTGAAGCTTCAGAAGCAGATTTTGCGCAAAATTCCGGCGCAGATGGTTCTGAGCCCTCGCAAGCCATAAAGAAAAGATCGCAGCCTGCGGCAGCTCCTACGGACCGGTGTAGGAGCTGTAGCAAGCTGCGATCTTTTGCTTTTCTAAATGTCAGGCCGGAATAGCCTTGGCCTTAGGCTCCCTGTCCCACACCCGATGCTGACCGATCGCGGCAAAAAACGCCTTGAACAGCTTGGCATCGTTACCCACGATCAGCCCCGCATCAGTCTCCAGCTTCAACACATCCAGCAACTGCTTCGCTTCGCCATGCAAGGCGATCGCCTTCAGGTGTTTGTATGCCTCCAACAGGTAATGCAGAGCCACACCATCACTGCTTAGTGCCTTGATCGACGCCGCGCCTCCGGGCACGAACACCGCGTCGAAGGCCACGGACGGTAAACCTTCCATCGACGCATCCACCGGCAGTGCTTTGCCATTGGCGGTGGTCACGGGGGCCGAGGTCGGGCCGAGCAGTTTGGCGTGAGCGCCTTCGGCCTTCAGCGCTTTCTTCATGGCATCAATCGCCGCGCCATCGACACCGTTGGCCGCCAGGATCGCGACTTTTCGGGTTTTGATGTCTTCGGGCAACAAGTTGGCCTGGCTCAGGGCAGGGGAGTGATCCAGTGAGGTGTTACGCACCTTGACCGTTCCAGCCTTCGGAACCGGCAAGCCCAGGTTCTGCGCCACGCGTTTGGCCAGTTCCAGATCGATATTGGCCAGGATCTCATTGACCTGACGCACACGAATAAACTCGCGTTCGACCTTGCCCAGCTCAAAGCTGTAGGCGGCAATGATGTGCTCCTGTTCGTGCTTGCTCATGCTGTGGAAAAACAGCCGAGCCTGGGAGAAGTGGTCGCTGAACGACTCGCTGCGCTGGCGGATCTTGGCGGCGTCGATGCGCTCCGGGTAACTCTCGAAGCCGCCGTCCTGCGCTGCGGGCAGGGTCTCCTTCGGCCAGCCACTGTCGATGGAGTTCGGCTCGTAGGAAGCACGCCCCTTGTCGATGGTGGTGCGGTGCTGCGCATCCCGTTGACCGTTATGGAACGGTGCCAGTGGGCGGTTGATCGGGATCTCGTGAAAGTTCGGTCCGCCAAGTCGGCTGATCTGCGTATCGGTGTAGGAAAACAGCCGGCCTTGTAGCAGCGGATCATTCGAAAAATCGATTCCGGGCACGATATGCCCTGGGCAGAAGGCAACCTGCTCGGTCTCGGCGAAGAAGTTGTCCGGGTTGCGGTTGAGCACCATCTTGCCCAGGGGAGTGATCGGTACGATTTCCTCGGGGATGAGCTTGGTCGGATCAAGGATGTCGAAATCGAAGGCGTGTTCGCTTTCCTCCTCGATGACCTGTACGCCCAATTCCCACTCCGGATAGTCCCCCGTCTCGATGGACTCCCAGAGATCACGGCGATGGAAGTCGGTGTCTTTCCCGGCGAGCTTCTGCGCTTCATCCCATACCAGCGAACAGGTACCAGCGACGGGGCGCCAATGGAATTTGACGAACCGCGATTTGCCCTCGGCGTTGATCATGCGGAACGTATGCACCCCGAAGCCTTGCATGCTGCGCAGGCTTTTGGGGATCGCCCGGTCGGACATGGTCCAGATCACCATGTGCGCGGACTCCGGCACCAAAGAAACAAAGTCCCAAAAGGTGTCGTGGGCCGAACCGCCGGTAGGAATCTCGTTGTGGGGCTCGGGTTTTACCGCGTGCACGAAGTCGGGGAACTTGATGGCATCCTGAATGAAGAACACCGGCATGTTGTTGCCCACCAGATCGAAGTTGCCTTCGTCGGTGAAAAACTTCACCGCGAAACCGCGTACGTCGCGCACGGTATCGCCCGACCCGCGCGGGCCTTGCACCGTGGAGAAGCGCACAAAAACCGGAGTTTTTTGATGTGGATCTTGTAGGAATGCGGCCTTGGTCAGCACGGAATGGGGCTCGTAGGCCTGGAAGTAACCGTGGGCGCCAGTGCCGCGGGCATGAACGATGCGCTCAGGAATACGTTCATGGTCAAAATGCGTGATCTTTTCACGCATGATGAAGTCTTCCAGCAATGACGGCCCACGGGCTCCGGCCTTCAACGTGTTCTGATTATCCGCGACCTTCACGCCCTGGTTGGTGCGCAGGGCCTGCTCGGTGGCATCGGAGCGAAATTGTTCCAGGCTGTCGAGCTTGGGATTGGTGTTGCTGCGGTCCGGGGTATCGGTCCCGGCCAGTGCGCTGGTGGCGGCAGGCTTTTTAGTACTCATCAGACGTAGACTCCTCGTTGCGATTCCCGTCGTGCTCAGGGCTAATTAGCATTGCCCGGGCTTTTTCGAGTTGCTTAATGAGTGACTGATGAGGCGCTGGCACCGTTCCTTTTTTCTGACCTTTGATCGCCTTATTGCCAAATCGCTGGTTGAAAGCGAAATAAATGCTAAGAACCTCTATACGGACAGGCTAAAATGCGCGCCCGGCTAACCGCTGATCCTTTTCTAACGCGCCCCACAAGGTTCGCTACGTGATCGAGTTTCAAAACGTCCACAAAACTTACCGCGTCGCCGGTAAGGATATTCCCGCCCTGCATCCGACCAGTCTGACGATTGAGAACGGTCAGGTCTTTGGCCTGATCGGCCATTCCGGTGCGGGAAAAAGTACCCTGCTGCGCCTGATCAACCGCCTGGAAAACGCCAGTGGCGGCAAGATCATCGTCGATGGCGAAGAAGTCACGGCGCTGGATGCCAGTGGCCTGCGGCGTTTCCGTCAGCAGGTCGGGATGATTTTCCAGCACTTCAACTTGCTGGCGTCCAAGACCGTGGCCGATAACGTCGCGCTGCCGCTGACCCTCGCCGGTGAGCTGTCGCGCAGCGAAATCGACCAGCGTGTGGCGCAGTTGCTGGCGCGGGTTGGCCTGGCCGACCATGCGAAAAAATACCCGGCACAACTGTCCGGTGGTCAGAAGCAGCGTGTCGGCATCGCCCGCGCCCTGGCAACCAAGCCGAAAATCCTGTTGTGCGATGAAGCCACCAGTGCTCTCGACCCACAGACCACGGCGTCGGTTTTGCAATTGCTGGCCGAGATCAATCGCGAGCTGAAGCTGACCATCGTCCTGATCACCCACGAAATGGATGTGATTCGTCGGGTCTGCGATCAGGTGGCGGTGATGGATGCCGGTGTGATCGTCGAGCAAGGTTCGGTGGCCGAGGTGTTCCTGCACCCCAAGCACCCGACCACCAAGCGCTTCGTCCAGGAAGACGAGCAGATCGACGAGAACGAACAGCGCGACGACTTCGCTCATGTCCCGGGCCGCATCGTGCGTCTGACCTTCCAGGGCGAAGCGACCTACGCACCGTTGCTGGGTACCGTCGCCCGGGAAACGGGCGTGGACTACAGCATCCTGGCCGGTCGTATCGATCGCATCAAAGAGGTTCCCTACGGCCAATTGACCCTGGCTGTTACCGGTGGCGACATGGAAGCGGCGTTTGCGCACTTCACCGCAGCTGATGTCCACATGGAGGTGCTGCGCTGATGGAAGTCCTGATGAGTTTCTTTTCCAATATCGACTGGTACGAAATCTGGCTGGCCGCCGGCGACACCCTGCTGATGCTTGGCGGTTCGCTGTTGTTCACCGTGCTGCTGGGGTTGCCGTTGGGCGTGCTGTTGTTCTTGTGCAGCCCGCGCCAGTTGCTGGAAGCCAAAGGCGTTTACGCGATGCTGTCGCTGGTGGTGAACATTCTGCGTTCGCTGCCGTTCATCATTCTGCTGATCGTGATGATTCCGTTCACCGTGTTGATTACCGGCACTTCCCTCGGTGTCGCCGGTGCGATTCCACCGCTGGTGGTGGGCGCCACGCCGTTCTTCGCGCGACTGGTGGAAACCGCCCTGCGTGAGGTGGATCGCGGCATCATCGAAGCGACCCAGGCCATGGGCGCGACGACCCGTCAGATCATCACCAACGCCTTGCTGCCGGAGGCCCGTCCGGGCATCTTCGCGGCTATTACGGTGACAGCGATTACACTGGTGTCCTACACAGCGATGGCCGGTGTGGTCGGCGCTGGCGGCTTGGGCGACCTGGCGATCCGTTTCGGATACCAGCGTTTCCAGACCGACGTGATGGTGGTCACCGTGGTGTTGCTGCTGGTGCTGGTTCAAGTGCTGCAAACCGTCGGCGACAAGCTGGTGGTTCATTTTTCCCGCAAATAAACAGTTCTCGTCACCAAGACATGAGCCGGCCATTCGCTGGCAGGCGCCAAACGGGCGCCTCACAAGGAGTTAGCTGAATGAAAAAACTACTCGTCGCGTTCGCTGCCGTTGCAGCCTTTTCCGCCCACGCCGCCGACACCCTGACCGTTGCGGCCACTCCGGTGCCGCACGCGGAAATCCTCGAGTTCGTTAAACCGGCCCTGGCCAAAGAAGGCGTGGACCTGAAAGTCAAAGTCTTCACCGACTACATCCAGCCGAACGTACAGGTGGCCGAGAAGCGTCTGGACGCCAACTTCTTCCAGCACCAACCGTACCTGGATGAATTCAACAAGGCCAAGGGCACTAACCTCGTCAGCGTTGCCGGTGTGCACCTGGAGCCGCTGGGCGCTTACTCCAGCAAGTACAAGAAACTGGAAGAGCTGCCGGGCGGCGCCAACGTGGTGATCCCGAACGACGCCACCAACGGCGGCCGTGCGCTGTTGCTGCTGGCGAAGGCTGGCCTGATCAAGTTGAAGGATTCGAACAACATCCTGTCGACCGTCAAGGACATCACCGAGAACACCAAGGACCTGAAATTCCGTGAACTGGAAGCCGCGACCATCCCGCGCGTGCTGACTCAGGTCGATCTGGCGCTGATCAACACCAACTACGCGCTGGAAGCCAAGCTCGATCCGTCCAAGGACGCGCTGGTCATCGAAGGCAGCGACTCGCCGTACGTGAACATCCTCGTTGCCCGTCCGGACGACAAGGACAGCGCGGCAATGCAGAAACTGGTTGCTGCCCTGCACAGCCCGGAAGTGAAAGCCTTCATTCTCGAGAAGTACAAAGGCGCGGTATTGCCGGCGTTCTGATCTGAAGCTTTAACGAAAAAAATGGGGCGCATTGAATGCGCCCCATTTTTTTGCCTGAAACACCGTACCTGTGGTGCTTATTGACGGTTGAGCATCACCGGCAACTGCGCCACCAGTTTCTGGTTATTCAGCGGTGCACGAATGAACCCGCGTTGAGTCCCGTCCGGTCCGATCACCGCCAGGTTGCCGCTGTGGTCGACGGTGTAGTTCGGCTTGCTGGTGTCCGCCGGAATGAACGGAATGCTCACCGCGTTGGCCATTTTCTGAAGGTCTTCGACTGAGGATGCGGTCAGCCCGATGAATTGCGGATCGAAGTAGCCCAGGTACTGCTTGAGTTGCTTGGGCGTGTCGCGGTTCGGGTCGACGCTGACCAGGATGACCTGCAACTTGTTCACCGCATCCGCCGGCAGTTCACTCTTGATCTGCCGCAGCTGGGCGAGGGTGGTCGGGCAGATGTCCGGGCAGAAGGTGTAGCCGAAGAACAGCAAACTCCACTTGCCTTTCAGTTCGTTGATCGCCACTGGCTTGCCGTCCTGATCGGTCATCTTCACGTCCGGCAGATTACGGCTTTGGGGTAGCAGGATGATCCCCGCATCGATCAGCGCCGTCGGGTCGCCCTGGTTTTTTCCGGTCAGTACTTTATTGACGGTCAGGCCCAGGATCAGCGCGATCAGGGCAACGAGGATGAAGACGGTTTTCTGGGTTCGAGTCATAGGATCAACAGTAAGTAGTGGTCTACGAGCAGCGCGATAAACAGCAGGAACAAGTAGTAGATAGAGTACTTGAACGTGTTGATCGCCGCGTGCGGTCGAGTGCCACGGTACAGCACCACGGCCCATTGCAGAAACCTTGCGCCCAGTAGAAGGGCACACATCAGGTAGAGCACGCCGCTCATGTGGATCACGTAGGGCATCAGGCTGACGGCCAGCAACGCAAAGGTATAAAGCAGGATGTGGACTTTGGTGTAGTGCTCGCCATGGGTCACCGGCAGCATCGGAATGTCAGCCTTGGCGTATTCCTCCTTGCGGTGAATCGCCAGCGCCCAGAAGTGCGGCGGGGTCCAGGCGAAGATGATCAGCACCAGCAACAATGGTTCGGCGCCGACATGACCGGTGGCGGCGGTCCAGCCGAGCAGTGGCGGGGCAGCTCCGGCGAGGCCGCCGATGACGATGTTCTGCGGCGTCGCGCGTTTCAGGAAGCCGGTATAGACCACGGCATAACCGAGCAAGGAGGCGAGGGTCAGCCACGCCGTCAACGGGTTGGTGAAAGTCAGCAACAAGGCCTGACCGAGCATCGCCAGTATCAGGGCGAAGGTCAGCGCAGCGGCTGGAGATACCCGGCCTTCGGCCAGGGGCCGTTTGTGGGTCCGGGCCATGACCGCGTCGATGCGCCGGTCCACCACATGATTGACCGCTGCGGCACCGCCGGCACACAGGGCGATCCCCAGATTGCCGAACACCAGCACCGTCCATGGCACCCCGGCGCGGGTCGCGAGGAACATGCCGACCAGCGAGGTGATGAGCATCAGCACCACCACTTTCGGCTTGGTCAGTTCCAGGTAGTCTCGCCAGATGGCCTGACTGTGACGTTCGCCGATCAGAGTCGCCATGGCATCTCTCCTTTTATTGTTATGGGCCCGGCCGAGTGTTTACGCAGGCGTAGACGCCAGCGCCGAAGGGGCTGATGCTTGACTCGAACCAGACTGGTTCGCGCGTGATAATTGACCAGCACCATCGTCAGCAACAGCGCCGCACCGCCGGCGTTGTGGGCGACGGCCACCGGCAGCGGCAAGTGGAACACCACGTTGCTGATGCCCAGGGTGATCTGTGCGGCAAGGGCGATCAGCACCATGACGGCCAGGCGCGTCATGCCGACGACCTTCAGTTGCCAGGCCAGACCGAGCAGAACAAAGGTGACCAGTAATGCGCCGATGCGGTGAGTCAGGTGAATCGCGGTGCGGGCATCGCTGTCCAGCTGCCCGCCCAGATAATTCGGGCCGATGTGTTGGGTCAGGTGAAAACCGTTGGCGAAATCAGTCGGTGGCAGCCATTGGCCGTGGCAGGTCGGAAAGTCGATGCAGGCTACCGCCGCGTAATTGGAGCTGACCCAGCCACCGAGAGCAATTTGCAGGATCACCAACAGCAAGCCGGCGGTTGCCCAGTATTGCAAACGTCGAGGCACGGTAAGCGCCGGCAATACGCCGGACAGGCGCAAGGTCAGCAGAAACAACAGGCTCAAGGTCGCAAAACCACCGAGTAAATGTCCGGTGACCACTTGCGGCCAAAGCTTGAGCGTCACCGTCCACATGCCGAAAGCCGCTTGGCCAATGACCAACGCCAGCAGGAACAGCGGCAACTTCACCGGCTGCCCCGGATGATGACGATGGACCCAGGCGCGGCCCGCCAGCACCGCGATCAGCAGCCCCAGCGTGCCGGCGAAGTAGCGATGGACCATTTCGTTCCAGCCCTTGTGGGCTTCCACCGGGGTGTCTGGAAAATGCAGTTCGGCATGAGCCAGCTGGGCTTCGCTTTGCGGCACGCTGATAAAACCGTAGCAGCCGGGCCAGTCCGGGCAGCCGAGGCCGGCGTGGGTCAGGCGTGTGTAAGCGCCGAGCAACACCACAATCAGTGCCAGCAAGGTGGCAAACAGCGCGAGGCGAAATCCAGGTTTGGCCATGACGATGCCCTTATCCGATGTTCGACAGTTTCAGCAGGTGGCGCAGGTCGTTGAGCAGGTCCTTGCCCTTCACCGTCGGGTCGTAACGCAGCACCAGATTGCCGTGAGGGTCGATGATCCACAGGTGCGGTGTGTCATTGCTCTGCGCGCCTTTGATGTAGGACGGCAGGTCCAATGAATAGCGTTGCAACTGTGGGTACTCGCGTTGAAGTTTAGTCTCGTAATCGCTGTTCAGCGGCTGCGCGATGGCCAGCGCATGGCTGGCGCGGGCAGCATCGCGACCGAGGCCGATCTGGATCTGCCGCGCCAGATAAACCAGCTGCTGGCAATCCACCGAACAGTCCTTGGGCGCTGTTACCAGCAACTGCCAGCGGTCTTCCTGCGCCTGTACGCCGATGTCGGCGCGGGTCTGGCCGTTGCCGATCAGTTCACCGTGATAACTGCGGCCGTCTGGCACCCAGAACTGCAATTTGTACATACCGGTGGCGAGGATCATCGGACCGATCACTCCCAATAAAATCAGCAACAACTGCAAGCGTCCGCGCCGCCGATTCACCGGTGCTTTCGCCTCAGACATGCCGGGTGGATTCATGGCCACTCCCATTATTGTTCTCCTTTGCGTTGTGCCAGCCGAGATAGAGGTAAAGGCCGAGCAGGGCGATCGCCAGGGCGAACCACTGCACGGCGTAAGCCAGGTGCTTTTCCGGCCCCATGGCCACCACCGGCCAATCGGCCCGGTAGGTCGCAGGGCCACTTTGCGCGCGTAATTCGTAGGCGAAACCGTCACGTTCAAGCGCCGTCCACAACCTCGCCGGTTCAACGGCGGTGATCAGTTGTGGCCAGGTCGTGGTGTTGGGGTCGGCGTGCAACTGGAACGTTGCGCCGGGGGAGACGTAGACCCAGGCGTCGAGGCTCAACACCTGAGTCGGTGTGGTGAATGACGGCGGTGTGCGCCGATCCGGCCACGGCAGCCAGCCGCGATTGACCAGCAACCAGAGCCCGGTGGCCTGATCCTGAAACGGTTGCAACAGCTCGACCCCGACCTTGCCATCGCGCTGCCGGTTATCCAGCAGCACGCTGTGTTCGGCATCGAACTGGCCGTGCAGGCGAACCCGGCGGAAAACCGGATCTTCGGTGTGTTGCAGTTCGGTGCTGGCCATCGGTTCGGCCGCCCGGCGCTCGGCGTAATTTTGCAGCAGCGTGCTTTTCTCCGCGCCCCGGCTCAACTGCCAGAAGCCGAGTGACACCAGCAAGGGCAGCAGCACCGCGACCACCAGAGTCGGCACGAGGCCCGGCCGGAAGCGCTTCATGGCGTCGCCAGAAAGTCGGTCTTCGCGATAGCTATACTCACATGCATCGCCTGTCCCCCGGAGTGTCACCATGCTCAAAGCAGCCATCGTCCTGATGCTGATTGCCACGGTTGTCAGCCTGTTCAGCGGCCTGTTTTTTCTGGTCAAGGACGACAGCAGCTCGAATCGCCTGGTCATCGCCTTGAGTATTCGTGTTGCGCTGGCCGCGATCACTGTCGGCTTGATCGCCTGGGGTTTTTTCAGCGGCCAACTGGTGTCCCACGTGCCTTGGTAGTCATGAGTGCCAGGCTCAGAGCACGTAGACGAAAACGAACAGCCCGATCCACACCACATCCACAAAGTGCCAGTACCAGGTCGCCGCCTCGAATCCGAAATGGTGGTCTGCATTGAAGTGTCCGCGCATGATGCGCATCAGCATGACGAACAGGATGATGGTGCCGATGGTCACGTGGGCACCGTGGAAACCGGTGAGCATGAAGAACGTTGCACCGTAGATGCCGGAACCCAGGGTCAGGCCCAGCTCGTGGTAGGCGTGCAGATATTCTTTGGCTTGAAAGCCCAGGAAGCCGCAACCGAGCAACACGGTCAGCGCCAGCCAGATTTTCAGCGCGCCGCGATGGCCTTTCTTCAAGGCGTGGTGAGCGATGGTCACGGTGACGCTGGAACTCACCAACAGCACGGTGTTGAGCAGCGGCAGGCCCCAGGGGCTGATGACTTCCTTGGGTGGAGGAAAGAGTTTCGAGTCCGGGTTGCTCAGCAGTGGCCAGGTGAATTCGAACGCCGGCCACAGCATGTGGGCGATGCCTTTGGTGCCTTCACCGCCCAAGGCAGGACCTGCGACGTTGCGCACATAAAACAGCGCGCCGAAAAAGGCCAGGAAGAACATCACCTCCGAGAAAATGAACCAGCTCATGCCCCAGCGGAACGAGCGGTCGAGTTGCGGGCTGTACAACCCCGCGCGACTCTCCTTGACCACCGTCCCGAACCAGCCGAACAGCATGTAGGCCAGCAGCAGTCCGCCGACGAAAAAGATCAGCGGGCCATGGGATTCCGGCCGCGCAGCCTTCAGGTCATTGAACCAGGTGCCCAGGCCGAACACCGTGACCAGCATGCCGATCGTGGCGATGATCGGCCATTTGCTCTGGGCTGGAACGTAATAATGTTCATGAGTTGCCATTTATTGTTCTCCTTATCGGGCACGCTTTAACGCCTAGCCACCGGTGCTTGCTGCAACAGCCACGGGCGGATGACGTGCGGTGATATCGAACAGCGTGTAGGACAGCGTCAGGTGCTTCACATCCTTGGGCATGTCGCGGTCAACGATGAACCGTACTGGCATCTCGATGCGCTGACCGGGCTGCAGCACTTGCTGGGTAAAGCAGAAACATTCGGTCTTGTGGAAGTACGCTGCGGCTGCACTCGGCGCGATACTCGGCACCGCCTGGGCGCTCATCGGCCGGTCGGTGGGGTTGTGGGCGATAAAAATCATCTCGTTCACCGCCCCGGGGTGCGCGGTCAGCTCATCCGTCTTGGGATAGAAGTCCCAGGGCATGTCAGCGGCGTTGGTCGACAGAAACTGCACGCGAACCTGCCGCGAGGCGTCGACCGTTTGCTCGCCTTCATACTGCCCGGCGGTTTTGCCATTGATGCCGAATGCCTTGCACATCACGTCGTAGATCGGTACCAGGGCAAAGCCGAAGACAAACATCGCCGCCACCACCAGCAACAGGCGGGTGACCAGCTTCTTCATCGAGATCGAGTCAGCCATGACGTCTAACCTCCACCGCTCCCACAAAGGCTAGTGCGTTCATTTCACTTCCGGCGGTGTGGTGAAGGTGTGATACGGCGCGGGCGACGGAATGCTCCATTCCAGGCCTTCGGCACCATCCCACGGCTTGGCCGGTGCCGGCTCTCCGCCGCGAATGGTCTTGATCACGATGAACAGGAAGAAGATCTGCGTGGCACCAAACATGAACGCGCCGATCGACGACACCATGTTGAAGTCGGCGAATTGCAGGTTGTAGTCCGGAATCCGCCGCGGCATGCCCGCCAGGCCTACGAAGTGCATCGGGAAGAACGCCATGTTCATGCCGATGAAAGACAGCCAGAAGTGCAGCTTGCCAAGGGTTTCGTCGTACATGTGGCCGGTCCACTTCGGCAGCCAGAAGTAAGCCGAGGCGAAGATCCCGAAGATCGCCCCCGGTACCAGCACGTAATGGAAGTGCGCGACCACGAAGTAGGTGTCCTGGTATTGGAAGTCCGCGGGGGCGATGGCCAGCATCAACCCGGAGAATCCGCCAATGGAAAACAGGATCACGAACGCCACCGCGAACAGCATCGGCGTCTCGAAGGTCAGCGAACCTTGCCACATGGTGCTGGCCCAGTTGAACACCTTCACGCCGGTCGGCACTGCGATCAGCAGCGTGGCGTACATGAAGAACAACTCGCCCACCAGCGGAATGCCGACCACGAACATGTGGTGCGCCCAGACGATGAATGACAGGAAGGCAATACTGGCCGTGGCATAGACCATCGAGGTGTAGCCAAACAGCGGCTTGCGCGAGAACGCCGGAATGATCGAGCTGACGGCACCGAAGGCCGGCAGGATCATGATGTACACCTCGGGGTGACCGAAGAACCAGAACACATGCTGGAACAGCACCGGATCACCGCCACCGGCGGCACTGAAGAAACTGGTGCCGAAGTGGATGTCCATCAACATCATGGTCACGCAGCCGGCCAGCACCGGCATCACTGCGATCAGCAGGAACGCGGTGATCAGCCAGGTCCAGACGAACAGCGGCATTTTCATCAGCGTCATGCCGGGGGCGCGCAGGTTGAGGATGGTCGCGATCACGTTGATCGCCCCCATGATCGAACTGATCCCCATCAAGTGGATGGCGAAGATGAAAAACGTCACGCTTTCCGGCGCGTAGGTGGTCGACAGCGGTGCGTAGAAGGTCCAGCCGAAATTCGGCCCACCACCGGGGGTGAACAGGGTCGACACCAACAGAATGAACGCCGCCGGCAACAGCCAGAAGCTGAAGTTGTTCATCCGTGGCAGGGCCATGTCCGGCGCGCCGATCATCAACGGGATCATCCAGTTGGCGAGGCCGACGAAGGCCGGCATCACCGCACCGAAGACCATCACCAAGCCGTGCATGGTGGTCATCTGGTTGAAGAACTCAGGCTGGACGATTTGCAACCCCGGCTGGAACAGCTCGGCACGAATCACCATGGCGAACGAGCCGCCCAGCAGGAACATGGTGAACGCAAACCACAGGTACAGCGTGCCGATATCCTTGTGGTTGGTAGTCAACACCCAACGCATCAGGCCTTTGGCAGGGCCGTGGGCGTGGGCGGTATCGGTATGAACATGGTCATCGACTACAACAGTCATGTCCTGTCTCCTGCAAACGGCTGGGCTGGGCGAACCGGGACGTCATGCCCCGACCGATTCCTTGAGTACGCAATAGACCGGGTCATTTGCTTTCCGCCTGTTTCAACTCCAGCACTTCTTTAGGGGTGACCATGTCGCCTTTGTTGTTGCCCCAGGCGTTACGTTCGTAGGTCACGACCGCCGCGATATCGACTTCCGAGAGCTGCTTGCCGAACGCCGCCATGGCGGTGCCGGGCTTGCCGTGGAAGACCAGGCTCAGGTGATCCTTGATCGGGCCGGTGGCGATTTTCGAGCCCTTGAGTGCCGGGAACATCGGCGGCAGGCCTTGGCCTTCGGCCTGGTGACAGGCCACGCAAGTGGTGTGATAGATCTTGTCGCCGCGCTCCTTGAGCTCGTCGAGGGTCCATTCCTTGCTGGTCAGCTCTTTGAGTTGCGCGGCTTCCGCCTTGCGCTCGCCCAGCCATTTTTCGTAGTCGGCCTTTTCCTTGACTTCGACCACGATCGGCATGAAGCCGTGGTCCTTGCCGCACAGCTCGGCGCACTGGCCACGGTAGATGCCGGGTTTGTCGACACGGGTCCAGGATTCATTGACGAAGCCCGGAATCGCATCGCGTTTGACCGCGAAAGCCGGCACCCACCAAGAGTGGATGACGTCGGCGGAGGTCACCAGGAAGCGCACCTTGGCACCGATCGGCAGCACCAATGGTTTGTCGACCTCCAGCAGGTAATGCTCGCCCTTGGCTTCCTTGTTGTGGATCTGATCGGCGGGGGTGGTCAGGTTGCTAAAGAATTCGACGTCCTGACCCAGGTATTTGTAGTGCCACTTCCACTGATAACCGGTGACCTGGATATCAATATCCGGCTCGGTGTTGTCATACATCTTGATCAGGGTGGCGGTTGCGGGAACCGCCATGGCCACCAGGATAAGCAGGGGCACGATGGTCCAGAGGATTTCAACGGTGGTGCTTTCATGAAATTTTGCGGCCACCTGCCCGGTCGAGCGGCGGTGGACCATCATCGACCAGAACATGGCGCCGAAGACGATGATGCCGATCACTACACAGATCCAGAAAATGGTCATGTGCAGATCGAATACTGCGTGACTGATCTCAGTCGCTCCAGGCGCCATATTGACAGTCCAGGCCGCTTGCGCCTGACTGAAAATCGACCACAACAGGAGGCCCATCCAGACATGTGGATGTCGCATCATTGCGGGTTCCCCTTATCGTTCTTGTTATCCCGTAGGCGTAACGCCTGCGGCAAGGGAGCGGCTTTTTCAGACCACGAACTTGAATCGCCGAGCCTTGCTGCCTATGCAGTCGGGTGTCATCAGCTAACTCCATTCAGAACCGAGTATAGACAGCGACTGCCACCTCGCAACGCGACGGGGTAAATCAACTGAAACAGCCTGGACTTGCGTTCCAGGTCACGAATGGAGAAGGATGTAGACGAGTGGTGGCAAATCGATATAACGCAGACGTCTCAAGGATGAAATAATTATGACAAATGCGTCTTAGCCTTTTTTCTGAGCCAGCTAAGTTATGTCTTCCCTATTCCATTGCCTTTGTTTCCTGGAGTTTTCATGAACACCGCCGCATTGCGCGAGCAGATCCAAAAAGCCCTGCAACACGAGGCCGAGACCGGCCTGCTGACTCGTCAGCTGGAAACCCAACTGCCGCACCTTCACTCCGCCATCCAATTGCCGGATGTCGACGCCAACGGAGTGATGACGCGTTTTGTGGCCGCGTATATAGAACAAGTGCCAGACCTGCTGGACGCAGCCAATGAAGTCGCCAGGGAAGCGGGCATCGAATCGCAGATCAAGCCGGTGCTGACAATCGCCGAGCAGTTCTTCCTCCAGCCGCCGGCGATCATGGCCGGTCACGTCGGCTTGGACAGCCTGCTGGATGAAGCTTATCTGGCGCACCGTTTGGTTGAAGAGGTCAACGACCTGTACATCAAGCATTTTGGCCAGCCACTGATCCCCTTGGACATGACTGTCGCCAACCTGATTGCCCACCAATTGATTGGCGAGGAATTTGCCAACCAACTGGATGAGGCGGTGCATCACGCGGTGGACGAGATGCTTGACGATGAAAGTTTCGCGCTGGAGTCGGTGGAGGCCTACCGCGAGAAACTCAACAGCCCGGACACCGGCGCCGCGTGGAAGCGCTGGCCGTGCCTGTCGCGCCAATTGGGCGTGGAGCTGGAGCTGGATCAGCCAGCGGCTTGATCCAACGGTAAGAACCGAACACCTGTGGGAGCGAGCAAGCCCGCTCCCACACTGTTATCTATCCGGCGGAACCTACGCCCGTCGTGGTCCGCAACCGTCCTTCAAGCCTGCGCTTCAACCCCCGCGCTTCAATCACCAACTTCGAACCCTTGGCCGCATTGGCCCGGCCCCACTCCTCCAGCAACTCAAGGCACGAGTGATCGATGTAGCTCAGGTTATTGAGCGGCACATGCACCGTCGCGCCTGCGGGAATGCTCCCCAGCACCTGGGTCAACGCCGGCACCTTGAGGAAGGTCGCCGCCCCCACCAGTCGCAGTTCCATCTCGCCGTCCGCCGGTAGATCGATCAGGCTGATTTTCAGGCGCGACGCTTTCCAGGCCAGTTTGGCCAGCGTCAGGCCGAAGCCGATCAGCACGCCCGTCAGCAGGTCGGTGAAGATGATTGCCAGTGCAGTCGCCGCATAGGTGAACATCGGCATCCGGCCATAACGGCCCAGGCCGCGAAAGGCCTTGAGGTCTACCAGTTTGAAACCGGTGTAAACCAGCACGCCCGCCAGGCTCGCCACCGGAATGCTTTGCAGCACGCTCGATAGCAGCAGCACGAAAGCCAGCAACCACAGGCCATGGAACACCGTCGACAGGCGGGTGGTGGCGCCGGCCTGAACGTTGGCCGAGCTGCGCACGATCACTCCGGTCATCGGCAGCGCGCCAAGCAGGCCACACAACATGTTGCCCACACCTTGTGCCGACAGTTCGCGGTCGAAGTCCGAACGTTGACCGCTGTGCATGCGATCCACGGCGGCGGCCGAGAGCAGGGTTTCGGCGCTGGCGATAAAGGCCACGGCGAAGGCGGCGATCAGCAGGGTTGGGTCAGCCAGGTTGAGCAGATCCGCCGGGCGTAGCCAATCGATGGCTTCTGCCAGGTTGGCCGGAACCTCCACGCGTTTGACTTGCAAGGCGAGCGCCAGGCTGGCGATCGTTGCCAGACCGACCCCGAGCAATGCACCGGGAACGAAGCGCAGGGAATGCGGGCGGAATTTCTCCCACAGCCACATTACGGCAATGGTCGACACTCCGAGCAAACCCGCCTGCCAGCCGAACGAAGGCACAGCCTGCATCACTGCTGCGGGGAAGGCCGCCAGATTATCCAGTCCCGAGGGTTTGGGCACGGCATCGAGCATCACGTGCACCTGTGACAGCACGATCAACACCCCGATACCGGCGAGCATGCCGTACACCACGGCTGGCGCCGTGACCCGAAACCAGCAACCCAGTTTCAAACGCCCGGCCACCAGTTGCAGAAAACCCGCCAGTAGCAGGATCGGCCCGAGCATGGCGATACCATGCTGGCGCACCAGTTCGAACACCAATACCGCCAGGCCTGCCGCCGGACCGCTGACTTGCAGCGGTGAACCGGCGAGCCAGCCGACCACCAGCCCACCGATGATGCCGGTGATCAGGCCTTTGGCCGGTGGCAGCCCCGAGGCGATGGCGATGCCCATGCACAAGGGCAGGGCAACCAGAAACACAACCACCGAAGCCAGCAACTCCCGTGGCAGAACAGCTTTTAATTGAGCGGCACGCATGGTGACTCTCCCGAAGTTTTCTTCAGGCATGGCAAAGCCGGGCTGCCTGATCAGCAGCCTCGGCTAAACCACACAGGATCTGGTGACCTGTCTCGCAAACGTTGTTGTGAGACAGGCTACGAAGAGGATTTAGAAGCGCGCTTTGGGCGTCGCCACCGGAATCGGATGGCTGCCATCGAGCGGCAGGAAACAACCCTGATCCGCGTCGTAAGCCTGGATTTCGCTGGTTTCGATGTTGTACACCCAACCATGGATAAACAGCTGACCGTTGGCCATGCGCGAGGCCACCGACGGGTGCGTGCGCAAATGCTGCAACTGAGCGATCACATTCTCTTCGGTAAGGATGTGCATGCTCTCGCTTTCATTCGAGCAATGGCAGTTGTCCTGAACCATGGTTTTCGCCACTTCCGCATGGCGCAGCCAGGCTTTGACCGTCGGCATCTTTTCCAGGCTCTGCGGGTTGAGTACCGCGCGCATGGCGCCACAGTCAGAGTGGCCGCAAATGATGATGTGCTGTACGCCGAGCGCCAGCACCGCGTATTCGATGGCTGTGGAAACACCACCGTTCATTTGCCCATAAGGCGGCACGACGTTGCCGACGTTACGGGTGACGAACAGGTCGCCGGGGGCGCTTTGGGTGATCAGCTCGGGAACAATGCGCGAATCGGCGCACGCGATGAACATCGCCCTAGGCCGCTGGGCCGTGGCGAGTTTTTTGAAGAGCTCTTCCTGCTGCGGAAAGATCTCGTGATGAAAATGCAAAAAGCCGTCAACGATATGCTGCAACGCTGCATCGGCGGTTTCCGCCTCTGGTTGGGCTGAAGCCGACGCAGCCAAAGGCTGTTTATCCTTGTCACTCATGATTCATCCTCTTTGGCGGAGTCAGGGAATTTTCCCGTTTTGTCCGATGTGAAGCCAGTGGCTGTATAAAAAACATCCAGGTCGAAAAGCAGACCCGTCAGTCACTCGATGAACAAGGTAGCGGCCGAAGCTTAACTCAAACTGAATCAAGCGCTCTAGAACGTGCGTTCCAGGTCATAAGAAATATGACCAGCTTGAACACGACGTACTTTTTTCACTACTGCACCATAGGTCCAATTGTCCTTAAATCAATGACATCTGGCGACCCGGCGGACAAAAGGCTTTGCAGTCCAGGTCGAAACCTTCCCGACGGTTGAGCCCCAGGCGCCTGATGGTTTTGGCAAAACGCTGCGCCAACAGGTCGGCAAACGGTCCTTCACCGCGCATACGGGCGCCAAACCGACTGTCGTAAAGCTCCCCACCACGGCTCTGGCGGATCAGGCTCAACACATGAGCTGCACGCYGAGGATAGTGGGCGGCCAGCCACTCTTCGAACAGCGGCGCCACTTCCAGCGGCAGGCGCAACATCATATAAGCCGCAGTTTGCGCTCCGGCCGCATGGGCTTCGGTCAGCAAGCTTTCGAGCTCGCTGTCGTTGATCATCGGAATCATCGGTGAACACAAGACACCCACCGGAATCCCCGCTTCACGCATTACCCGGATCGCCCGCAGTCGTGCCTTGGGCGCAGCCGTACGGGGTTCGAGGATGCGTTTGAGCTCATCGTCCAGAGTGGTGAGGCTGATCATCACCGCCACCAGTCGTTGTTCGGCGAGTTCGGCCAGCAAGTCCAGATCGCGCAGAATCAGCGAGCCCTTGGTGATGATGGTCACTGGATGGCGATAGCGCAGCAGCACCTCGAGGATCCTGCGGGTGATTTTGTGTTCACGCTCGATCGGCTGATAAGGATCGGTGTTGGAGCCCAGGTTGATCGGCGCGCATTGATAGCCGCGTTTGGACAGTTGTTCTTCCAGCACATCGGCGGCGTTGGTCTTGGCGATCAGTCTGGTTTCGAAATCCAGCCCTGGCGACATGTCCCAGTAGGCGTGGCTGGGCCGTGCGTAGCAATAGATACAGCCATGCTCGCAGCCACGATAGGGATTGATCGAGCGGTCGAAGGGCAAGTCCGGCGAGTTGTTGCGGGTAATGATGGTCTTCGCCGTCTCGATGCGCACCTCGGTGCCTTGGGTGAGCGGCGCTTCCTGATACCAGCCGTCATCCTCGGCCACCGAACGGTTCGGTGCGAAACGGTTGTGCGGGTTGGTGGCGGTGCCGCGACCGCGGGGTGGCAGAGGCGTGTTCATCGATAAAAGCCCATTGACTGTATGTGCATACAGTATCAAGGGGGCAAGCGACAAGCCAGTGCCGTTCGGCGAGTGAATGTCCGAGATTATATAAAGGAACTAACAAGACAAGTTTCTGGATCAAGCGCATCGCGCAACCGTCATCACCGGAAATATATATAAAGTAGCGCGATTACAAAGGTTGTTAGTACTATCCTCGCTACACGAAGTTGTCGTGGATTATTAATTAAAAGGATTTAATCATGTCGTTTTTTAATCAGCGTGGTATTTTTTTACAACTGTTGGCGCCGAGCATAACCAATCCTCGCGAAGCACAAGTATCGATGCAGCTTGCCCGTAAAGAGCCGGGATGGGATGCGGTAAATGAAATGCAGACAGAGGCACTGGTCGATTCCGTCTATGTGACAGCGGTTTCCAGCGATGGTGGTCAGTCTTTCACGATCAAAACCATTAACAGTGATGTGGACGGTGATGGCGATATTGATGGTGACGACAAGGCAAAACTGCTGGCCTTGGCCAAGGCTTATTCCAGTATCGTAAATCCCTGAAGTTGATAGTAGTTGCCAGGTCTGCATGAGACTCCATGCGGGCCTGGTTTTATCGGCGTCTATTAACTCAAGGTCTTGCCGGATAGTGTCTCTCAGTCAACTAGCGATGTCGGACAGTCTGACTGATCTGAATGACAACCAGGCTCGGGCATTTGCTGTTCTATTCACGATTCTTTGACAGTGCCCTCACAGGTCTTTGACTGTCCCGAGTTCAGGCTATCGATCACTTATCCATCACTTCACGGTCGCCTGAGCATGTCCCTACTGCGCCTTCTACCTGCGACGTTTCTTTTGTCGCTGGCCGCACTTTTCAACCTGACGCTGGCCCACGCTGACGACGCTGCTCTATCCCGGCCTGCGGAATGGGCTCAATCGGTGGAGGTTCAGTACAACCTCTATCAGATGTCCCCGACCCTCTATCGCAGTGCGTTGCCGGACAAGGGGGCGGTGCCGTTGCTGGAAAAACTCAAGGTCGCCACTGTCATCAACTTCCTGCCTGAACCGGACTCAAGCTGGTTGTCCAAACCCGGAATCACCCAGATACAGCTGCCCTACCGCACCAATCATGTGGATGACAGTGATGTGCTCAAGGCCCTTCGCACGATTCAGAGCGCCGAGGCCAAAGGGCCTGTGCTTATGCACTGCAAACACGGCTCGGATCGCACCGGCCTGATGGCGGCGATGTACCGGGTGGTGGTGCAGGGCTGGAGTAAGGAAGATGCGCTGAGTGAAATGACTCAGGGCGGTTTTGGCGATAGCACCCACTTCAAGGACGGCATTCGCTACATGATGCAGGCCGATGTCGACAAACTTCGTACGGCGCTGGCCAATGGTGATTGCAGCACCAGTCCGTTTGCCATGTGTTCGATGAAGAGTTGGTTCAACTCGGCCCATGTCGAGTAACCACTGTCACCGGGAAAAGATCCTCGGCAAGCGACCGTCCCAGAAATGCCTCTAGAGATGACAATAGAGCGCGCGAATCCCCGGATGAAAAAACGGTTTCTCGCAAAGCTTTACCTGTTTTGGCATTGAAAACCCAATCCCGCTCAAAGCGTTTGAAGGCTTCGGTGGCCAGCACATCCGACCAGCTGTAGGCGTAAACCGACGCGCCGTAACCCGTCACCATATAATCGAAACTGTTGGCGAGCCGGCTGTAGGAAGACAGTTTCAGGTGAGGAATTACCCGCTGTACGTCTTCGAACACTTGCCGAACGCTACGACCATCGCCTTGGAATCGGTGCAATTGGAAATCAAACAAGCCAGCCATCAGTAATCTGGCTGTCTGCCAGCTGCTATGGGCTTGAAGCGATGTCAGCGCTTTATCGATTTGAGCCTCGATCAAGCGTTCACCGGTCCGATAATGGGCCGCCAGCCACCGTAGAAACTCTGCTGAAAAGCACCAGCGTTCGAATAGTTGCCCGGCAAATTCCGCCGTGTCGCGCCCCAGCTGGGAGATGCCTGAAAGAGTGTAATGCGGTGAACGAGTCAGAGTGTGGTGCAGGCAGTGGCCAAATTCATGGAAAAGCACCCGCAGATCCAGATGAGTCAGTAGACAAGGCTGATCAGCCAGAACCTCAGTGAAGTTGGCGTGAATAACGGCAATCGGCAGGGTCAATCGGCCTTCGGCGTTCACTCGCCGGTTGCGCGGTGTTGCGGTCCATGGGAAGTCAGGGGCCTCCTTGCGATGGAACGGGTCGAGGTAAATGTGTCCGATCACCTGCCCATGCTCGCTGACTTCAAATAGACGGACGTTGTCATGCCAGCGACTGAACGCTGATTGCTCAACGATCCGGACCCCGAACATGCGCTCGCTGAACAGGCAGATTCGGCGCAGGGTTGCGTCCAGGGGAAAATAATCGCGCAGGTTTTTCAGGGGCGTATCGAGGTATTGCTGGCGCAGCTTTTCGGCGAGAAACTCGTGGTCCCAGGGCTGTACCTCAGCAATGCCCTGTCCGGCCGCGAAGTCCTTGAGCGCTTGCGCATCTTCCTCGAAGGTCGGTGTTTTCAGTGCCACTTGTCGACGCAGGAATCCGCTGACCTGTGCGGTTGAGTCCGCCATTCGGTTCGTCAGGCTCAGTTGGGAAAAGTTTTCATACCCCAGCAGTTGGGCTTTGAGATGACGCTTGGCCAACAGCGACTCCAATACCGGGCCATTATCGAATTGCCCGGCATGCGGACCCTGATCGGAGGCTCGAGTGTTGAAGGCAATGAAATACTCTTCACGCAGGGAGCGATCTTCGGCATAGACCATGACTTGATTGTAGGTGTCCTGATCAAGGGTTATCAGCCACCCCGCATGCCCAGCCTGCCGTGCGTTGAGTGCCAGACGATCTTGGGTCGCCACGGGTAAACCGTTGAGTTGAGCGACTGTGTCGATGCGCTTGCCCCAGGCTGAGCCAGCATTCCCCAGGTGTTTCAGGAATAGGCTCTCGAGCGCGCTGATTTCGCGATTCAGGCGAGCAAGCTGCTGCTGTTGATCGAGGGGCAATTCGATCCCGGAGAAACGAAACCTGCGCAGAATCTTGTTCAGCACGGTTTTGCGAGACTCATCGAAACTTGCGGCGATCGGGCTTTGTGCAAGCTTTTGATAGGCTCGGAACAGTGCCTGATTGCTCATTTTTTCGGTTTTGTACTGCGCCACGGCATCACGACATGCAGCGATTGCCAACTCCCAGGTGTCACCGTCGTGCTTCACCATGGCGAGGGTTTCGATGATACCCATGGCTTCATCCAGGCGTGCATCGGTGTCATCGACCGCCAGCACAAGGTCGTCCCAGGTCGGGAATGCTGATTGGGTGGCGATGATGTCGGAAATGACCTGACGGTTGTCGTTGATGATTTTTTCGATGGCCGGCACCAGATGCTCGGCGCGAACAGTCGAATAGGGCGGCAGATCCCAGTGCTGCAGAAGTGGATTGATATCGGTCATGGCGTCTTCCTTGGATGGAGGCTGGATGTGGTCAGCCTAAAAAGGAAGCGCAGGGCAAAGGTGGTAGATAGATACCACCTTCCACCCCATTGGAAGTGGAAGATGGTGTTCAGTCAGTGCTGTTCGTCAGGCTTTTTCTTCAGCTTCGGGTTCGGGAAAAACTGCACGGCCTGAACCTTGGCGTCCGGCACCTTGAGTGCCGAGGTGTTAACCCGGGTGCCCAATTCCTTGGGCACCGACAGGCCTTGTTCATTCAGCGTGTCGGAATAACCGCAGGCCACACACTCGCGATGTGGAACGGTATCTTCGTTCCACATCATCAACTTGTCGGGTTCGCTGCAGGCCGGGCAGACCGCCCCGGCGATAAAGCGCTTTTTGGTAATCACAGGTCCCTCACTCATGCTGCCGCGTCCTCGGTCAGGCCGCTATGGCGCAAGAGTGCGTCAATCGATGGCGCACGGCCACGGAAGTCGACGAACAGCACCATCGGTTCCTGGGAACCACCTCGTGCCAGGATCGCTTCGCGGAAGGCGCGACCGGTCTGGGCATTGAGCACGCCGTCTTCTTCGAATTTCGAGAAGGCATCGGCCGACAACACTTCAGCCCACTTGTAGCTGTAGTAACCTGCCGCGTAACCACCGGCGAAGATGTGGGCGAAGCTGTTGGGGAAACGGTTGTAGGCCGGTGGACGCATGACCGAAACCTCATCACGCACGCCTTCGAGCACTTGCAGCACGCTGCGGCCGTCGCCGTGAGTGGCGTGCAGCTCGAAGTCGAACAGCGAGAACTCCAGTTGGCGGACCATCATCAGTCCGGACTGGAAGTTCTTCGCCGCGAGCATTTTCTCCAGCAGATCCTGAGGCAACGGTTCGCCGGTTTCGTAGTGACCCGAAATCAGTGCCAGACCTTCCGGCTCCCAGCACCAGTTTTCCATGAACTGGCTTGGCAGCTCGACCGCATCCCAGGCCACGCCGTTGATGCCGGACACGCCAGCGTGCTCGACGCGGGTCAGCAGGTGATGCAGGCCGTGACCGAATTCATGGAACAGGGTGGTCACTTCGTCGTGGGTCAGCAGGGCTGGTTTACCGCTGTCGGCCGGGGTGAAGTTGCACACCAGGTTCGCCACCGGGCTTTGCAGCACGCCATTGATTGTGCGGCGGTGATCGCGGGCGCCGTCCATCCAGGCACCGCCACGCTTGTTGGCGCGGGCATAGAGGTCGAAGAAGAAGCGGCCGACGTGCTGGCCGTTTTCCTTGATTTCGAACAGGCGAACGTCCGGGTGCCAGGTTTCGAAGCCTTTCAGCTCGGCGATCTCGATGCCGTACAGGCGCTGGACGATGGCGAACAGCCCACCCAAAACCTTGTCGATGGGGAAGTACGCGCGAAGGGTTTCCTGGGCAACGCTGTAGCGCTGCTCGCGAAGTTTTTCACCGTAGAAACCGCTGTCCCAGCTTTGCAGGTCCGGGCAACCCTGTTCGGCGGCGTAGGCCTTGAGCTGCTCCAGATCCCGGACGGCGAACGGCTTGCTGCGCTTGGCCAGGTCGCGCAGGAAGCTGAGTACCTGATCGCTGGATTCGGCCATTTTGGTCGCCAGACTCAGCTCCGAGAAGCTGGTGAAGCCCAACAGTTTTGCCAGTTCCTGACGCAGGTCGAGGATTTCTTCCATGACCGGGCCGTTATCGTTCTGACCGGCATTCGGGCCTTGGTCCGACGCACGGGTGCAGTAGGCGGCGTAGACTTCTTCGCGCAGGGCGCGGTCCTGGGCGTAGGTCATCACCGCGTAGTAACTCGGGAATTCCAGGGTGATCAGCCAGCCGTCGAGGTCTTTGGCTTGCGCGGCGGCGGCCATCTGCGCCTTGGCCGAATCGGTCAGGCCGGCGAGGGCGGCTTCGTCAGTGATGTGCTTGGTCCAGGCCTGAGTGGCGTCGAGCAACTGGTTGGAGAAGCGACTGCCCAGCTCCGACAGTTTGCTCTGCACGTCGGCATAACGCTTTTGTTCGGCTTCAGGCAGGTCGATACCTGACAGGCGGAAGTCACGCAGGGCGTGCTCCAGGATGGTTTTCTGCGCCACGTCGAAACCGGCGGCCTCAGGACTGTTCGCCAGCGCTTCATAGGCCTGAAACAGTTCACGGTTCTGGCCCAGCTCGGTGGCGTAGGCACTCAGGGCCGGCAGGCAGGACTCGTAAGCCTCGCGCAACTCAGCGCTGTTGCACACGGCATTGAGGTGGCTGACCGGGCTCCAGGCGGCGCCCAGGCGATCGTTGAGTTCGTCCATCGCCAGCACCAGGCCGGCCCAGGTCGGTTGTTTGCCCTGGGTCTTGAGGATCTCGACAATGGCGGCGCGGTTGTCAGCCAGGATTTTTTCAATGGCCGGTTGCACGTGTTCGGCACGGATCGCCGAGAACGGCGGCAGGTCGTAGGACTGCAGAAGAGGGTTGTTCACGCTCACGGTTGGCACCTTGGCTGGAAAACATGCGGGAAGAAACATGCGCCCATCTTAATTACAATCGACGCTCACCGCAGCTATCGGCAACAGAGAGAAACCCTATCGTGACCCTTCGCAAGTATCAGAACTACACGCCGCTGCTGGGCAAAGGCGCTTTTGTCGACGGCTCGGCAGTGGTGATCGGCGACGTCGAAATCGGCGAAGACAGCTCCGTCTGGCCGCTGACGGTGATCCGCGGCGACATGCATCGCATCCGGATCGGTGCGCGCACCAGCGTGCAGGACGGCTGCGTGTTGCACATCACCCATGCAGGGCCATTCAACCCCGATGGCTTTCCGTTACTGATCGGCGACGATGTGACCATCGCGCATAAAGTCATGCTTCATGGTTGCGCCGTGGGCAACCGGATTCTGATCGGCATGGGCAGCATTGTCATGGACGGTGCGGTGGTCGAGGACGATGTGATCATCGGCGCCGGTAGCCTGGTGCCACCGGGTAAGCGCCTGGAAAGCGGTTTCCTTTATGTCGGGAGCCCGGTGAAACAGATCCGGCCGCTGACGGACAAGGAAAAAGCCTTTTTCACCTACAGTGCAGCGAATTACGTGAAGCTCAAGGACCTGCATCTGGCCGAAGGCTACGACCAGCTCTAAGCCGCTTGATAACGGAAAGCGTCTCGCTATTGCTCAGGAATTTCCATGCATTACCAAACCGTACTGTTCGACCTCGATGGCACGCTGACCGACCCGCGCGAAGGCATCACCCGCTCCATCCAGTTCGCCCTGAGCAAACTGGGTATCGATGAACCGGACCTGACCAGGCTCGAACATTTCATTGGCCCGCCATTGTTGCAGGCGTTCATGCAGTTCTATGACTTCGACGAGCCCAAGGCCTGGGAGGCAGTGAACTTCTATCGTGAACGCTTCAAGGTCACCGGCCTGTATGAAAACCGCGTGTTCGACGGCGTCACGCCGCTGCTGGAAACCCTCGGTGGGCAAGGGCGACAGCTGTATATCGCGACCTCCAAGCCATGGGTTTTCGCCCGGGAAATCGCCCGGCACTTCGACTTCGCCAAGCATTTCAAGATGATTTATGGCAGTGAGCTGGATGGCACGCGGACCAACAAGGTCGAGCTGATTGCACACTTGATGGCCGAAGAGGGGCTCGACCCGGCCAATACGCTGATGATCGGCGACCGAAAGCACGATCTGATCGGCGCTCGCAGCAATGGCCTGGACGCGGCGGCGGTGGGTTATGGGTTTGGCAGCCGGGAAGAGTTGAGCGCCGAAGCACCGGCGTATCACTTCGAGACGCTGGATGAGTTGCATCAGGCGTTTTTGCAGCGCTGATCAAATCCCTTCGAGGGCAAGTCGGATCGCCGCACCGCCTGYGAAGGGGCCCGTTCAGCCACCGGAGTTCGCTGATTCTGCCAACGCCCTCAACGCCGCCTTGCGCTCCCCAACCGGCAACGCGCCCACCTTCTCCACTGCCGCATAAAACCTCACCCAATCCCCATCGACCTGCCTGAACAGTGCGGTAAACGCTGGCACCCACTGGTCATACAAACCAAACGGCAATAATCGGGCGTTGTTCATCGGGGCGTTGATCCATGCATCGTAGCGATTGTTGCCAGCCCATTGGCTGTCACGCAGGGTCCTGTACTCACGGCGCAGTTGTTCGAACTCGGCCGCTTTTCGCTCACGCATTTGGTCGGCCGGCAGCGGTAGGGCGTAAAGCCGTTCAAGCCGGGTGCGGGTGTCCAGAATCAATTGGATGAACTGGTCGCGTTGGCGTACCAACGCTCCATTATCCGGCGGCATGTCTCGGAATGCGCGCCATTGGCGAGTGCCTTCCTGTTCGACGAACGTGGCGAAGGACTCGTTGAACTCGGTGTCGTCTTTCACATAAAAACGTTGGTGCGCGAGTTCGTGGAATATCAGCGTCGCCAACCGCTCGTCGCCCCACGCCATCATCGAGCTAATAATCGGATCGTTGAACCAACCGAGCGTCGAATAGGCCTCGACGCCGCCAATCGACACGTCCATACCTTGCAGGCGTTGCAAGGCAGCCTCGCCGCGAGCAGCGCTCTGACTGTAAAAACCGCGATAAGCGACGCAGCCGGCGACGGGGAAGCAATGGTTCTGCGGCTTCAGCGAAAACTCCGGCGTGGCGAAGACATTCCAGACTACAAACGGTCGGCCGATGTCGGCGTACAAGCGGTAGCTCTGGTTGTCCGGCAGATGCAGGTGTTGGCTGGCGAACGTTCGAGCCTTTTGTGACTGGGCCAGGTGCGCACGCAATTGCCGGTCGCGGTCGGGGTCGGCAATCACATTGGCAATCGGCTCCCGGGCCCGCAGCAAGTGCAGCTGACCACTGGCCAATTGGCCGTAATAGCTGACGCTCGCGCAGCCATTGAGCGACAAAAGAAAAACACCCGGAAACAAAATGCGTAAAACGCGATCAAGTAACCCAAGGCTTGGACGCGGCCTGATCAAAATAAAAACATCCCTGGAAAGTCTGCCCGCAAGACTATCCCGCCTATTGGAGCTCCGCTATGCGCAAGTTGATGCTGACGGGAGGCCTGCTGATGCTGGCCGGTTGTGCCGGATTGCCCACCCCTGATCCTTCGCAGGCCTGGATCGATCTGGATTCACTGCAGCAAGACACCGCGCTGCAAGCGCTGAAAGTCGATGACCAGGCTTCCGTCGACAAGCGTTACTTCGAGGTACAGCCCGGCAGCCATGAACTGAAGGTTCGCTATTTGTTCGCGGTCCAGCCGACCAACATTGGCCCCGATGCCGAGCCGCTGTGGCGCGATTGCCAGCTGAGTGTGAAATTCAAGGACTTCAACGCCGGGCAGCGGTATCAGCTACAAGCAGGGAATATCGGTTTTCGGCCGTGGGCAAAGCTCTATGACCAGCAGCGAAAAGTGATTGGGCAGGGTAAGCCAGCGGGCTGCCAACGTACCTGATCGGCGCTATGCTGAATGACCAGTCCTTGGGATATTCATCATGCGCAGGTTGTTGCTGTTGCTCGCTGCAGGTGCCTTTGTCGGCTGTACGAGCCCGTTGCCGACGGTCGATCCGCAGATGGCCTGGGTCGACTTTGCTACGCCAGTTCCCGGCGGGAAACTGCTGATGGCCGATCGTCTGGACAACCAGCGGTTGAGCGATGGCCGTTACTTTCAGGTCACCCCGGGTAGTCATGAGCTCAGGGTACGTTTTGACTTTGAAGTGTTTGGCGGAGGGCCGGGGTTGCTGAACACTCCTCTGGAGCGAATATGCTACCTGACCATCAATTACGACCATTTCGAGGCCGGCCAGCGTTATCTGTTGGAAGCTCGCTCCATAGCCTTCACCCCCAGCGCCCGGCTGTATAACGCCAAGCGGGAGATTGTCGCCGAAGATCGCGAGAGCTACTGCCTCATGTGAGGCGAATCAACGGTCATTTTTTTGGTAGATGATTTTCTTCGTGCCGCCGTCGCACGTGCCGACCACCATATTCTGATCGTGCACTTCGTCGTTGGTGACGATTTCCAGGGTGTAGGACGAGACGTTATTGGCCTGGATCTTGGCTTCGATCTCAGCCTTGAGTTCCTCACACGATTTGGTTACCGCGAGAGCCGATGTGGCCAGCGTGCAACAGATAACCGCCAAGGCAAAACGTTTCATGGTTGAAGCTCCCTTGAGGCAGCGCGCACGGTGATGCGCTAAAGCTGCTGTCATTTATTCGACCACAATTACGCCAGCCATGTTTTGTTCCAACGCAAAAAAAGATCGCAGCTTTCGACAGCGTATACCGATCAATCAATAATCCAGGCGCTGCCGACGGCTGCGATCTTTTATCGGTTTAGCTGACCATCGTCGCATCCAGGCTGATTTTCGCATTCAGCACCTTGGACACCGGACAGCCCTCTTTGGCCTTGTTGCTCAATTCCTCGAATTGCGCTTGGGTCGCCCCGGGGATTTTCGCCTTGAGGATCAGTTTCACTGCGGTGATTGCAAAGCCGCCGTCCACCTGGTCCAGGGTCACTTCGGCGTTGGTGTCGATGCTGTCGGCCTTGAGGCCGGCCTCGCCGAGAATCATTGAAAACGCCATGGAGAAGCAGCCCGCGTGGGCCGCGCCGATCAACTCCTCCGGATTGGTGCCTTTACCGCCTTCGAAACGGGCCTTGAAGCCGTAGGGGGCTTCTCTGAGTACACCGGTTTCCGTGGAGATCGAGCCGATGCCGGTTTTCAGGTCACCTTCCCAATGAGCCGATGCTTTCTTTGTGATAGCCATGTCTGCCTCCTCAAGATCCGGCGCGAAGCGTCGCGCCTTCGTGGTTTTCGGTTACCAGGGTTCTGAGGATAGACCGTCAGGCAAAGTTCACCTCATCTGATCAGTCCTCTAATCGTGTAGGAATTTTGTCTCTTCTATTGAAACTCGGGTATATGCCCTCATTGCATAGAACACGCTTATAGCCTCGGCAGGTTTTCGTTGGTGAAAAAACCTGCTTACCCATTGGAGAAGCAGGTTTATGAAACGACTGTCTGAGATCAAGTTTTCGACCCTCGATCTGGTGCCCGTGCGCGAGAACGGCAGTGCGGCCCAGTCTCTGCGCAATTCCCTGGACCTGGCGCAGCACGTCGAAAAATTCGGCTACAACCGCTTTTGGGTCGCCGAACACCACAACATGGACGGGATTGCCAGTTCGGCGACCTCGGTCCTGCTGGGCTATCTGGCCGGCGGCACTTCGACCATTCGTGTCGGTTCGGGGGGTGTGATGTTGCCCAACCATGCGCCGCTGGTGATCGCCGAGCAGTTCGGCACCCTTGAAAGCCTGTACCCAGGCCGGATCGACCTGGGCCTGGGTCGCGCGCCCGGCTCCGATCAAATGACCGCCCGCGCCTTGCGTCGTGAACGCTCCGGCAGTGCCGATGACTTCCCGGAAGACGTCGCCGAACTGATGCGCTACCTCGGCCCGCGGACACCGGACCAGCGAATCATTGCCATGCCGGGCACCGGCACTAATGTCCCGGTCTGGTTGCTGGGTTCGAGCCTGTTCAGTGCGCAGCTGGCCGGTGAGCGCGGTTTGCCCTACGCCTTTGCTTCACATTTCGCACCGCGCTTCATGCATGAAGCGATTCGCGTCTACCGCAACCACTTCAAGCCTTCAGCGGTGTTGGATAAACCTTACGTGATGCTCGGTGTGCCACTGGTTGCGGCAGACACCGACGAGCAGGCCGATTACCTGGCCACTTCGGTGTACCAGCGGATTCTTGCGTTGATGCGTGGCCAGAGCCTGGTGCAACGCCCACCCGTGAAGACCATGGACGGCCTGTGGCTGCCCCATGAGAAAGAAGCGGTCGGTGATTTCCTGGGGCTGGCCATGGTCGGCAGTCCGCAGAAAATCCGCGCCAAGCTTGAGGTGCTGATCGAACAGACCCAGGCGGATGAACTGATTTTCACCTGTGACCTGTACGAACATGCCGATCGCGTGCACTCCTATGAACTGTTGGCACAGGTCATGAAGGGCTGACGCTTGCACAGCACCCACAAAAAAGCCGACGCCATTGCGTCGGCTTTTTCATTTTTGAGGGAGGTCAGCCTTGCTTGTAAACGATTACCTTGGAGCCTTTCTCACATTTTCCGACGACTTTTCCACCGGCAGCAGTGCCTTTGTCGACGATCTCCAGCGTGTAATTTGAAACACCCTTGGCGTCCAGTTTTGCAGCGATTTCGGCCTTCAGCTCTTCACACGACTTGACCTGGGCAAAGGCTGTTCCCGCAAGGCTCAACAAACCTACCGCCAGAATAAACTTCTTCATGGGTTGCACTCCTTGGTCGGATCAATAGAGGGAGGGCATCCAGCTACCGGATGCGCTCACTCTGTAGCACTTTGCTGTTTCCTATGGCATTCAGTCGTCGCGCAAGTTCAGCCGGCTGGCTCAAACTCAGCTGCTGGCAATCCGGAACCCGACTTTGAGTGTCACCTGGAAGTGTGCAGCTTTGCCGTCTTTGATATGCCCGCGAGTTTCGGTCACTTCAAACCATTCCATGTACTTGAGGCTTTTGTTGGCTTCGGCCAAGGCATTGTTGATGGCGTCTTCAATGCTGCTGGTGGACGAGCCAACCAGTTCGACTTTCTTGTAGGTGTGATGGTCAGTCATGGCGTTCTCCTTGAGGTGTGAAATACAGCCTAGCAGTGATTTTTCGTATTTCTTCTGTCGACCAATCCGTAGTGACGTTCAGATTTACTGCACTTTCTCGAACCCCTGAAGTCCCAACCAACACACGTCACTCATCAACAATGCAGGAGAGCCATCATGGCCAACACGTCGTTACGCAACGCCTCATTGCAAAGCATGGAAGCCGAGATCGAGAGTCTGTTGAAATCGTTGGAAAGCTTGAAGGACGACGCCTCGGACGAGTCGCGTAAAACTATCAAGACGTTGAAAAGCAACGCCGAGAACGCGCTGAAACACTCACGCCATCTGCTCGCCGATGCTTATGAAGAGGTTAAGGTCAAAACCCGTGAAACCGGGATCGCGACTCGTGACTACGCCCAGGAGCACCCTTGGACTACAGCCGGTGTTGCCGTGGGTGCGCTGGGATTGCTCGCGGCCTACTTATTGTTCAAGCGTGGTCATTAAGGTGTCTGGCGCAGTTCGTTTTTAAGCCATTGCGCCAACTGCCGAGCGCGCCCGTCCGCGGCGCGCTTGGGGAGCCACAACGCCAGTTGCGCCGGGGTTTCACGGAAGCCCCATGGCGCAACCAGGCGACCGGCCTTCACGTCTTCGGCCACCAGCGGCTCGGGCGCGATGGCCACGCCCAGCCCGGCCACTGCCGCTTCCAGTAAGTAATACAAATGCTCGAAGCCCTGACCGTACTTCAGCGCCTTGTCGTCGAGGCCGCTTTGCTGTGCCCATATCGGCCAGGCTTGCGGACGTGAGGTGGTGTGCAGCAAGGGTTCGCTCAACAATGTGCTTGCCGGTGCGTTTCGTAGTCTTTCGTAGCCGGCAAATCGCGGGCTCATGACCGGGCCGATTCGTTCGCTCACCAACTCGTAGACCTGCATATCCGCCGGCCACGGCGGCTCCGCAAATACCAACAAAGCATCCAGACCAGGCCGTCGTGGATCGAGATCGCCTTCGCCAGCCGACAGGTGCAAGCGCAGATCCGGCAGGTCCGCATTCAGGCGCCCCAAACGCGGAATGAACCAGCGCGCCAAAAGACTGCCCGAGCAGCCGAGCACGAACGGCGCATCGGCGGTGCTTTGGGTCAACTCTGCGCAAACGCTGCGCAAACGCTCGAAGGCTTCACCGCTGGCATCGCGCAAACGAACGCCGGCATCTGTGAGTTTAAGGCCGCGTCCATCCTTGATGAACAGGCTCACGCCGAGGTGTTCCTCCAGCACCTTGAGTTGCCGGCTGACCGCGCCATGGGTGACGTGCAGCTGTTCGGCAGCCTGACTGACGCTGTTCAGGCGGGCAGTGGCTTCGAAGGCGCGAAGCGCGTTCAGCGGGGGGAGGTCATGGCTCATTGGATTTGTGAGTTTTCCTGACAGGTTGCGGCGATCTTATCGGTTTTCAGCGTGGGATGTCAGGGGTAGAGTGAACCCCATCGTCACCTCTCGAATACAACTGGAGCGACCCATGACCCAGACTAATCTGCGCAACGGCCCCGACGCCAACGGCCTGTTTGGCGCGTTCGGTGGCCGTTACGTCGCCGAAACCCTGATGCCGTTGATCCTCGATCTGGCCCGTGAATACGAAGCGGCCAAGGAAGATCCGGCATTCAAAGAAGAATTGGCCTACTTTCAGCGTGATTACGTCGGACGTCCAAGCCCACTGTATTTCGCCGAGCGCCTGACAGAGTTCTGCGGCGGCGCGAAGATTTACCTCAAGCGCGAAGAGCTGAACCACACTGGCGCGCACAAGATCAACAACTGCATCGGCCAGATCCTGCTGGCGCGGCGCATGGGCAAAAAACGCATCATTGCCGAGACCGGCGCCGGCATGCACGGCGTGGCGACCGCCACCGTGGCCGCGCGTTTCGGCCTCGATTGCGTGATCTACATGGGCACAACTGACATCGAACGTCAGCAAGCCAACGTGTTTCGCATGAAGCTGCTGGGCGCCGAAGTGATCCCGGTAGTCGCGGGCACCGGCACCCTCAAAGACGCAATGAACGAAGCCCTGCGTGACTGGGTGACCAACGTTGACAGCACCTTCTACCTGATCGGCACCGTGGCCGGTCCGCACCCGTACCCGGCCATGGTTCGCGACTTCCAGGCCGTTATCGGCAAGGAAACCCGTGAGCAGTTGCAAGCCCAGGAAGGCCGTCTGCCCGACAGCCTGGTGGCGTGCATCGGCGGTGGTTCCAATGCGATGGGCCTGTTCCACCCGTTCCTCGATGACAAGAGCGTCGAGATCATCGGCGTTGAGGCGGCCGGTTACGGTATCGAAACCGGCAAGCACGCGGCCAGCCTGAACGGCGGCGTACCGGGCGTGCTGCACGGCAACCGTACGTTCCTGTTGCAGGACGATGACGGCCAGATCATCGACGCCCACTCGATTTCTGCCGGCCTCGACTATCCGGGCATTGGCCCGGAACACGCCTGGTTGCATGACATCGGCCGCGTCCAGTACACCTCGGTGACCGACGACGAAGCCCTCGACGCATTCCATAAATGCTGCCGCCTGGAAGGGATTATTCCTGCACTGGAAAGCGCCCATGCCCTGGCCGAAGTGTTCAAGCGCGCACCGACCCTGCCGAAAGATCACCTGATGGTGGTCAACCTGTCCGGTCGTGGCGACAAAGACATGCAAACCGTGATGCACCATATGGAAAACTCTCAACAAGTGCAGTCCAAGCAGGAGAAACACTGATGAGCCGCCTGCAAACGCGTTTTGCCGAACTCAAGGAACAGAACCGCGCCGCCCTGGTGACCTTTGTGACCGCCGGCGATCCAAGCTATGAAACGTCCCTGGCGATCCTCAAAGGTTTGCCCGGTGCTGGCGCTGACGTGATCGAGTTGGGCATGCCCTTCACCGATCCGATGGCCGACGGCCCGGCGATCCAGCTGGCCAACATCCGTGCCCTGGGCGCCAAACAGAACCTGGCGAAAACCCTGCAAATGGTTCGCGAGTTCCGCGAAGGCAACAGCGAGACTCCGCTGGTGTTGATGGGTTACTTCAACCCGATTCACATGTACGGCGTGCCGCGTTTCATCGCTGAAGCCAAAGAAGCCGGTGTTGATGGCCTGATCGTGGTCGACATGCCGCCAGAACATAACGCTGAATTGTGCGACCCGGCACAGGCAGCGGGCCTGGACTTCATCCGTCTGACCACTCCGACGACTGACGATGGGCGTCTGCCGACCGTTCTGAATGGCAGTTCCGGATTTGTTTACTACGTGTCGGTGGCGGGTGTGACCGGTGCGGGCGCGGCGACTCTGGAACATGTCGAAGAAGCCGTCACCCGTCTGCGTCGCCATACCGCTCTGCCGATCAGCATCGGCTTCGGTATTCGCACACCGGAACAGGCCGCGGCCATCGCGCGTCTGGCCGATGGTGTGGTGGTGGGGTCGGCGCTGATCGATCACATCGCCAACGCCTCGACCCCGGATCAGGCTGTGGAGGGCGTTCTCAGCCTGTGCGCGGCCTTGTCCGACGGCGTGCGTAAAGCGCGGGTCAGCTGAAAGTAAGAGAGGAATTAGTGCCTCGCGGCACAGCACATACAGCAAGACCGAGGGCTTCAGGACTACGTTCTGAAGCCCTTTTTGCTTTCAGGGCAACTCCAACCCACCCGCAGCCTTGTGCAACTTCCTCAAATGTTCGCCAACCTGTTTCAGGTTCTCTTCGTTGGCGGCCATTTCAGCAGCGCGGCTTGGCTCGAGCAGCGCTCGCACTTCCTTGTCGAGGTCCCCGGTCAGCACTTGAAGCTGCTTCTGACGCAGATTGCTTTCCGACTCCAGGCGTGTCCACTCGTTCGGCTGCGGCAAGCCATAGCCACCAGTACCGAGCAGTTCGGCCGGACGGCTGAGGAAGCCGCTATTGGCGAGAATCTGCTGCAAGGTCGCGTTGGCTTTATCCATGCCGCCGTTGTTCAATTCCCGAGCGCCCAGGTAGCGCTGTTTGACTTCGTCCTGAGCCAACACTAATTGTTGGCGGAAGCTCGCCTGCTCCAGTAACAGCAATGCCGCGCTGGTGCGCAGGTCCGCCTGGTCAATCCATTTGCGGCGCTCATCAGCTTTCAATGCCAGCCAGTCTTCGACCTTTTCCTGCTTGATCGGCAAATGCTTTTTCAACACCTCGAACATCGCTTGATAACGCTCGCGGAAGGAGTCGAAGCGATAGCCCAGGCGTAACGCTTCGCGAGGGTCGTCGAGCACGCTGGTATCCGCCAGTCCGCGGCTCTTGAGTACTTCCAGCAAGCCGTTGGGCATGATGCTGTCGAGCCCTGTCAGCTGGGCATTATTGCTGCCGCTGCGCAGCAGTTTCAGGCTTTCCACGGCGCAGTTGTTGGACAGGAAGAAGTAATTGCCGTCGTAACTCCAGTGCATCTCGGCGGCGTGTTCCACCACGTCTTCGATCTCGCTGCGCGACAGGTTCAGCGGTACCGAGGCCAGGCTGCGCAGTTCGGTCTTGGTGTATTCGTCGATCACCTGGGCCAGCGGCAACACAAACAGGCGCGATGGGTATTTGCCCACCAGCCCATCCCAACTCGACAACTGTACGTCACCGACGAAGGCGCGGTAGGACAGCACCAGATGTTGATCCAGATCGAGGCGGCAATCCGGCCCGCGAGGCCGACCGGGCGCGCAGATCACCAGTCGCAGCATGCTGTGACCCCAGCGGCTGACCCAGTTCTGGTTGGCTTCTGCCAGCAGATAGTCGACGGCATACACCCGTTCCGGATCGACCTGGCCCAAGGGCTGTTTGGCGAAATCGTTACCCGCATTGAGGAAGGCGAATGATCGGGCGCAGGTGTCTTTGGCGGCGGGCGCCCAGCCGAAGTGTTCTTTGTAGTAGCGATACAGCGCAGGGCGACGGCAGGCATAGCTTGGGTCGAGGAGGAAGTACTCCATGTTGACCGCGACGAACTCCTTCGGGCTGCTCGTCTCGTAGATGTCCGGGCTGCGGGCAATCTGCCGGTTGTGCTGTTCGCGCTCACCGCGCCGACCGACGTATTGCGGCCAGCCGGCCAGATCGAGCAGGCGAGGGTCGTCGCTGAGGGTCCAGCGTCGGTCGGTCTGTCCGCGGCACTGATCCGGGATGCCGATCAGTCCGGAGCTGCTGTTACGTTGTGTGCAGCGCTGGATCAGTGTGCGCTCGGCATCCGGCCACAGGCGTGCGCGGTCGTAGATGTGGGTGAGCTCGTGCAACACCGTGGCGAGCAGTTCCTGACGCACGGTGCCGTGGGGACGATAGGTTTTTTTGGTCGCGGCGCTGCCGTCGGTGAGGCTGGCGAGCAGGTTGCGATTGAGGTCGAGCTCGGACACCAGCGATGCCTGGCCATAGGCATTGCTCGGCATGTTGTCGGTCCAGCCGACATCGATGTGCCGGTCCAGCTGCTCGATGAAGCGTGGCGGTAACGCCTGCATGGCTTCATCGAGCAGCGCCTGACTGGCCTGCTGTTGCGCGGGGCTCAGGCCGTCGGTCTTGAGCCGTAATTGCAGGCCGGCCTGGGCCGTGTTGCCAAGCAGCAACACAACCCCGGCCAGCAGCCAGGTGCTTAGTGATTTCACAGTGCGAGGATGGCTTCGGCGAGAACCTGATCACTGGCGTCGCGGGCTTCCGGTACGCGGGTGCGCAAGGTGTCGAAGGCCGCTTCCAGGTGTGCACCACGGATTTCACCCTCGCTGGCGACGAAACTGGCCGCATCGTCGTGGGCTTCACGGACGATCTTCGAATCGCGGATGGACGTGGTGGTATCGGAAGTGAAATCAAGCGTGCGCTGGGAGGCACGAATGATCATGTTACTGGTGGCTACCAGGGTGTGGGCCTGGGCCACGTCGGCCAACAACAGCAGGCCAAGGGTGGCAGCAATCAGCGGGCTACGCATGGAGTGACTCCGGAGAAACAAGGATAACTATTGGACGAGAATTGCCTGCGCCAGTTCAAGGTCGCTGGCATGAAGTTTTGGCTGGGTCCGGCGCAGGTAGATCAAGGCCGATTCCAGTTGTGCTCCTCGCAGTTGGCCGTCACTGGCGATGAACGCTGCAGCGTCATCCCGGGCGGCGATCAGCATTTTATGGTCGAAGGGGGCGGAGGTCACCATGCTGGTGGCATAACCACTGGCTACGGTGCCTTGTGTGGACAGGTTGAAAGCGTCGAAGGCATGGGCCGAACCCGACCAGCAGGCCGCGAGAAAAACCGGAGCGATCAACAGACTTGAAAGAAAACGCATGAGGCTCGATAGCTGAAAGCGAGCCCCAAGGCTAGCGCAATGCCCGGGCTAGAGCCAGCGCCGAAACATTGGGACACGACGGGCGTGTCCCGGTTCGGCGCAGTTGCTTAGATCGTCAGGATGGCCTGGGCCAGCTGTGCGTCGGTCGCATTCAGTTGCGGAGCCTGTTGGCGGATATGGTCGAGCGCGCTTTCCAGTTTCACCCCACGGATGGCACCTTCACTGGCAACGAAGCTGGCGGCATCGTCACGGGCAGCACGGACGATTTTGTCGTCGCGAAAGGAGGACGAGACATCTGAAGTCGCGTCGGAGGAAGCCTTCAGGCCATTAACGATGGAATCGGTGGTCACGATAAAACTGCTGGCTTGGGCATTGGCAGCCATGGCAAGCAGGGCTGCAGCGCTGAGCAGGCGAAGGCGGGACATGAGGTAGCTCCTTTGGATAGATCGATAGAGAGGTGGCACAGGATCAGACGCCTGTCGTCTTAAAGCGTTCGCCACGTTCTTTCCAGATATTAGGCCTGAGTACATCGGTTAGAACAGTCCCGCTTGTTCATACAGGCGAACGCAGACACGCTCAGATTAAACTGTACTGGTAGTATTTTATATATCTAAAACTGTAACTGTTGGTGATATTCTCTTCTATACGCCCCGATATAAAGCCAAAACGACAGAACCCGTCGTGGTTTCCCACGACGGGTTCTGTTTGTTCAATTCGGGTTGCTGGCGGTGGACCCGGTGGGTCAGAGCCAGCGACGTTAACTTAGCGCCAGAACGGCTTGCTCAGCTCTTCGTAGCGTTGTGCTTCGCTAATCCCGGCGTCAGCCAGCAGACGCGAATCCAGACGAGCCAGTTGATGGCGGCTGGAGATGCGGCGCTGCCACAGCATCAGGTTGGCGATAACGCGCAAAGGCAGGGAAGCCTGGGTTTTTGCTGCAGTGTCTTCGAAGAACAGCTCGGAACTGAGTGTACGTTCCATGGTTGACATCCTTCCGCTTATGGCGGGATTAGGTAGTGGTTTAACTTTGACTGATGCCAATGATCCTCTCGTTTGGCCAGTCTCTGTAGATACAGTTCACCTGTATTGTGAGAGACCAGTTAACTGTTAAACGGTGGTGTACTGGTCTAAATTGAGGCAACTGTACCTATCAGCACCATTATGGTGCATTTATAGGCGTTAGGCTGGAAAAGGTAGGCAATTACGGTAGGAAAAGACCGGTACAGCAGTACAGTTTTTGATCGAAAAGAATGCTGCAACAGCGAGCTGACGAAACTGTGTTTGCGTCAGCTGCTATCTGTATCAATTACACCGCCAGCATGTGCCCGGTTTCTTCCAGGTTCATGTGCCAGCTCAGGGCATCGCGCAGGATATGCGGGGTGTGCCCGCCGACTGCGCAAGCGGCGGTGAAGTAGTCATTCAGGGCCTGGCGATAGTCCGGGTGAACACAGTTATCGATAATGACGCGGGCCCGCTCGCGCGGGGCCAGGCCACGGAGGTCGGCCAGGCCGATCTCGGTCACGAGAATATCGACGTCATGTTCTGTGTGGTCGACGTGGCTGACCATGGGGACCACGCTGGAAATGGCACCGCCCTTGGCGATCGACTTGGTGACAAAGATCGCCAGGTGCGCATTGCGCGCGAAGTCGCCCGAGCCGCCGATGCCATTCATCATCCGCGTGCCGCAGACGTGAGTGGAGTTGACGTTGCCGTACAGGTCGAACTCCAGCGCGGTGTTGATGCCGATGATGCCCAGGCGCCGCACCACTTCGGGGTGATTGGAGATTTCCTGGGGGCGCAGCACCAGCTTGTCCTTATAGTGCTCCAGATTCCCGAATACATCGGCATTGCGCCGGCTCGACAGGGTGATCGAGCTGCCCGAAGCGAAGCTCAACTTGCCGGCGTCGATCAAATCGAAAGTCGAATCCTGCAGCACTTCGGAGTACATGGTCAGGTCTTCGAATGGCGAGTCGATCAAGCCGCACATCACCGCGTTGGCGATACTGCCGATACCGGCTTGCAGCGGGCCGAGTTTGTTGGTCATGCGGCCGGCAGCCACTTCTTGCTTGAAGAAGTCGATCAGGTGGTCGGCGATGGCCTGGGTGTCCACATCCGGCGGCAGCACAGTAGAGGGCGAGTCGGATTGATTAGTGATCACGATCGCGACGATTTTTTCCGGCGGTATCGGGATGGCAGTGCTGCCGATACGGTCATCGACCTTCACCAGTGGAATAGGTGTGCGGGTAGGCCGGTAGGTAGGGATATAGATGTCGTGCAAGCCTTCGAGATTGGGGTTGTGCGCCAGATTGATCTCGACGATCACGTGTTTGGCGAAAATCGCGAAGCTGGCCGAGTTGCCCACCGAGGTGGTCGGCACGATATGGCCCTGCTCGGTGATCGCCACGGCTTCGATCACCGCGATGTCCGGCAGCTTGAGTTGCTGGTTACGCAGCTGTTCTACGGTTTCCGACAGGTGCTGGTCGATGAACATGACTTCGCCGGCATTGATCGCCTTGCGCAGAGTGCTGTCCACCTGGAACGGCATGCGTCGCGACAGTACGCCGGCTTCAGTCAGCTGTTTGTCGAGGTCGTTGCCCAGGCTGGCGCCGGTCATCAAGCTTATTTTCAGCGGCGTGACCTTGGCGCGCTCGGCCAGTGCATGAGGCACGGCTTTGGCTTCGCCGGCTCGGGTAAAGCCGCTCATGCCGACGGTCATGCCGTCCTGAATCAGAGCGGCAGCGTCGGCGGCGCTCATTACCTTGTCCAACAATGAAGGCAAGCGAATACGGTCACGGTACATGATTGTTATCTCGGGCAACGGAAGCAAGGTGCGCAGTCTAGTGAATTCGAGCGGTGCCCGTCCCGCTACCAAGGTCGCATTCGGGGCGTCTATTCCGGTGCTTTCAGGCAAAACACCTTTGCAGGATCGGTAACAGACGCAAACAAAAACGCCCCGACGAGTCGGGGCGTTCAGGTTGCCGAAGGGGTTTACTCGACGGCTTTAACCATGTCTTCGATGACTTTCTTGGCGTCGCCGAAAACCATCATGGTCTTGTCCAGATAGAACAACTCGTTGTCCAGACCGGCATAGCCGCTGGCCATCGAGCGCTTGTTGACGATGATGGTCTTGGCCTTGAACGCTTCGAGAATCGGCATGCCGGCAATCGGCGATTTCGGGTCGTTCTTGGCTGCCGGGTTCACCACGTCGTTGGCGCCGAGCACCAGCACCACGTCGGCCTGGCCGAACTCGGAGTTGATGTCTTCCATCTCGAACACCTGGTCGTAAGGCACTTCGGCCTCGGCCAGCAATACGTTCATGTGGCCAGGCATCCGGCCGGCAACCGGGTGAATCGCATACTTCACGGTCACGCCACGGTGGCTCAGTTTCTCGGTCAGCTCTTTCAAGGCGTGCTGCGCCCGTGCTACCGCCAGGCCATAGCCTGGAACGATGATCACGGTGTCGGCGTTGGTCAGCAGGAAGGTGGCGTCATCAGCCGAACCGGATTTCACCGGACGGGCTTCCTTGGAGCCCGCCGGGCCAGCATCCGCGGTGTTGCCGAAGCCGCCGAGCAGTACGTTGAAGAACGAACGGTTCATCGCCTTGCACATGATGTACGAGAGGATCGCACCGCTTGAGCCCACCAGCGAGCCGGCAATGATCAGCATCGAGTTGTTCAGCGAGAAGCCGATACCCGCTGCTGCCCAGCCGGAGTAGCTGTTGAGCATCGACACCACGACGGGCATGTCGGCGCCGCCGATCGGGATGATGATCAGCACGCCCATCACGAAGGCCAGGATCAGCATCAGGGCAAAGGCGCTGAAGTTGCCGGTCAGCATGAACGTGACACCCAGTGCCAGCGTCGCAAGACCCAGCAGCAGGTTCAGTTTGTGCTGACCGCTGAACTGTACTGGTGCGCCCTGGAACAGGCGGAACTTGTACTTGCCCGACAGCTTGCCAAACGCGATCACCGAACCGGAGAAGGTGATTGCACCGATGGCCGCGCCGAGGAACAGCTCCAGACGGTTACCCGCCGGAATCGAATCGCCCAGATGTTTAACGATACCCAACGACTGCGGCTCGACGACGGCTGCAATGGCGATGAACACCGCCGCCAGACCGATCATGCTGTGCATGAAGGCGACCAGCTCCGGCATTTTGGTCATTTCAACGCGCTTGGCCATGATCGAGCCGGCGGTACCGCCGGCCAGCAGGCCGACGATGACGTAGCCGATGCCGGCGGTAGCACCGCCTTGCTCAATGGAGAGCGCCGCCAGCTTATAGATGAGACCGATGGTGGTGAGGATCGCCAGGGCCATGCCGAGCATGCCGTACACGTTACCGCGCCGCGACGTGGTTGGGTGCGACAGGCCTTTGAGGGCCTGGATGAAGCAGATCGACGCGATCAGATAGAGCGTCGTTACCAGGTTCATGCTCATTACTTGGGCGCCTCTTCTTGTACGGCTTTCGGGGCTTTTTTCTTGAACATCTCAAGCATGCGACGGGTGACCAGGAAACCACCGAACACGTTCACGGCCGCCAGAGCCACCGCCAGGGTGCCCATGGTTTTGCCCAGTGGTGTTACGGTCAAAGCGGCCGCCAGCATCGCGCCGACGATCACAATCGCCGAAATGGCGTTGGTCACCGCCATCAATGGCGTGTGCAGTGCAGGTGTAACGTTCCAGACCACGTGATAACCGACATAAATCGCCAGCACGAAGATGATCAGGTTGTAGATACCGGGGGAGATAAGCTCTTCCATCGTCTGAATCCCTGCTTAGGCGTTTTTGCGGATGACTTGGCCGTCGCGGCACATCAGGCACGCGGCGACGATGTCGTCTTCTAGGTTCACTTCGAACTGGCCTTCCTTGTTGAAGACCAGCTTCAGGAAGTCCAGCAGGTTGCGTGCGTACAGCGCCGAAGCGTCTGCCGCCACCGCACCGGCCAGATTGGTCGGGCCGACAATGGTCACGCCATTCGAGACCACGACCTGGTCCGCCACGGTCAGCGGGCAGTTGCCGCCCTGGGCTGCAGCGAGGTCGACAACCACCGAGCCTGGCTTCATCTGCGCCACGGTTTCGGCGCTGAGCAGCGTCGGCGCCTTGCGACCCGGGATCAGTGCCGTGGTGATGACGATGTCAGCCTGCTTGGCGCGTTCGTGTACGGCCAGGGCCTGGCGCTGCATCCAGCTGGCCGGCATGGGGCGCGCATAGCCGCCGACGCCGACGGCGCATTCGCGTTCTTCATCGGTTTCGTACGGCACGTCGACGAATTTCGCACCCAGGGATTCAATTTGCTCCTTCACCGCAGGACGCACATCGGACGCTTCGATCACGGCGCCCAGACGTTTTGCCGTGGCAATCGCCTGCAAACCGGCCACACCGGCACCGAGAATCAGCACGCGCGCCGCTTTCACGGTGCCCGCGGCGGTCATCAGCATCGGCATGAAGCGTGGGTAGTAGTGAGCGGCCAGCAGCACCGATTTATAGCCGGCGATGTTCGCTTGGGAGGACAGCACATCCAGGCTCTGGGCGCGGGATGTGCGTGGCGCAGCTTCCAGCGCAAACGCGGTAATGCCGCATTCGGCCAGTTTGGCGATGGTTTCATTGCTGAACGGGTTGAGCATGCCGACCACTACGGTGCCGCTCTTGATCAGCGTCAGTTCGCTGTCGCTGGGGGCGACCACCTTGAGAATCAGCTCGGCACCAAACGCATCGTTGGCGCTGCCAATGGTTGCGCCTGCCGCTTCATAAGCACTGTCGACAACGCTGGCGTTAATGCCGGCGCCGCTTTGTACAGTGACCTTATGACCCTGGCCGATCAGCTTCTTGATGGTTTCCGGGGTTGCAGCAACCCGTGTTTCACCCGTCTGGGTTTCGAGAGGAACACCAATGTGCACGTCAAATCTCCTGCGTGATCTTATTGAGTAAACCCAGGCACTTCGGATGGTGCGGCTGGGGCGGCCGATCAGCACGACCCCACCAAATCAGGGCGGGGCGCGGCATTTTGCAGGCGAACATTGTGCCCTTCAAGGGATTATGACGGGTGACGGAAAATTAACTACAAGTCACCCCGTGACCGAATGTCGCACCTTTCCGTTAAATCCCTTGCAGGCCGTGGCTTCTAAGGATTTTTGCCAAAATTCAAGAATTTACACATCCGCACGGTGAATAGGTTGTCATTGCCTGCCAATAGAGGCTCAAAGCCACGTACTCAAACGCTTGTGGGACGTTTGTGCTGTTTGTCGGTACAGTCTGTCAATATGCGACAAATACTTATATCTGTAGTGCATTTATATTGCTGACTACGTAGTCAACTAATGGATGTAAGCCTTTATCCTTCTAGGTTGTAGCTGTGTGCCTGATTCACCAGCCAATCGCGAAATGCCTTCAAAGAGGCTGATTCGACCTTTCGATCAGGAATCATCAGGTAGTAGGCCTTGATGCTCGATAGTGCTTGGGTATTGGCGATGATCAGGCGCTTCTCCGCCAATTCGCGCTGAATCAGGAATGGCGGAATCAGCGCGATCCCCATGTCATGCATCGCTGCTTGGGCGAGCATGGAGAATAGCTCGTAACGCGGCCCTGTCATGTCTCGCGGGATATTCAGGTTCTGTGAGTTGAACCATTGGCGCCAGGCATAAGGGCGAGTGGTCTGCTGCAGCAAGGGCAACTCGGCGATTTCACCGGGGCTCAGGTTGGTTTTTTGGCCCAGCAGCGTGGGGCTGCACACCGGCATCGGGTTCTCACCCATTAACCTGTGGGATTCGGTACCTGGCCAGTCGGCGTCGCCGAAATAAATGGCGGCATCGAAGTCGGTGTCGGCAAACAGGAAGGGGCGCGTACGGTTGGTGAGGTTGACCGTCACCTCCGGATGTTTGTGCTGGAAATCCTTGAGTCGTGGCAGCAGCCATTGAGTGCCGAAGGTCGGAACCACCGCCAACTCAATCGCATTAGCGCCTTGCTGGCCCATCACTGACAAGGTGTCCCGTTCAACCGCGTCGAGTTGGGTCGCCACCCTGCGGCTGTAGGAAAGCCCGGCTTCTGTCAGCTTCACTCCGCGCCGTGAACGCCGGAACAGCTCAACATTGAGGAACTCCTCGAGGCTGGCGATCTGTCGGCAAATCGCTCCCTGAGTGAGAGAAAGCTCCTGGGCAGCCTTGGTAAAGCTCTCGTGGCGCGCTGCCGCTTCAAAGCTGATCAGCGCTGTTGTGCTGGGGATCTTCCTGCGCATGTACGTCAACCTCACTAATGCATTGCATGAAGGCGATTTTGCAACGTTTCGAAGTGAGAAATTAGCACAACAGTATGCGAAAACCTCGTTTGCCGGGATGCCGAACCCGGCCTAGGATCAATCCACGTTATTTGACCCGATTCGAGAGGACTCACTCATGGGCGGTAAAGCTAGCTTCAACTGGATCGATCCCCTGCTGCTGGATCAACAGCTCACTGAAGAAGAACGCATGATTCGCGACACGGCTCAGCAATTCGCTCAGCAGAAGCTCGCGCCGCGCGTTCTCGAGGCTTTCCGTCATGAGAAGACCGACCCGGCGATCTTTCGCGAGATGGGTGAGGTGGGTCTGTTGGGTGCGACCATTCCTGAGCAATACGGTGGCAGCGGCCTTAACTACGTCAGCTACGGTCTGATTGCCCGTGAAGTTGAGCGTGTCGACTCCGGCTATCGCTCGATGATGAGCGTGCAGTCCTCGCTGGTCATGGTGCCGATCAACGAATTCGGTACCGAAGCACAGAAGCAGAAATACCTGCCGAAGCTGGCCTCGGGTGAGTGGATCGGTTGCTTCGGTCTGACCGAGCCTGACCACGGTTCCGACCCGGGCGCGATGATTACTCGTGCACGCAAAGTGGAAGGCGGCTACAGCCTCACCGGCAGCAAAATGTGGATCACCAACAGCCCGATCGCTGATGTATTCGTGGTTTGGGCCAAGGACGACGCGGGCGACATTCGTGGCTTTGTGCTGGAGAAGGGCTGGAAAGGTCTGAGCGCTCCGGCGATTCACGGCAAGGTCGGCTTGCGTGCCTCCATCACCGGCGAGATCGTCATGGACAACGTGTTTGTTCCTGAAGAGAACATCTTCCCGGATGTCCGTGGTTTGAAAGGCCCTTTTACCTGTCTTAACTCGGCGCGTTACGGCATTTCCTGGGGCGCACTGGGCGCTGCCGAGTTCTGCTGGCACACCGCTCGTCAGTACACCCTGGATCGTCAGCAGTTTGGTCGTCCATTGGCGGCCACTCAGTTGATCCAGAAAAAGCTGGCCGACATGCAGACCGAAATCACTCTGGCGCTGCAAGGCTGCCTGCGTCTGGGGCGTATGAAAGATGAAGGTACTGCCGCGGTCGAGATCACTTCGATGATGAAGCGCAACTCCTGCGGCAAGTCTCTCGACATCGCCCGCATGGCGCGCGACATGCTGGGTGGCAACGGTATCTCCGATGAGTTCGGTGTGGCTCGCCACCTGGTCAATCTGGAAGTGGTGAATACCTATGAAGGTACGCATGACGTCCATGCGCTGATCCTCGGTCGCGCGCAGACCGGCCTCCAGGCGTTCTATTAATAGGAGAACGGCCATGGGCGCGCTTTCGCATCTACGGGTACTGGATTTGTCGCGGGTGCTCGCCGGGCCTTGGGCCGGGCAGATCCTTGCGGACCTTGGGGCTGACGTCATCAAGGTCGAGCGCCCGGGCAATGGCGATGACACGCGTGCCTGGGGGCCTCCGTTCCTTAAAGACGCTTATGGCGAGAACACCAGCGAGGCGGCCTATTACTTGTCCGCCAACCGCAACAAGCAATCGGTGACCATCGACTTCACGCGGCCAGAGGGTCAGCGGCTGGTGCGTGAGTTAGCGGCGAAGTCGGATATCCTCATCGAGAACTTCAAGGTCGGTGGTCTTGCGGCATATGGGCTGGACTACGAGTCGCTAAAGGTGGCCAATCCGAAGCTGATCTATTGCTCGATCACCGGGTTCGGTCAGACCGGCCCGTATGCCAAGCGTGCGGGTTATGACTTCATGATCCAGGGCTTGGGCGGTCTGATGAGTTTGACCGGTCGCCCCGAAGGAGATGAAGGTGCGGGCCCGGTGAAAGTCGGCGTGGCGCTGACAGACATTCTGACTGGGCTGTATTCAACGGTAGCGATCCTGGCTGCGCTGGCTCATCGGGATCATGGCGGTGGCGGTCAGCACATTGATATGGCATTGCTGGACGTTCAGGTGGCGTGTCTGGCGAACCAGGCGATGAACTACCTGACGACGGGCATTGCGCCTAAGCGCCTGGGCAACGCCCATCCGAACATCGTGCCTTATCAGGACTTTCCTACAGCCGATGGCGACTTCATCCTCACCGTGGGTAATGATGGGCAGTTCCGCAAATTTGCGGAGGTGGCCGGGCAGCCTCAGTGGGCGGATGATCCGCGTTTTGCGACCAATAAGTTAAGGGTGGTAAATCGGGCGGTGCTGATCCCGCTGATCCGTCAGGCGACCGTGTTCAAGACCACTGCTGAATGGGTGACGCAGTTGGAGCAGGCAGGCGTGCCGTGTGGGCCGATCAATGACCTGGCCCAGGTGTTTGCCGACCCTCAGGTTCAGGCTCGTGGGTTGGCTATTGAGCTGCCTCATGCTTTGGCCGGGATCGTACCGCAAGTTGCGAGCCCGATACGCCTGTCCGAGACGCCAGTGGAGTACCGTAGCGCACCTCCTTTACTGGGTGAGCACACGCTGGAGGTTTTGCAGCGGGTATTGGGTCTGGATGCCGGTGCAGTCGCTGCTTTCAAAGAGGCGGGGGTGCTCTGAAGTCCTCTTCTATTATAGAGGGAGTGGTTTTGCTCTCCTCTATAGAAGGAAAGCGGGCGGTTTTCCGGCTTTCTGCAAGCTATTGATAGAAAAGCCAAATTAGAGGTTGACGGCAGATTCTGGACGTCTATAATTCGCCCCACTTCCGGCGCAGTCGAAACGGAAAACTCCTTGGTAAACAACGAGTTACGTAGTTTTCGACAGCGATTACGCTTCAGTTCATCGAGGCCAGAAGGAGTTGGTAAGGCAGGATGTTGTCGCCTTATTAACGATTCGATCTTCTCGGTCGAAAGCGGAGAAAAAGAGGTGTTGACAGCAGCGACTAACGCTGTAGAATTCGCCTCCCGCTAACGAGAGATCGGAAGCGCAAGTGGTTGAAGTTGCTGATGTTTCTTACGGGAAACTTTGAAAACTTCTGAAAATAACCGCTTGACAGCA